>CALAUY010000171.1 GCA_937892015.1 uncultured Bacteroidales bacterium | reverse complement strand
TTACGATTTTACTTGCATATATCAGAAAAAAGCAGTAATTTTGCAGTCGGAAACGGAAATTATCCGGCTCTAAGGTCAAAAAACTGTGGCCAAAAGGTCAAAAAACTACGGTCCAAAAGGTCAAAAAACCATGGTCTATAGGTCAAAAATTGCGGTCTATAGGTCAAAAAATGCGAACATGAATCCGATTGAAGACATATCTGCATTGCGTGCGTTGTTGGCGTTGCCTCTTCTGCCGGGGGTGGGACAGCGTCGTGCAAAGGACATCATTAAGCACTACGGTTCGGCCGCGGCGTTCTTGTCGAGCACCCCGTCCCCCGAGGGCTGCCGTGCGGCATTGGAGCGTGCGGACAAGGAGTTGGACTTCATCCAAAAGCACCGCCTGCGGGTGTACTCGTTCGATGAGGACGACTACCCACAACGCTTGGCGCAGTGTCCTGACTGCCCATTGCTGCTCTTTGGCAAGGGCAATCTGAGCCCTAACACGGGCAAGTTCGTGTCGGTTGTGGGTACACGCTCACCATCGGACCGCGGTCGTCAGTTGTGCCGCGAGTTGGTGACGGGTCTGGCAGAGCAAATCCCCGACGTGACGATAGTGAGTGGCCTTGCATATGGTATCGACGTGACGGCACACCGGACTGCGTTGGAACTCGGCATCCCTACAATCATCATCCCGGGTCATGGACTGGACCGCATCTACCCCTACATGCACCGCCAAGTGGCGATAGAGGCGCTCGAGAATGGGGGCATCCTGACCGAGTACATGAGCGAAACAGAACCCGTTGGCCCGAATTTCGTGGCACGTAACCGCATCATCGCCGGCATGGCTGACGCTGTAGTGGTGGTGGAGAGTCGCGACAAGGGCGGTTCGCTCATTACTGCCGACATTGCTTTCACCTACAACCGCGACGTGTTCGCTTATCCGGGACGGCCGAACGACCAGCAGTCGGCAGGGTGCAACCGACTAATCAAACACAGCCAAGCGCAGCTCATCGAGTGTGCAGACGACCTGATTGCCGCCATGCGATGGAAACCCAAGAAAGCGGGCGATGACGGCTATCAGACTGCACTCGACCAACTCTTTGTCGAACTGATACCCGAGGAGCAGATGTTGCTCGACATACTGCACACTAACAACGAGGGCATACATGTCAACTCATTAGTCGCTGAGACACGTCTGCCTTATGCCGCCACTTCTTCTTTGCTCTTTCAAATGGAATTACGCGGTTTGGTTCGTTCACTCCCGGGCGGCATCTATCGCGCCCTCCGATAGGAGTGGTGTACATGCAGCCCCACTATTGTGCGCTGTATGCGGACTGATACCTTTATTTCATGATTCGCCCGAACAAGCCTCTGCGTTTGGGCTGTTCATCGGACTGTTCGTCTTGAGCTGACTCTGCGGGAGCTTCGGGGCTCTCTTCGGTCTCGCTGTTTTCGGGTGCCGACTCCGGAGTCCACTCTTGGCGCTCCTCTATCTCACCCAACTCTGCCTTCACATAGTTGACGGCATCCTCCAGCCCCTCAATAAAATGACTGAAGTCTTCTTTGTAGAGGAACACCTTGTGCTTCTCAAACGATGGTGTCTCACTCTCTCCTTTGGCGGTTCGTTTGCTCTCAGTAATGCAGATAAACAAGTCATCATTGCGGTCCCTCTTAACATCAACATAATAAATGCGCCTGCCTGCTTTAATCGAACGGGAATAGACAATCTCCGGATCACTATTCTCCCACTGTTTATCAGTTCTCATCTTCTTGTAATTAAAAAACGCAAATTTGTATCATTTTATCTCATTAGGCTGCAAAATTACAATTTTTTATTCATTTATGCAAATATTTTGACGAAAAAACGTCTTTTTTGTTGCATTTTTTTGCGTTTTTGTTACATTTTGTTATTTTTCCGTCGCTTTTTGTGCCTTTTTGGCGACACCTCTCTCCACAAAGGTTGCACAACTTTTTGCAACCGCCCTTATCCTTTCTTGCATACATCTCTGCACATTCACGACGATAATTGCCGCTAAAAATGCACTTTTTTTACTTTTTTCTTGCATTTTATTTGCATATGTCAAAAAATTGTTGTAACTTTGCACGCCGAAATGAAACATAAGGCCACAGGATGAACAAGAGACCAAATATTAAACATGAAAAGATATAAAGAATATGGGAAGTTGGACCTCGTGAAGGTTCAACGCGAGATGCTAGCAGAGTGGGAATCGACGGACTTGTTTCGTCGGAGTGTGACGACGCGTGAGGGGCACACGCCCTTCTTGTTCTTCGAGGGTCCTCCCTCGGCGAATGGCATGCCGGGCATTCATCACGTGTTGGCCCGCACTATCAAGGACACGTTCTGCCGCTTCAAGACGATGCAGGGTTACGAGGTTCGCCGCAAGGCGGGTTGGGACACGCACGGACTGCCCGTGGAGCTGGGAGTAGAGAAGAAACTGGGAATCACGAAAGAGGATATCGGCAAGAAAATCTCCGTGGATGAGTACAATGCGCAGTGCCGCAGCGAGGTGATGAAATACACAAAAGAGTGGACGGCACTAACCAAACAGATGGGGTACTGGGTGGATTTGGATAATCCGTATATCACGTACGACAACAAGTATATCGAGACGTTGTGGTACCTCCTGAAGCAGTTGTACGAGAAAGGGTACTTGTACAAGGGTTACACCATCCAACCCTACTCGCCGGCAGCGGGCACGGGGTTGAGTTCGCATGAGTTGAACCAACCCGGGTGTTACCGAGACGTGAAAGACACGACATGCACGGCGCAGTTCCGCGTGGTTACCCCCACCAACCCCTCAGAAGGTCGAAACATCGAAAAACTCTTCACTCTTGACCTGCCCGTCTATATTCTGGCATGGACGACCACGCCATGGACACTACCATCGAACACTGCCCTGTGTGTAGGTCCGAAGATAGACTATGTAGCTGTGCGCGGCGTGAACCCCTACACGCACGAGGAGGCCATCTATATCTTGGCAGAAGAACGGCTCAGCGCGTATGCCAAGGAGCTGAACAGTATCGCCGACAAGCAAGATGCAGGCGAAAAAGCAGATATAGAGGTTCTTGCACGCTGCAAGGGTGCTGAGTTAGTCGGACTGCGTTACGAGCAGCTGTTCCCGTGGGTTGACCCCATTGAGGTGTCGGACGGGGCAATCACGAACCGCAAAGCGGACGCTTTCCGCGTTATTGCGGGCGATTATGTGACCACCGAGGACGGTACGGGTATCGTGCATATAGCGCCCACGTTCGGCGCGGATGACAAACGTGTGGCAGATGCCGCGGGCGTGCCGGCACTATATATGCTGACGAAGAGCGGTGAGACGCGACCAATGGTCGATTTTACGGGCAAGTATTGGTTGCTCGACGAGTTAGACGAGACGTTCGTCCGTGAGGCTGTCAACGCCGAGCTGTACGGGCGTTACGCGGGTCAATGGGTGAAGAACGCATACGACCCGAAATATACGGTGGACGGCCGTTA
>CALAUY010000170.1 GCA_937892015.1 uncultured Bacteroidales bacterium | reverse complement strand
CTTTTTCTCCCCCCATTTGCATCCCTACTCTATAGAAGGTCGCTCCTTCAGTAAATATGCCGGCACAAACGAGCTCAACCAAATATATTTGACTCAACGTACCATAACGTGTCCTCATGTACGTCCTGCTGTCTTTTCCTACTTTTCCGTGAACTGCTTGTACCGGAAATTCATATTCTACTCTATTTCTAATAAAACCTATTTATATTAAAAATACAATTTTCGGAATTTCGGAATTGTTAACTCCACTTAATCTACTGAATATCCGCATTTTATCTACTATTTTCGTTTCCGAAATTCCGAAAATTGTTTTTTTAATATACTTTTTGATTTGATTTGAATTGAGACTTTTTGGGTTTATTTCTTTGAGTGCTTTTTACTCGAAGAGTGGTGCAAATTGATAGTAAAAGCTGTCTGTAAGCTTGCTTATAAGCAGGTTTTACTCTTAATTTGTGAAGTAGCTCTGCTTCTAAAGCATTCAAAGGGTTTTATAGGTTTTTGTATATATTTTATCGCAACAGTAGTATTTTTTCTATCAATAATTTGCGAATTGATGAATTATCTTACTTGTCCGACCATTCTCTAATTCTCTAATTCTTGATTTTCTTTAACCTATAACCTTTCCTATTCGTTCGATTCGTGTGATTCGTGTTCAAATAAACTCCCATCTTCTCGTCATCTCTCCATTCCCCTCGAAAATTCGATATCTCGTCATTCCGCAACACCGACTATTCCGACTATTCCGACCATTCCGATTATTCCGATTATTCCAATCTTCCCACCATATCTCCTCTTCACTCCCTATAGAGTCATCCATTTATCGTTACCTGGTGAGGACTTCTCCATACCTTCTTGGACCCTCTTACTACCATCTCCGTAACCCCTCAACACAAAAAAACACCCCAAATCGCACTTTTTTCATTTTTTTTTGCGCAAAAACTTGCATATGTCAAAAAAAAGCAGTAACTTTGCAGCCGCAAACGATGCGAGCCCCCTTTTTGGGTGCGTACATTACGAGTCCCAAAGGGGAGAGTACATCAAGAGCCCCAAACGCCGTGGGTTCGCACGTGCGCGCGTTATATACAAAAATAAGGAGATATATACCGAGAAACAGCTGAAGCGACAGACAAAAGAATGATTTATGCCGAAGAGACCAAGTAAAAGACAGCCGGAACAGTCGCGTGGGGCGCAAAATGCCTCGCGTGAGGACAGCAACGTGCGTGCGATATGGAGTCAAGTGGTTGCGTTCGTGAAGAGCAACAATTTCAGAATCATATCGGGAGTGGTGTTGCTGTGCCTCGCGTTGTACTTGCTCATCTCATACGTGAGTTATTTCTTCACGGGAGCTTACGACCAATCGGCACTGGCCGACCCGTCAGCGAAATTGACGATTCGCAATTTCGGTGGCGCGACGGGTGCTCGCTTGAGTGAGTTCTTCATCAACGGCACTTTCGGTATTGCGTTCATCAGTATGCTTGCGATGACCGCTATCTACGGTTTGGGACTGCTCCGCGCCATTCGTGTCGATTGGTGGAAGATGCTCTTCTGTTCGCTCTTCTGCCTCATCTGGGGTTCGGTGGCATGCGGCTACATCGACTACGTGTTGCCAATCGACCTGTTCTTCCGTCTCGGTGGCCGTCACGGCGAGAGTATAGCTGTATGGTTGTGCTCTAACCTCAACTGGATAGGTACGCTCATCCTGCTCATCGGGACACTGCTCATCTTCCTGCTGCTGGCAAGCGACCGTACTATCCCGCTACTCCAACGCGGATGGAGGTGGTTGGTAGGGCTCTTCCGTCATCGAAAACGTGAGGAGACACCTGCGGACGAGAGCATAGAAGACGACGCGGTGGTGATAGACATCGACATGCAGGGGAGCATAGCATCCGACCCTGCCGACTCGTCGAGCGATGGGCAGGGGCAGGACGACGGTTCGGTCGATTTAGTCATCAGTACAACCGAAGAAGAGGCGACCCTCGATGACGAGCAGGACGTGCCAACCGATGACGACATACCTGCCGATGACGACGCACCGACCGATGACGACGCATCTGATGACACCCACCCCGGGCTGGATATAGAGCCGCCCAAAGATGAGGCGATATTAGAAAACGACCCCGACTATATCCTCAAGACACAAGGTCCGTACGACCCCCGCGCCGAGTTGGCGCATTATCAGTTCCCCTCGCTCAACCTGCTGAAAGTGTACGACAACGAGAACAAACCACTAATCGATGAGGGTGAGCAGCGCGCCAATGCCGCACGTATCAGCACAACGCTACACAACTACGGTGTTGAGATAGAGTCCATCAAAGCGACTGTCGGCCCTACCGTGACGCTCTACGAGGTCGTGCCGAAAGCGGGCGTGCGCATCGCTAAAATTCAGAACCTCGAGAACGATATCATGATGTCGCTCTCGGCTGTCGGCATACGTATCATCGCCCCCATCCCCGGCAAGGGCACCATCGGCATCGAGGTGCCTAACGAGAAGAAAAACGTGGTGTCCATGCGCTCGGTGCTCGACTCCAGAAAGTTCCAGGAGACAACGATGGACCTGCCCTGCGCCATGGGTAAGACCATCACAAACGAGGTGTTCATGTTCGACCTGGCCAAGGCGCCCCACCTCCTGGTGGCCGGTGCCACGGGACAGGGAAAGTCGGTGGGCCTGAACGCC
>CALAUY010000169.1 GCA_937892015.1 uncultured Bacteroidales bacterium | reverse complement strand
ACACGGGGGACAAAAACAAATATTTTTGTCCCCCAAATTGAGGCCTATTGAAAACTGATGAAAACGAGGTTTTGGTCAGGTGGTGTTGTAACTACCTATTATTAAGTAGATTACAAGGTTTTTTGAAAAGAAGAGTTTTCTGTCGTTTTCCCGTGTTTTCGTTTCTTATTTTCCGATGCAGAACCTGCTGAAGATGGTGTCTAGGATGTCTTCGGTGGTGACTTCACCGAAGATGGTGCCGAGTTCGTAGATGGCGTCGCGAAGGTCCTGCACGACAAGGTCCGTGGGGGTTTGGCGGTCGAGACCGACCTGCACCTGGCGCAGGTCGTCCTGGGCACGGACCAGGGCCTCGTAGTGGCGGAGGTTCGTCACCAGGGTGGCATTGGAGTCCGGGACGCCCTGGCGGCGCGACGCCACAAGCAGGCCCTTCAGGGTGTCGAGGCCTTCGCCGGTGAGCGCGGATATGTCCAGGATCCTGAAATCCGGCGGGACGCGTACGCCCTTCTTTTCCAGATAGAAGGCCAGCTTTTCCGCGAGCTTTTCCGGATCGAGGTCGTAAGTGCCGAAGGCGGGGTATTTGAGCGGCAGCACCCGGTAGAAGCTGTCCACCTTCGGGAACTCCTCGGGCGCTATGGCATCGTAGGAATCCACTTTGTTGCGCACCAGGATGAGCGTCTTGTCCTCCGGCACGCTGGCAACTATGGTTGCGCAAGCCTTCTGCACATCCTTCAGCTGGGCGCAGCCGTCCAGCACGCCTATCACCGCCTCCGCCTTGGAAATGCTTGAGTATGAGCGTTCTATGCCTATTTTCTCTATGCTGTCGGCGCTTTCCCGCAGGCCCGCGGTGTCGATGAAGCGGAAGAGTATGCCGTCCAGGCTGAGGGTTTCCTCCACGGTGTCGCGGGTGGTGCCCGGAATGTCCGAAACGATGGCGCGCTGTTCACCCAGCAGGGCGTTGAGCAGCGTGCTCTTGCCGGCGTTCACCGCGCCCGCTATGGCTACCGGGACGCCGTTCTTGATGGCGTTGCCCTCCTTGAAGGAAGAGGCGAGCTTTTCGATTCGGAAGATGGCCGAATCCAGCAGGTTTTGCAGTTGGGCGCGGCCGGCGAACTGCACGTCCTCCTCGCTGAAATCCAGCTCCAGCTCCATCAGCGCAGCTATGTCCATAAGCTTTTCCCGCAACTCCCGCAGCTCCCTGGAATAACCGCCCCTGAGCTGGCTGAGCGCCACTCGGTGCGAAGCTGCAGAGTCCGCGGCAATGAGGTCTGCCACAGCCTCCGCCTGTGCGAGGTCCATCTTGCCGGCGGCGAAAGCCCTGCGGGTGAACTCTCCCGGTTCCGCCATCCGGGCCCCGGCGTCCACAAGCCGCTGCAGGATGCTCCGGACGATGTAAACGGAGCCGTGGCAGCTGATTTCCACCGCATCCTCCCCGGTGTAGGAGTGGGGGGCGCGAAATACGGCGACGAGCACGTCGTCCACGTCCGGCACGGTGCCGTACTTGAGCGTGTAACCTTCGGAGGAGAGGGCCGCCCCCGTCTTGAAGGCGACCACTTTGTCCGCCAGCAGGAGGGCGTCCGGACCGCTTACGCGGATGACTGAGATTGCACCGCCGCCCACGGAGCTTGCAGGTGCGCAGATGGTATCCTGGATGTGCTTCATGAAGGCGAATATACAAAAAAAAGACTATCTTTGTGCGACTGAAACTATTGCCATGATACTGAGCATTCTCGACACCGATCTCTACAAATTCTCCACCTCCAACGCATATTTCCAGCTGTATCCGCTGGCGGAGGGCACCTTCACTTTCAATGACCGTGCGAACGAGGTGTACGACGAGACCTTCCTCGCCGCCCTAAGGGAAGAGTTCGCCAACCTTTCGAGGCTCGCCCTCACCGACGGGGAGTTCGAATACGTCTGCTCCCGCATCAGATACGTGCCGCAGAACTATTGGGAATGGCTGCGCGGCTTCCGTTTCGACGCCGGCCGCATCGACGCCTCCCTGGACGCGGAGGGGCATCTGCATATAGAAGTGACCGACCTGCTGTACAAGGTCACCCTTTACGAGGTTCCCGTCCTGGCCATCGTGGCGGAGTTGCGCAACCGGGTGCGCGGGGTTCAGGTCAACGTGGAGACGGCGCTGGGGCTGCTCGACGCAAAACTGGAAAGCGCCAACAAGTACGCCCTTTCCTTCAGCGAGTTCGGCACGCGCCGCAGGTTTTCGTCGGTACTGCACGACGCCATAGTCGCGCGGCTGAAGGAGAAATGCCCGGAGTACTGCGCCGGCACCTCCAACGTGTACTTCGCCATGAAATACTCCATGACGCCCATAGGCACCTTCCCGCACGAATGGGTTATGTTCCACAGCGGCGTATATGGCTACAAGAGAGCAAATTACTTCTCCCTTGAAGACTGGATAAAAGTATATGACGGCGCGCTCGGCACGGCGCTGATAGACACCTTCACCACCGGAAGTTTCCTCCGCACCCTCACCATGAAGCAGGCGAAGCTGCTGGACGGTTTCCGCCAGGACTCCGGCGACGAGAAGGCGGTGGGCGACGCCATCATCGCCCGCCTGAAGGAGTTCGGCATAGACCCTAAGTCCAAGATAATAGTCTTCTCCAACGCGCTCGATTTCCCCAGGTACAAGGAAATTGCGGACTATTTCCGCGGCAGGATCAAGTTCAGCGCAGGAATAGGCACTAACATCACCTGCGACCCAGGCTTAGAAGGCTACAAGCCCGCAAACATAGTGATGAAGCTGTCCCGCTGCCGCATGAGCGGCAAGGACCCGTGGGAGAAGGTGATAAAGATTTCCGACGACCTGGGCAAGCACATGGGGGACGACAAGGAGTTCCAGGTCGCCTCCTACGAACTGCACCTGGAGGGTTAGGGCGCTCTTGCGCGGATGAAATATTTTTAGTACATTTGCAGCGTCTTCCGGTCGGAAGGCGCTTTATTCACATATCAAATATCTCCAAATGCCACACAGTCTTTACGAGCTGAGCAAGATGGACAGAGAGCATCTCGAATCCGTGGCCAGCGAACTTGAAATAAAAAAAACAAAATCCCTTGACAACGAGAATCTGGCTTACGCGATTCTGGATGCCGAGGCCGCTTCCGCTGCAAAGAAGCTTCCGGAAGAAAAGCCCAAGGCACGCAGGGGACGTCCCAGGAAAGATTCAACACCCGCCAAGCCTGCCGCCGAAGCAAAGCCTGCGGAAGCCAAACCGGCCGCCAAGGCCGTGGAAAAAGAAGCCGAGCCCGCTCCCGTGAAGGAGCAGGGTGACGCGGCCCCCTCGAAACGCCGCGGCCGCCCCAGGAAGGCGGACAAAGCGCAGGAAGATGCCGCCAGGCAGCCCCAGAACGCCCCGAAGCAGCCGCAGAAGGCTACGGAGCCCGTTCCCGCACCCGAAGCGGAAAAGCCCAGTGAGCCCAAAGAGGGCCAGAAGGGCAGGGGACGCCGCCAGAAGCAGGAACCTATGGCCGAGGCCGTTCCGGCCCCCTCATCCGCCCCTGCACAGGCTGATGCCGCCCAGCCGGAGGCTCCGGTGCAGATGCGCGAAGCCGCAAGACAGCAGCTGGACGACGCTCGCAACGAGTACCTGAAGCCCCGTCAGCAGAATTCCCCGAACAATCAGCAGAACAATCAGCAGCAGAACCAGCAGAAGCCGCAGAGGCCAAGGATTCCCGAATTCGAGGGCACCGTAGAAGCCACCGGCGTGCTGGAAATCATGCCTGACGGCTACGGATTCCTGCGCTCTTCGGACTACAATTATCTCAATTCCCCCGACGACGTCTATGTCTCCCAGCAGCAGATAAAGCAGAACGCGCTCAAGAACGGCGACACCGTCACCGGAGACATCCGCCCGCCGCGCGAAGGCGACAAGTACTTCCCGCTCGCGAAAATCAAGCTCGTCAACGGGCGCTCTCCCGAATTCATCAGGGACCGCGTTCCCTTCGACTTCCTCACTCCGCTCTTCCCGGACGAAAAATTCAACCTCACCGGCAACGGGCACAGCTCGGACAACTCCTGCCGCATCGTGGATCTATTCTCGCCCATAGGGAAGGGGCAGCGCGGCCTTATCGTGAGCCAGCCGAAAACCGGCAAGACCATGCTGCTCAAGAGCATAGCCAACGCCATCGCGGACAATCACCCCGAGGTTTACGAAATCGTGCTGCTCATTGACGAGCGCCCCGAGGAGGTGACGGACATGCAGCGCAGCGTCAAGGCCGAGGTGGTGGCTTCCACCTTCGACGAACCGGCGGACCACCACGTGAAGGTGGCCAACATGGTGCTGGAAAAAGCGCGCAGGCTGGTGGAATGCGGGCACGACGTGGTCATCCTGCTGGATTCCATCACCCGCCTGGCCCGCGCATACAACACCGTGCAGCCCGCGTCGGGCAAGGTGCTCACCGGCGGCGTGGACGCCAACGCCCTGCAGAAGCCCAAACGCTTCTTCGGCGCCGCCCGAAACATCGAAGGGGGAGGGTCGCTCACCATTCTCGCCACCGCGCTCACGGAGACCGGCAGCAAGATGGACGACGTCATCTTCGAGGAGTTCAAGGGAACGGGAAACATGGAGCTGCAACTCGACCGCAAACTCTCCAACAAACGCGTCTTCCCGGCAGTGGATATCATGGCATCATCCACCCGTCGCGATGACCTTCTGTTACCACCCGAGATTCTCAGCCGCATGTGGCAGATACGCAACTATCTGAGCGATATGAACTCCGTAGAAGCCATGGAGTTCCTCAAGAAACGTATTGAGGTAACTGCCGACAACGATGAGTTCCTCGCTTCTGTAAACGGTTGATTCTCAACGGACACGCATGACGATACTGATTCTCAACGGACACGCATGACGATACTGATTCTCAACGGACCGAACCTCAATCTGTTAGGCCGACGCGAGCCGACGCTCTACGGAACACGCACGTTTGAGGACTATCTGAAGGAGTTAGAGCAACTCTACCCTTCCGACCATTTCGTGTACATACAGAGCAACCACGAGGGTGACCTCATCGATGCCATCCATGCGTATGGGTTCGGCCGGGCACAAGGTATCGTCCTTAATGCCGGTGGATACAGTCATACCGGCATCAGTTTGCGAGATGCCATTGCAGCCGTCACGACTCCGGTCGTTGAGGTGCACATCACCGACATCCAACGTCGCGAACCGTTCCGCAGAACATCTCTTCTGACCGATGTGTGCGCCTATTCTATCTCCGGATTAGGACTCCACGGTTACCAAAAGGCCATTGAATATTTGAAACAGTGAAGAAATATTTTGTTCTTATAGTATTTAGTCTTTGTGCGCTGACAATCAACGCACAACGCGCTATGAACCGACCGTATATCGACGACAAGGTCGTCCATTTCGGGTTCTCGCTCGGCATGAACTTCATGAGTTACTCCATGGCCGAGTCGCTACAACCGGTCAGCGGTCTGTCGCCTACCGACGGACGGTTCACCAACGAAGTGCTGCACCCGCGTGTGAGTTCACTCTTCCCTGGGTTCTCCGTTGGCTTCATTGCCGACATCCGACTCGCCAGATACCTCAACTTACGCTTCACGCCCGAACTGCATTTCGGTGAACGCAGCATCACGTACAAATCCGAGTCAGGCAACTTAGGTACGATGACGGCAAATGTGCTCTGTATGCCCCTTGCCGTGCCCTTAATGCTCAAATGGTCTGCCGATCGTGAGAGCAACTACCGGCCCTACGTCGTTGCGGGTGGAGGCATCAGTTACGATTTCGGGCAAGACAAAGAGAAAGACGTGCTGCAACGGCCGTTCGACTACTTCTTGCAGGTCGGTTTCGGTTGCGATTTCTACTTCAGTTGGTTCAAGTTCTGCCCGGAAATCAAGTACCAACTGGGCTTCAACAACGTACTCACACCAATCAACGAACGCACGGAGGGTCTCAATCCTGAGACGAATGGCTTCTACACCGATGCCATCACGCGTTTGCGCTCGCATATGGTAAGTATAGTCTTCAATTTTGAGTAATATGAAACGCAATGTAGCACTCTGTTTGAGCAGTGGCGGCAGTCGTGGCATGGCACATATAGGTGCCATCGAAGAGCTGCAGTCCCGAGGTTACACCATCACTTCCGTTTCCGGCACATCCATTGGTAGCCTCGTGGCCGGCATTCTTGCCGCAGGTAAGATTCACGAAGCGCACGACTGGTTCTGTTCACTCGATAAGCAACAAGTCATCAGTCTTACCGACTTCAGTTTCGGACTCAGTCACGTCGTCAAGGGGAACAAAGTACTGGATGCCATCAAAGAATGGGTGCCCGACTGCAATATCGAAGACCTGCCGATACCCGTCAGCATGGTGGCAACCGACTTGCTCAACAGTCGCGAAGTGGTCTTCACCTCGGGCAAACTGTTTGAGGCCATCCGAGCAAGTATATCTATCCCGATGTGTTTCGAACCCGTTTACCGCAACGGCACGCTGCTGGTGGATGGCGGATTGACCAACCCATTCCCGCTCAACCGCGTTGCACGCACGCCGGACGACATCCTCGTCGGCATCAACATCTCCGGCCAGGACCACATGCAGACAGGGGTCGCCATACCTACTCTGCCCGAAAAAGTTAGCACTAAACTTAAGCGGGTGAACGACCTCTGGAGTAAACTCGCCAAAGAGATGGACGAGTGGACACCACAAATCAATTACGCCTCGCTCGTCAACCGTACCATCGATGTGCAGATTCAGGCCAACTGCCGAATACTCACGCAGTTCTGCAAACCGGACGTGGTCGTTGAGATGGCCCAGAACGCCTACTCGACGTTCGATTTCGACAAAGCGGCCGAAATCATGGATAAGGGTCGTGAACTCATGGCCACAGCCCTCGATGCGTACGAAAGTAAACAAACATCTCTAAATAACTAAATAAATTGTCCAATCGTAAATAAATCGTAAATCGTAAATTGTCCAATCGTAAATAATTTGTCCAATCGTAAATATGAATAAAGTTCGTGTTCGTTTTGCGCCATCCCCCACCGGCGCGCTCCATATAGGCGGTGTTCGTACCGCACTATACAACTACCTCTTCGCTCGCCAACACGGCGGTGACATGCTCCTCCGGATAGAGGACACCGACTCCACCCGCTTCGTGCCCGGTGCTGAAGAGTATATCATCGAAGCACTGCGTTGGCTCCACATCGAGATTGATGAGGGCATAGGCGTCACGCCTGAAGGACCTTGCGGCCCGTATCGGCAGAGTGAACGACGCGAGATGTACCACCAATATGTCCACCAACTGCTCAGTTCCGGTAAAGCATATATTGCGTTCGACACACCCGAAGAACTCGAAGCTAAACGTAAGGAAACACCCAATTTTCAGTACGATGCCTCCACACGCATGCAGATGCGCAACTCGCTCACAATGAGCGAAACAGACGTTAAGAGTCTTATAGATGCCGGCGAGAAATATGTCGTGCGTTTTAAGGTCGAACCCGGTGAAGATGTGCACGTACATGACCTCATCCGCGGAGAGGTGGTCATCAACTCGTCTATCCTCGACGACAAAGTGCTTTACAAGTCCGCTGACGACCTGCCCACTTATCACCTTGCCAACATCGTCGATGACCATCTCATGCACATCTCGCACGTCATCCGAGGCGAAGAGTGGTTACCCTCTGCCCCCCTGCACGTGCTGCTTTACCGCGCTCTGGGCTGGGAAACGACGATGCCGCAGTTCGCCCATCTGCCACTGCTGCTCAAGCCCGATGGCAATGGCAAACTGTCCAAACGCGATGGTGACCGACTCGGTTTCCCCGTCTTCCCACTCGAGTTCCATAACCAAAAAGACGGAACAGTCAGTTCCGGATACCGCGAGAGCGGCTATTTCCCCGATGCGGTCGTCAATTTCCTTGCACTACTCGGTTGGCATAGTGCCGGAGACAAAGAGCTCTACTCGATGGACGAACTCATCCGCGATTTCTCACTCGACCGCGTCTCAAAAGCCGGGGCTAAGTTCGACTACGAGAAGGGTAAATGGTTCAACCACCAATACCTCATCCTCAAGTCTGGCGATGAACTCTACGATGCTTTCCTCGCATCCGTTCCTGCCGAACATCGGTCTGCTGTGCAACAAACTGACAGAGCGGTCGTCACCCACATCATCGACCTCATGAAAGAGCGCGTCAATTTCGTGCCCGAACTGTGGGAACAGGTTAGTTTCTTCTTCGTTGCACCTACCGAGTACGATGACAAATCCGTCAAGAAACGGTGGAAAGAAGAGTCGCCGGAACAGATGCGAGCACTCTACTCTCTCCTCGAAAGCATCGATGACTGGTCGGCCGAACATTTAGACCAAGTCGTCATGAGCTGGATTGCCGAACATCAGTACGGTGTCGGACTTGTCATGAACGCTTTCCGTATCACCCTCGTCGGTGCTGCTCGCGGGCCGCATATCTGGGAGATAACCAAAGTCCTCGGCAAAGACGAAACGCTCGCGCGCCTAGCGAAAGGTATAGAGAACATCCAAGCGTGAGCGTTCGTGAACGATTTCCGACAGATATTACGCCACTATTGGCAGTACGATGATTTCCGCCCGCTTCAGGCGGAAATCATTGAAAGTGTAGCTGCGGGCAACGACACGCTCGCACTCATGCCCACAGGAGGCGGCAAATCGCTCTGTTTTCAAGTACCTACAATGGCCATGCGTGACCCGTGCGACCCGACGCAAGAAGGACTATGCCTCGTCATCACACCGCTCATCGCCCTCATGAAAGACCAGGTGGCACATCTCCGACAAATAGGCATTCGAGCGTACGCCATCTACTCGGGTTTGGAACGCAACGAAATCATCACCATCCTCGATAATTGTCTGTTCGGAGGTTACAAATTTCTGTACGTCTCACCCGAACGGTTAGAGTCGGCTTTCTTCCGTCGTCGCCTTACCGAACTGCCCATCTGCATGATTGCTGTCGATGAAGCCCATTGTATCTCACAATGGGGATACGATTTTCGGCCACCTTATCTGCGCATTGCAGCCATCCGTAACGTGCTGCAAGACCGACTACGCCGTCATCGGCAAGATGCACACATACCCGTACTCGCACTCACCGCAACTGCCACGCCCGAAGTGGTCGATGAGATTCAAGACAAACTGGAGTTCCCCTGTCACAACGTTTTTCGTAAGTCGTTCAAGCGCCCCAACCTCTCGTACGTCGTCCGTGAGGCACTCGGTCCGCAAGACAAAATCGCACAGACTCTACATATACTCGACAAAGTGCTGGGTAGTAGCATCATCTACGTCCGCAGTAGAGCCAAAACGAAAGAGGTGGCCGATATGCTAAACGCGCAAGGACTAACAGCCGACTATTTTCACGCCGGACTCAGTGATGCCGACAAGGACCGCAAGCAACAGCTCTGGATGGCCGGACTCACGCGCGTCATCGTGGCAACCAACGCTTTCGGGATGGGCATCGACAAACCCGACGTACGCACCGTCATCCACCTCGATTTGCCTGACTCACTCGAAGAGTATTTCCAAGAAGCCGGACGGGCAGGGCGCGATGGGAAGCGCGCATATGCCATCCTCCTGTATGCGCAGAACGACCACGCGAAGATGTTGCAACGTGTTCATAATCAGTTCCCCGGACGCGACTTCATCCTGCGGGTCTATGACATGCTCGGCAACTGGATGAAAATAGGCATCGGATCCGGACTCGACCATCAGTTCCCTTTCCCGTTCGAGCAGTTCTGTGCCGACAACCGACTGCCGTTACTCCCCACTTTCTCCGCCATACAAATACTCACGCACGCCGGATACATCACTTTCATCGATGAGCACGAGACGCAACCGAGAGTGCAGATCTTGCTCACGCGTGAAGAACTCTACAACGAGCAGCTGCCGCCCGTTCAGGAGAAGCTGCTCAACACACTCATGCGACACTACCCGGGCATCTTCACCGACCCCGTTTATGTCCATTTCAACCGCCTTGCCGAAGAGGTCGGGTACACCGACATCGGGTTCCAACTCGTTCAACTTGCGCAACGCGGCATCATCCGATATATCCCACGTAACAAAACGCCTTACATCTACTGGACGCAAGAACGATTGCCGGTGGACTACGTGCGTATTCCCGAGTCATGCTACGAGACCCGACTACAACGATATCAGCAACGCATCCAAACGATGCTCGAATATGCCATGCTTGCTACGCCTTCTGATGCAAACGCCGACAACGTTACTCCCGAACAATTTCTGCTCCACTATTTCGGCGAATAACGAACGAGTAGGCCTTTCTCAGCCCTATTTTTGCGCCTATTTGCATTTTTTTTGCATTTTATGCCAAAAAAATTTGGTTATGTCAATTTTTTTTACTAACTTTGCAGCCGTTTTTGTGTATTGTGGCAAAATATGCGACAAAAAATGGCAGAAAAGCACCTCATATTCCGCAGTTTCGGTTCTGGCAGCAGCGGCAATTGCTACTATCTGGGAACCGAAGAGCAGGGCATCCTTATCGATGCCGGCATCTCTGCGCGATATATACGCAACGGACTGAAGGAGATGAACCTCGACTTCAACAACATCCTTGCAGTGCTCATCACGCATGACCACGCCGACCATATCCGTTCTGTCGGACGACTCGGCGAGTACGCTCATCTGCCGGTATATACCACGGCCGAGATACATGCCGGCATCGACCGCAATTACGGCGTCACGCTCAAGTTACGCACTGCGCGGCGATTCTTCGAGAAAGGCGTTCCTTTCGAACTGTTTGGAATGACAATCAACACGTTCGGCATCTCGCACGACTCGACCGACTGCCTTGGTTACAGCATCGATGTTATGGGCGAACGATTCGTTCTCATCACCGACTGCGGTACACCTAACGACAACATCGAAGCTGCGATTCGAACGGCCAACCACCTTGTCATTGAGGCCAACCACGACGAGCAGATGCTACTCAATGGTCCCTACCCCACTTTCCTCAAAGAGCGCATCCTATCCGACCGAGGACACCAAAGCAACGACACGTGCGGCGAACTGTTGGCTCGCAATTTTCACCCTGATCTGCGCCACATCTTCTTGTGCCACCTCTCGCAAGAGAACAACGACCCACAACTGGCCGTCAACACCGTCACACAATACCTCGAATCCGTGGGAGCGGTCATCGGGGACGGCAACAACGGAACAGTCCTCCTCCGAGCACTCGACAGAACAACACCATCACCATTGTTTATCCTCAAATAATTAGCATATGGATACCCGATTAGTCATCATCCCGACGTACAACGAAAAAGAGAACATTGAGAACATCATCAATGCAGTGATGAAACTGCCGTTGGAGTATCACGTACTCGTCATCGACGATGGTTCGCCAGACGGCACTGCCGACATCGTCAAACGACTGATGGAAACGACGTGTGAAGGCAAGCTCTTCATCATCGAAAGGGCCGGCAAACAAGGGCTGGGAACTGCCTACATCACCGGCTTCAAATGGGCCATTGAGCATCGATACGACTTCATCTTCGAGATGGATGCCGACTTCTCGCACAATCCCCAAGACCTGCTCAAGTTGTACGATGCATGTGCCAACGAAGGAGCTGACCTGTCCATCGGTTCGCGCTACATCACGGGTGTCAATGTCGTCAACTGGCCAATGGGACGAGTCCTCATGTCGTATTGCGCTTCCATGTACGTCAGAACAGTGCTCGGCGTCAACATCCGCGACACCACTGCCGGATTCGTTTGTTACCGACGCGAAGTACTGGAAACCATTGAGTTAGACAAGATTCGCTTCAAGGGTTACGCTTTCCAGATAGAGATGAAATTCACGGCATACAAGTGCGGATTTACCATCAAAGAAGTGCCTATTATCTTCGTCAACCGAGTGCTCGGAACCAGCAAGATGTCGGGCGGCATCTTCTCCGAAGCGCTACTCGGGGTCGTGCGCCTCAAGGTCTCTTCTTGGTTCCGCAAGTACCCCAAAAAGCAGGCTTAACACCACACCTCCTCCGTCCCCTACTCACCCCACGCCTCCCCC
>CALAUY010000168.1 GCA_937892015.1 uncultured Bacteroidales bacterium | reverse complement strand
ACCATCAACAACGCAGGCATCATCGTTACCGAGATCATCGACGTAACCCCTATGCCCCACAATGGTTGCCGTCCGAAAGGCCGTCGTAAAGTTTAACGTTTAAAGGCAAGAAACTATGGCAAGATATACAGGACCTACCACCAAGATCGCCCGTAAGTTCGGCGAACCCATCTTCGGTGCAGACAAAGATTTCGAAAAGAGAAATTATCCTCCCGGACAGCACGGACTCGCTGCAAAACGCAAGAAGAGCAAAGAGTACGGCACCCAGCTGAAGGAGAAGCAGAAGGTCAAATATATGTACGGTGTCCTGGAGCGTCAGTTCCACAATACCTACAACAAGGCTTCCCGCATGAGCGGCCAGAAAGGTGAGAACCTCATTCTCCTTCTCGAGAGCCGTCTCGACAACGTGGTATACCGGCTTGGCATCGCTCCCTCCAGGGCGGCCGCACGCCAGCTCGTGAACCACCGTCACATCACACTCAACGGTTCGGTATGCAACATCCCTTCTGCAACCGTAAAACCCGGCGACACGGTCGCCGTCCGTGAAAGGAGCAAGAACCTTGAGGTCATCACAGCTGCTGTTGCAAGTGCGACCAAGTACTCCTGGCTGGAGTTCGATGCACAGACTCTCAGCGGCAAGTTCCTGAATGTCCCCCTCCGTGCCGACATTCCCGAAAACATCAATGAGCAGCTCATCGTCGACCTGTACTCCAAGTAACATTTAACACCAAGCATTATGGCAATCTTAGCATTCCAGAAACCTGACAAGGTCATTATGTTGGAATCGAGCGCGACGAAAGGTACTTTCGAATTTCGTCCCCTCGAACCCGGTTATGGAATCACAGTTGGTAACGCCCTTAGGCGCGTACTGCTCAACTCCCTCGAAGGCTATGCTATCCATAAGATCAAGCTTTCCGGCGTCGCACACCAATTTGGTACCATCCCGGGCGTCATCACAGACGTAACCAACATGATTCTCAACCTCAAACAGGTACGATTAATCCGCAAAGAAGGTATTGACGCCGAGGCTGAGACCATCCGCTTGCATGTCGCGGGGAAAACCGAACTGCTCGCAGGCGAGTTCAACGCACTCCTCAATAACTTCGAGGTCCTCAATCCCGACCTGCTCATCGCCGAACTGGATGAAACAGCGTCTTTCGATATGGAGATCTCTATCAATAAAGGTCGCGGATATGTGCCCGGAGAAGAGAGCCATCATGTGAACGATGCTATCGGCACCCTCAACATCGATGCTATCTACACTCCTGTTCGTAACGTACGCTTTGCTATCGACTCCTATCGTGTCGAGCAACGTACGGACTACGAGAAACTGACTCTCGACATTGAGACCGACGGGTCGATTGCACCACAAGATGCACTCACCGAAGCCGCTAAGATCCTTATCTACCACTTCATGCTCTTCTCCGATGAACGCATCGTTCTTGAGGAAGAAACACAAAGCAACACGAAATCTGTTGACGAAGAGATCCTGCACATGCACCAACTCCTCAACCAAAAACTCGTGGATATGGACCTCTCCGTACGCGCACTTAACTGCCTTAAAGCAGCTGAAGTGGAGACACTCGGCGAACTCGTACGCTACCACCGACAAGACTTACTCAAGTTCCGGAACTTCGGTAAGAAGTCCCTTACGGAACTCGATGAACTGCTGGAGCGAAACGGACTCTCATTCGGTATGGACATCGCACGCTATCGCTTAAACGAACAACTTTAACACTAAAAAACAATGAGACATAATAAGAAATTTAATCACTTGAGCCGCAAGGCTGCACACCGCTCAGCGATGCTCTCCAATATGGCATGCTCCCTCATTATGCACAAACGGGTGGCTACTACGCTGGCGAAAGCTAAAGCCCTCCGCATTTATGTAGAGCCTATCCTTACGCGGGCCAAGGAAGATACTACCGCCAATCGCCGTATCGTCTTCTCTGAACTCCGCCAGAAAGAAGTCGTAACCGAATTATTCCAAAACGTAGCTGAGAAGATTGCTAACCGCCCGGGGGGGTACTGCCGTATCCTTAGGACCGGTTTCCGTCTCGGTGACGCAGCCGAAATGGCTATCATCGAACTGGTGGACTACAACGAGAATATGCTTAAAGATGCTTCGACAAAGAAGACTCGTAGCACTCGTCGTTCGCGCGCTAAAAAGGCCGAGGCAACAGTTGCAGAGACTCCCTTAGCTGATGCTACCGAAGTCAATGAGGTTGCCAACGATGCCACCGAGACCACTGAGAAAGCTGCTGAGTAACTATTCACAGCGTTAACTTTTAAAATGAAACGGGCTGTTCTTGGTAGAGCAGCCCGTTTCTTGTGTGTTATGATGACTTTGTGGCGAAACAAAATAAAAGTGGAATAATGGTTGTAATGGACTGCGTAATCCGCCCCATACCCGTTCACCTTCCAGGTGCTATTCAAAGCCCCAATGAGGCATGAAAAAGCCCCGTTTTGATGTCCATTCATT
>CALAUY010000167.1 GCA_937892015.1 uncultured Bacteroidales bacterium | reverse complement strand
TACCCCATTGTCTAAAACAATAAAAAAACTGACTTTTAGACAAAATCACTTGCGTATATCAACTATTCAGGGTACTTTTGCAGCGGATTTTAGCGAAAAATCTGAAGTGCTACTTCGGATTTTTGTGAAATATCAAACGTATTATGTAGGATTTTACTAAAGAAGAAGCATTATGATTACTCGTTATTTTCAACTCAACAACGAATTGGAAGGCAGTGTATTCTTGTTCGGTGCCCGTCAAACAGGCAAGAGTACTTTTTTAGAGGCACAGTTTCCTAATGCCACCTATATTGATTTGTTAGATGCCAAATCTCGTCGCCGTTTTCGTGCAAAACCGGAACTCTTGTATGAGATGTTGCAGGACAAGCAGGAAGGTAGTATCGTGGTGATTGACGAAATCCCTGAGGTGCCGGAGTTGTTAAGCGAGGTACATCGGCTGATTCAAAAGAAAAACTTACGATTCGTGCTCAGTGGCAGTAGTGCCCGCAAACTCAAACGCAAAGGTCATGATACGTTGGGTGGAAGAGCAGTGCCTTGTTATTTCTATCCGTTCGTGAGTGCTGAGATAGCCAATTTAGACTTGGATAAGGCATTGCTGTACGGCATGTTGCCGCCTCATTACTTAGCCAAGCAGCCGCAACGATTATTGGACGGATATATAGATGTCTATCTCCGCGAGGAAATCAAAGAGGAAGCATTGGTGCGTAACTTGGATGCCTTTCAGCGCTTCATGGAGGTTGCAGCCACTTGTGACGGAGAGATTGTGAACTACGAAAATATCTCCAACGATTGCCAAGTGAGTGCCAAGACGGTGAAAGAGTACTTCGGCATCTTGTCGGACACGCTGATCGGATATACGATTCCTGCTTATACCAAAGTAGTGAAACGAAAAGTGGTGCAAGCCCCCAAGTTCTATTATTTCGATGTGGGCGTGGCAAACTACCTGATGGGGCGGCATTCGCTCAAGCGCGGCACGGACGATTACGGGCACGCTTTCGAGCATCTCGTCGTGCAAGAGTTGGTGGCCTACAGGGGCTATAGGGGCAAACGCGAGACCCTTTCGTATTGGCACACGTACGACCAAAAAGAGGTCGATGTGGTGATTGGCGATGCCGAAGTGGCAATCGAAATCAAGTCCACCGAGCACGTGGAAACCAAGCACAAGAAGGGACTGAACGCGTTTGCCGAGGAACATCCTGATTGTCGTCTGATACTCGTTTCGCTCGACCCTATCACCCGCAAGTCGGCAGAGGTGGAACAGATGTATGTCATTGATTTTCTGCGACTCTTGTGGGGCGGCGAAATATTTTAACTTACTTCAGTTGGACATCTGCGAGGCGTCCTGCCTGCTCTTCGTGCAAAGGGATGGCGCAGCGGTACATCTCCGACCGGTACGCGCTGCGACTGCGGTACTGCCGCTTCTCGGGCGAGTAGAACGGGCAGAACGTGGCGAACGTCCAGTCGGTTGGCAACAACTCCTCGTCGTCCTGCAACCGCCCGCTTAACTTCTCGCACTTCAACCGCCTGCCTACTTCCCGCACATCCACGTACTTCGAATACTTACACTGACTACAAAAAATCATATTTTACTCCTTTCTTTTTGGTTAAATGATTGATAATTATTTATATTTGGAGTTCAGACAAATGTACTGAAGCTGATAACGTTTCAGAGTCGGGAGTAATGTCTGCACGGCTTTGCCGAACGACCGAGCCTGCCGAGGGAGAACTCCTGAACTCCTGAACTCCTGAACTCCAAAAAACCTGCACTCCTGAACTCCAAAAAACCTGCACTCCTGCACTCCTGCACTCCTATTTACAAATTATTCATTTCCAAATTGCTCATCTGTGTCTTCGTATTCGATGATGTCGGCGGGGCCGTGGCAGGCGATGATGACCTTCAGTTCGGCGAAGGGTCGCTTCTCTCGTCCCTTGCCGTTCTGCCGGTCGGCGGCCTTGATGCCGGAGAGGATTTGCCGGAGAGAACGGACCTCGTTCTCCTTTTTCTCGAGCAGCAGTCGGTTTTTCTCGTACTCTTCATCGTCGGAATAATCCCAGTTGTCGGCGTAGTCGGGCCGTAGGAAGCGGTAACGTATTCCGTTGTAAATGAACTCCTTACCGTTGATGTACTGTTCGGGGAAGAGTGCGGCGAGTGACTCGATGAACTTGGGCTCGATGACGTCTTGCTTGAGACCGCGTGCGCCCTCTTCGATGTTCTTTCCCGCGAGGTAACGCGTGGCGGGGTCGGTGATGTTGCGCATCAGTTCGCTCTTGGCGATGCTGTGGAAGTTTTTTGCGCCGTTCTTGGTGGCGAAGCGAGCATCGAGGATGATGCCGTTAGATGATTGGTTGTCATTTGTTTGCATTGTTTTTATTTGTTAATGATGTTCGTTTGAATTCCTCGAAAGAGATGGCGGCTTCGCGGTAGGAGTCGTACTTTTTGAGGAGTTCTTCGGAGTCTTTTTGTCGCTCCTTGATGGCGCGCATTTGCGCCATTTGTTCGTCGGGTGTGAGCGTTGTCGTGACGTTGCGCCGGCCGGTAAATTGCCGCCTCTGTTCGTTGCGTTTCCACGTGGCCAGTCGCCGCGGCAGCTCGTAGGTTTTCTCCATTTCGAAGCGCATTCTGCGCCCCGAGACGTTGCTTTCGGTCCAGTAAGAAAAGAAATCGAGCACCATTTGTCGGGGGTACTGCCCGTTGTCGATGAACGGTGCGAGCCGATTCCAAAAGGCATTTTTCCGCTCTTCCAAAGATAAAGAATTTAATTTTTTTTTGCTTGTAGAGGTGTCAACCTCGTCGGCGATTTTCGTAAAATCGCCCAAACAAAATTCTTTTTTTATTTCTTTATCTTTCTTTTGGTTCTTTTCTTTCATTTCTTTCTTTTTTTCTTCAAAAGCGCACACATTTTGCACACATTTTGCACACATTTTGAATTCCAATCCTGCCATAATCAGGTCTCTTGCGACCTGCCCCACACTTGGCGCGCGGATTTTCTTTTGATACTCTTTTATCAGTTTCATCTCACGGTCGGTGACCCGAAAATGTATGTGATTTTTTCGGACCATGGATGTATCATCATACTTGTTCATAGCTGTGCCTCCTCGTACATTTTTCGCGTGTTGGTTGTGAGTGCAATGTTGTCGGATTTGTCGCGCGTGGCGCGATGGCGGGTGACGAGTTCGAAGAGGTTGTCGAGGGTCTTTTGGTGCGCCCAGCGGTGCTGCTCGTACATCAGTCGCGTGAGTTTGTTTAGCGGGACAGTGGTGCTGTCGGTGGTCCAGTTGAAGAGGTTGCGCTCGAGAAGTGCTGCGGCGGGCGAGAGCTGCGCGATGCTCTGCATGAGGCTGTCCCATCTGTTCCATTGGAAATGGACGGGGTTGTCGTTGGGTGCGTGACGCTCGTACCAGTTGCGCTCCACTTGGTTGATGCCGACGGCAGCCCATCGCGCCAGCTGGAAAGCGAACGTCAGCGGGTCTTCGGATGTGGGTGCAAAAACATCGGAATTTTCGGCGAGCATCTCGCGACAAACCCTCATCAATAATTCCTCGTTTTTCGTGAGTTGGTATTGCTTATGTGCTTCGGCTGCAAGTTGTTCATCCTCAACGAATCGGATGCGCTTGCGCTGCTCGCGCTTCGCCCAATCTTTCTCGAAACAATCGAACACGCCATTGGCAGCCCATACGGCAAGATTAAGCGCAAAAGTTACGATATTTTTGTCATGCGGCATACCCTTAATGTCCTTTAGATAAACGCGCGTCTGCGAGAGTTGGTCTTCGGTGAACCGGTCGAGTATGGCGTGGCGGTGCTTGTGCGCCGAGCGGAACGGCGATATTTGTACTTGTGCTCCCATAACTCATTCCCCCTGCTTTTGGTACGACCCGTCGGAGAAAGCGTAGGCCACGCGCTCCGCGTTCCACGTCTCTAATCCCTGATTTTTGAACATGTCGCAGATGTCCTCGGGACTCGTCTCGCACTCGAGCAAAAACTCCAGATATTTGCGGATGAGCCACAGCAGCGCGTCCGCCATCGTCTCCTTCAGCTCGACAAGGAAGGAACGGCGATCCGTCTCCGGCGCGTCCGCGTCGCGCTTGCGGCAGACGAGGACGATGGAGGAGGCGAGGGCGTTGGAATCGTGGGCGCGATTGCGATTTGCCATTTCCGTGCGAACCGGCCAAGTCCCCGTAATAGAAAATCCTGCCTTGATGATGGCGGCCAGCATCGTTTCCCATCCGCTCGAAGCCATGCCGTCCAAATCGGTATCGCTTTGCTTGAAGGCGTAGTAAACGGTCATGGGAACGTCTTGGGCTGCATACTGAAAAAGCTGCTGGCAAGTCTTGGACATGCCCTGCTCGAAAAATGTTTTTGCTTTGGATTTGCTGCCGCCAAACCGGTCAGGCTCTGCAATCAGCTCCGCCTGTTTTGGCGTTTGCATAACGGA
>CALAUY010000166.1 GCA_937892015.1 uncultured Bacteroidales bacterium | reverse complement strand
GGGATCGACCTTATTATAGACGGGTGCGCGCGCATGCGCGCGCGACCAATCCGTGCCGAAGTGGACGCACTACGCGAACTGGGGGCCGATATCGCTTACTCTGAACAAGAAGGCTTTCCGCCGCTGCATATCCGCGGCAAGAAGCTTCTTCAAAAGCACGTTCACCTCGCATCGCCCGAATCGACACAGTTCGTCTCTGCGCTTCTGCTTATCAATGTGGACGTTACGACCAACATTTCATCGCCATACATCGACATGACGCGTGCTGTTGTATCCGGTCGCGAAGATATGGAGCCTGACTGGTCAGCCGCGGCTTTCTGGTTAGAGCGTAAGGCTCTGGGATTGACTCCCGAGCCGCTGTTTGCAGGACTCACGAGCCACTCGTTGCAGGGCGATCGCGTGGCGGCAGAGATCTTCAAGCAGATAGAGCAACGCCAACTGAAGACGCTGGATTGTTCGGCTTGTCCCGACCTTGTTCCCGCCATTGCCGTGACCTGTCACGAGCTGCATCTCGATGTTCGATTGACCGGCACGGATAGTCTGCGATTCAAGGAGTCGGACAGACTGCAAGCGCTCGAAGAGAACTTCCGCCGGATAGAAAAAGGACAGTTCCCGCTCCGCAGTTTCGATGACCATCGCATCGCAATGGCTTTTATGTCTGCCGGTTACGCTGTGGATAACACCGACTGCATCCGCAAATCGTATCCGCGTTTCGTAGAGCAGCTCTTGGACATCACGCGCATCATCCCGCTCCGCGATGGCGCAACACCTCCAATGGGGCGTGACGGACTGACAACCTTGATAGTGCCCGATCGCCAACGCGGCAAGAAACAGGCGCTGTATGATGGTGTTTCGGTCACCTACACGCGGTTCGTATGGTTCAACGATGCGGATGTCCTTCTTCCTCGGATACTTCCGCCTCGCTTGCCGGATGCTGACCTCATCATCCTTCCTCTGCGTATGGATGCACCGAACGGCACATTGGTTGAACAGTTGCAACAGATTGAGTATGCTGCCATTCAAGAGCTGACGATGCGCTTTGCACAGCGCGGACATCCCGTCATGTGTTCCGGTGCGAACATGATTGTCAACCGCGAGGCATGGACAACATCGTATCCGCAGCTCCATCATAACATCCCGTCCGGTGACGACATGTTCCTCCTCGAGAGTTTCAAGCGAAGAGGACGACGTATCGTGGCTCTGGATTTCTACGCGGCGACTGTCACGGCTCAATCCTCTTTACGCAACTTGCTCCGCCAACACATGCGCTGGGCAGGCAAAGCATCGCATTTTCACGACCGTGACATCCGGCATCTCGGATCGTTTGTGTTGCTGAGCAACCTACTCGCCGTGGCTTGTCCGCCGTGGTTGATTGGCAAATGGATTTACGACACATTGCTCCTACGACGCCGTCTCAAAGCCGACCATCCGGCAACGGATGCGACCGAGTCGGGCAGTCCGAGTCGGCGAGTACTGCATCTGCTTTGGTTGAAGACACTGCTACTCACCATCGTCTATCCGTGGTATGCGCTGGTTTGCCTCATCGGCGGCATATTCCGCTCCAGCAAGTGGTAAAAAAAGGAATCAATACACTCGAGTGATGGTGTACTCTAAAAGTTGAATCATCAATGCTTTGAGTGAGGAGTCGTGGAAAGCCGCCAAGGCTTCTATTGCGCGACGTTTGTGCACTTCCATCTGTTGCTGCACATATCGAATGCCATCGTAGCGCAACACGAACGATAGTATGGTCTGCTCAGCAGCAGAGGCGGCTTCTTGCGGGGTTTGACCTGCTTCCGGCGATAACGTGTTGCTTGACAGATGTTCGGTCAACTGCCGGATTTCATCGGCTTCATTTTTCGGAGCTCTCTCTATCGAGATGAGCAACGGCAAAGTCGCTTTCCCATCGCGCACATCGTTCATCGTGGGTTTGCCAAGGTCTTCTGAATCGGAGTAGTCGAGCAGGTCATCCTTCATCTGGAAGACGAGTCCCAGCTCATTGCCGAACGTCTTGAGAGCAGTTTCCATCTTCATGCTCGCACCCGAAGAGACTGCTCCGGCCTGGCAACACGCAGCGAAGAGCGCAGCTGTTTTTTGTTCGATGATACGCATATATTCGGCTTCGGTAATCCACATCGACCGGTCGGTGTGCAGCTGCAGCAACTCGCCTTGCGCCAATGTTTGCCCGACATCAGCAAGAATATAAAACAGTTTCTGATTGCGCAATCCTGCCGTCAAGGCAATCACTTTCGCCAGCAGATAGTCGCCCGTCAGGATGGCCACCTTGTTCGTCCAGCGCGTTTGGATAGCAGGTATTCCTCGCCGAAGCGGACTATCATCAACCACATCGTCGTGAATGAGCGAAGCGTTATGCAGCAATTCGAAAGCCACGGCCGCATCGATTGTTTTCTCGTTCACGCCATGACACATTTTGGCACTCATCAGCAGCAACAACGGTCGCAACTGTTTGCCGCGATGCGACAATATGTACGTCTCCACTTTCGACAACATTTCGTCGTCACTTTGCAGGGCCGATTCGTACGCTTTTCGGAAATCTTGCAACTCTCCGCCAAGTTGTTGTTCTATTTTTTCTAATGGATGCAAAAATGATGTTTTTATCTCATTTCGGGTGCAAAGTTACTATTTTTTTTCGAAATAGACAAGAAAAAAGACGATTTTTCCACATTTTGCGACAATTTTTCCACATTTCGTGACGATTTTTCCACATAAATATCAAAAAAAAGTGTTAACTTTGCACCCGAATAGTGCTCTATTCGTAAAAAAAGAACTTAATTAACTAGTAAATTTTAATACTTATGAAACCTTTCATGGACAAAGATTTTCTTCTGCAGACCGATGCTGCAAAAGAACTTTATCACGAGCATGCGGCAAAAATGCCCATCATCGATTACCATTGTCATCTGATTCCGAAGATGGTTGCCGACAACGAGCGATTCGAATCTATCGCACAAATCTGGCTCATGGGCGACCACTACAAATGGCGTGCTATGCGCAGTAATGGTGTTCCCGAACGATTCTGCACGGGTAGTGACACCACCGACTGGGAGAAGTTCGAGAAATGGGCAGAGACAGTGCCTTACACCTTCCGCAACCCACTCTATCACTGGACGCATCTGGAGCTGAAAACGGCATTCGGCATCGACAAACGACTCAATCCCGAGACGGCACGCGAGATTTACGACAAGTGCAACGACCTCATCAAGCACGACCCGAAATTCACGCCTCGCGGACTGATGGAGCATTACCACGTGGAGATTGTCTGCACCACCGATGATCCGGTTGATTCGCTTGAGTATCATGATATTGTGGCTGCTGACAAGACCTGCAAGACACGCATGATTCCTGCTTGGCGTCCGGATGCTGCCATGAACATTGAAGCTGCGGCATGGAAAGGCTATATTGCCAAACTGTCGGACGTGAGCGGCGTGAATATCCACACTTTTGCCGACCTGCTCTGCGCACTGCAGAAGCGGCACGATTTCTTCGCAAGCAAGGGCTGCAAACTGTCTGACCACGGCATTGAGGAGTTCTACGATGAACCGTACACCATCGCTGAAATAGACGCTATCATACGTAAGGCCCTGTCCGGCGAAAGTCTCACTGTACTCGAACAACGCAAGTACAAGCATGCTTTCCTCTATGAGATGGCAGTCATGGACAACAAGGCCGGTTGGACCCAACAATACCACTATGGAGCCATCCGCAACAACAACAGCCTGATGTTCGAGCGTCTCGGTGCAGACACCGGTTTCGACTCTATCGGCGAGTTCACCACCGCCAAAGCGATGAGCCATTTCCTCGATGAACTCAACCGCGAGGGACACCTCTCCAAGACCATTCTCTACAATCTCAATCCATGCGCTAATGAAGTGATTGCCACTATGTTAGGCAATTTCCAAGATGGTTCTTGCCCGGGCAAGATTCAGTTCGGTTCGGGCTGGTGGTTCCTCGACCAGAAAGACGGCATGGAGAAACAGATGATGGCACTCTCTAACCTCGGACTGCTGAGCCGCTTTGTGGGTATGCTTACTGACAGCCGCTCCTTCCTTTCGTACCCGCGCCACGAGTATTTCCGCCGCACGCTCTGCAATGTGCTCGGCAACGACATCGAGAACGGCATGATTCCGTTCACCGGCTACGAGCACGACCGCGTCTGCCAAATGGTAGAGGACATCTGCTACAACAACGCCAAGAACTATTTCAAGTTCTGAGATTCACCCGCTCTGTCTGCCTCTCAACCAAGAGAGGTGGGCAGGGCAATTATTAACTGCATTTAGTAAACGTTTATTAAAGCAAAAGGTCCATCGGTTGTTGAAAAAATGCAACTACTTGGAAAATGATATTCTTGCAACGTGTGAATTTTGCACTACTCAAGAAGGGATGAGCCGGAAACCCATTGAAAATAGAGGCGAGATAATCATCTATCGTGCGGAAGACAACACGGTACAATTGGATGTGCACATGGAGAATGAAACCGTGTGGTTGACGCAAAAGCAAATGGCTGACTTGTTCGGAGTGAAAAAAGCTGCCATTTCTAAGCATGTATCAAACATCTTTAGCCAGGGAGAATTAAGCCCAGACATGACAGTTTCCAAAATGGAAACAGTCGTAAACAGAGGTTTCAGAGGGATGGTATTAGATATGGTAGATTATTATAATCTGGACATGATTCTCTCTATAGGCTATCGTGTTAATTCTAAACGTGCTATAGCCTTCCGCCAATGGCAAACAAAATCAACTGCCGGGATAAATTCGTCACCGGTGGAGACGAAATCTGATTTTTGTTACCAATGAAAAACAACTATTGCAGCGTAAACTTCAGGAATGGCTCAACGAACTGGAAGTAGGAGCCCTATAAATTCCACCGCCGGATAGGTTGAGTTGTGACTACGCTTCAAATCGGTGACAACTGTCACCACTTGAATAATAGAAAAAACTACTATAAATATTTTTTACCAATTAATTAAATTAAACTATGGCTAAAATTATTACTTTGGGCGAGATTATGCTCCGCCTTTCCCCGAACGGCAACGACCGTTTCATCCAGACCGACACTTTCCGCATCATCCCGGGTGGTGGTGAGGCCAACGTGGCTATTTCTGTGGCAAACTACGGACATGATGCTTACTTCGTAAGCAAACTGCCGAAACACGAGATTGGCCAGATTGCCGTGAACTCACTGCGGCGCTATGGTGTTCACACCGATTTCATTGCTCGTGGCGGCGATCGTGTAGGTTTGTATTATGCCGAAACCGGCGCATCGATGCGTCCGTCGAAAGTGATCTACGACCGCGCTCACAGTGCTATTGCCGAGGCCAAACCCGAAGATTTCGATTTCGACGCTATCATGGAAGGTGCGCAGTGGTTCCACTGGTCAGGCATCACTCCTGCTATCTCCGACCAAGCAGCGGAACTGACGCGCCTTGCTTGCGAAGCAGCCAAACGTCACGGCGTTTGTGTATCGGTTGACCTGAATTTCCGCAAGAAACTATGGACGTCTGAGAAAGCTATCAGCATCATGCGTCCGTTGATGAAATATGTGGACGTATGTATTGGTAATGAGGAAGATGCAGAGCTGTGCCTGGGCTTCAAACCCGATGCTGACGTAGAAGGCGGCGTGACGGATGCCAGCGGGTACGAGAAGATCTTCCGCCAGATGAAGGAAGAGTTCGGCTTCAAGTATGTGGTATCGACGCTCCGCGAGTCTTTCTCGGCTACGTTCAACGGCTGGAAAGCACTCATCTTCGACGGCAAGGAGTTCTATCAGAGCAAACGCTACGAGATCAACCCGATTATCGACCGCGTGGGTGGTGGTGACAGCTTCTCAGGAGGACTCATTCACGGTATGCTGAAGTATCCTGATAATCAGGGTGCGGCTCTTGAATTCGCTGTGGCTGCTTCGGCTCTGAAGCACACCATCAACGGTGACTACAACCTCGTCAGCGAAGACGAAGTGCTCTCACTCGCCGGTGGTAACGCCAATGGTCGTGTACAACGCTAACGCTTAATTAAAAATTTGTAAATTAGAAAATTTGTAAATTAGATGGATAAACTCCCTTTTAAAGACTCGTTGCTGGAAGCGGTGCAAATCGGCGCGAAGAATTTCCTCTCGCTGGTTCTCGTCACTATTCTGTACGTGCTGACTATCTGGATTCCTTACATCAACGTCGGCACAACCATCGCCATAGAAGCTATCCCTGCCTTGCTGGCCAAAGGTGAAGTGATTGACCCGCTGTTCATTTTCGACGAAAAATACCGCAAGAACATGGGCGAGTTCTTCATCCTCATCGGCCTGATGATGATGGCACTCATCCCTGCTTTCTGCCTGCTCTTCGCTCCCGGCATGGTGCTGTCGATGGCATGGAGTCTGGCTATCCTGCTCTTCATCGATAAGGACATGAAAGCGCTGGACGCGCTTCGCAAGTCGAACGAACTGACATACGGCTACAAGTGGCGCATCTTCTTCCTTGTCCTCGTGCTGGTGCTGGTTATGCAACTGATTGCGAGCATCCTTGGCGGGATTTTTAAAGCTGTAGATATGCCGGTTGTAGGCGGATTTGTTGCATCGATTGCGAGCTTCCTCTTAGTTCCGTTCAGACTGGGACTCGATGCGGTTATCTACCGCAACCTAACTGCTGAACCGAAAGTCGAAGAGCCAAAAGCTGAAGAACCGAAAGCTGATGCTGAAGAACCGAAAGCTAATGCCGAAGAACCGAAAGCTGATGTCGTTGTAGAAGGTCAGAGTACTGACGAAGCTTTTAACACCCTATAAGTTGACTAAACAAGTAAATCAAACCGTAAATTGTAAATTTTAAGATGGCAAAATTTGATAAGATTCAGGTGATGGCGAAGATAGGTGCCGCACCGATGGTTCCGGTCTTCTATCACAAGGACTTGGAAGTATGTAAGAACGTAGTGAAAGCCTGCTATGAAGGCGGTGTTCGTGCGTTTGAGTTCACCAACCGTGGCGATTTCGCTCACGAAGTGTTTGGTCCGCTGGTTAAGTGGGCTGCTGTTGAATGTCCTGAGTTGGCAATCGGTGTCGGCTCGGTGGTGGATGCACCCACAGCCGCTTTGTACATCCAGCTCGGCGCATGCTTCGTGGTAGGTCCGCTCTTCAATCCCGACATTGCTCCTGTCTGCAATCGCCGACTCGTGCCTTATTGCCCGGGATGCGGCTCCGTCAGTGAGATTGGCAAAGCACAGGAGATGGGATGCGACCTGACCAAACTGTTCCCGGGCGATGTGTATGGCCCGAACATGGTAAAAGGCCTGAAAGCACCCATGCCGTGGTCGAAAATCATGGTGACCGGTGGCGTATCTCCCGACGCAGAGAACTTGAAGAACTCTTGGGGGATGAAACCGTCAAGGCTCCCGTTATGGAAAACATCGTTTATGGGGATTTGCATGATAACAGGGATGCTCTTTTTATGATGCTTCTGACCACCGGCTACCTAAAAGCAGTGGATATTTGCACAGATAAACGCCAACGCAAATGGGCTGTTATGAAGATACCCAATAAAGAAATCAAAATCGCCTATGAGGATGATATTCTTCTGAATATTTCTCCAAGACACGGTTTAAGCCTTCTTGATGATATGCTAAGCGCCATGCTTATGGGAAACGCCGACAAATTTGAAGAGAAGCTTTCATCCCTCTTGGAGGACTATGTGAGTTTTCACGATGCCGCAAACAGCCCCGAAAATTTTTATCATGGGCTAATGTTGGGACTGACCGTCTTATTAGAAGATCGGTATAGAATCGAATCTAATCGGGAAAGCGGCTATGGGAGATTTGACTTGGCGTTTTTTCCGCTGAAAGTAAATTCC
>CALAUY010000165.1 GCA_937892015.1 uncultured Bacteroidales bacterium | reverse complement strand
GTTGTTTGATGTTGTTTGAAGCAAATGTGTGGATTGTGGAGATAGGGTGTCAGTGGAAGAAACTGAAATGTACGTTGCCGTATTTGCGCTCTTCCCAGAAATGCGGATGTGTGTCGAAGCGGTTGTTGGCCGAGTGTTCCAGCACGAACAATCCGCCGTCAGCGAGCAGTTGTGCCTCGAAGATGAGGTCGGGTATTGCTGGCAGTTTATTGAGAGCGTAAGGCGGGTCGGCAAAAATGAAGTCGAACGTCTCGTGGCAGGTGGCGATGAACCTGAACGCATCGCCTCTTAGCACTGTGAGGTTGGTTGCTCCCAATTGCTTAGAAGTGCTGATGATGAAGTTCTGTTGTGTATGTGCCAACTCCACCGCCGTCACGCTGCGTGCACCACGACTGGCACATTCAAGGCTGATACTACCTGTGCCCGCAAACAAGTCGAGGACATTACTGCCCTCGATTTGTATTCTGTTTAGGAGAAGATTGAACAGACTCTCTTTGGCGAAATCGGTTGTCGGCCGTGCCGTGATATTCTTCGGCGGATTCAATCTTCGTCCTTTCCATTGTCCGCTGATGATGCGCATCGAGGAAAGTGGCAGACGATGGATTGATTACTCCCAGTTGCCGGCGTTGTTGTTCGGCTCGTTGATGTCACCCATCTTCAGACCCGGGTAGTGCGATAGTTGCTCCTCGCGGTCGATGAGGTTGACGCGCTCTTGGTCGTCAAGGTCAGCGAGGTAGGTGTTGTAATGAGCACGCACTTCCACGAGCGGGATGCGGATGCCCTGACTGGTTGTGTAGTTGTCGTTGGTCTCAGCCTCGAACTTCACGTTGTCGGTGAAAGGGATGTAGATGAGCTGTTTAACACTCTCGTTGTCGTACTTGCCGTGGTAGAGTGCTTCCAGTACCGGTGAGGAGATGGTGTCGCGAACGAACCCTTCCAGACCTTGCTCTTTAACCTCTTTGTAGTTGCCGGTTTTCTGGGCTTTCTGGATGATCTTAACAGCTTTAGCTTCAGTCATACCGGCCTCGAGCTGTTTTTCGGTCAGTGCACCCTCTTTTACTACTTCTTTCTTGCTGCCTGTTTGCAGCCACAGTACGAGTGAGTCCATGTTGGCGGTGTAACGACCGTTTTGGAGACGAAACTCGTTCTCGGCGATACGGATGTCGGCAAGTTTTTCAGCCACAACGACCTCGCGAGCATTGCGTTTGTTCTCAAAATTGATAGGAGTAACGACACTCATCACGCAAATATAGCCTAAAAAGACGATTGCGAGTGTCAACAGAACACGAATAGTTGTTTTCATTTTCGATTGGTATTTTTTTTGTTAATTATTTCTTTTTCGTGGTTGATTTGGATACACTATTTGCCAAATCGAGTGCAAATTTACAAAAAAAAACTGATATATCATAAAAAAAACATGTTTTTTTGCATTTTTTTTTGCTTTTTTGACTTTATTTGGTTACTTTTGCATGATTTTTGGACATGAAAGTTGAAAAAAACGCACAAAAGAATGGAAACGAACATCCCCATACTGAACGATTCACTTCTCCGTTTGAGTGAAGCGCATCACATCGTTTTTTCTGAAAAAGAACGTGCATTTTTGAGCGATGCGGTCGAGCGGATAGATGAGAGTGAATTACAACGTCGAATTGCTACTTCTGAGATTGCAGTGTCAGAGATAGGCCTCAATGCAACGACAGTGGCTGCTATCTTGCTGCGCGACCGTCCGGAGAGCGAAGTGATGGCTGTTTTTAATCCCCAAGTGGCGGCTATTATCCATGGTCTGGGTCGTGTGGAAGACCTATATCGGATGAATACGGTGCTTGAGACTGAGAATTTCCGCAAACTGCTTTTGGCGCTTGCGGAGGACATCCGCGTGGTGATGATTATCATCGCCGAGCGGTTGCGTATCATGCGCGAACTCAACAACGGGCAAGATAGTGATTATCGTCGTCAGGTGGCCCGCGAGACATCGTTCCTGTACGCTCCGCTCGCTCACAGACTGGGCTTGTATGCCATCAAGACCGAACTGGAGGACTTGTCGCTGAAGTTTTCGAATTACACCATATACAAGGAGATTGCGCAGGCGCTCAACGCGAAGAAACCCGAGCGCGATGCGTACGTGGCCGCATTCATCAAGCCTCTCGAAGAAAAACTGAAAGCGTTGGGACTGAGTTTTCACATCAAGGGCAGAACCAAGTCGATTCACTCTATCTACAACAAGATGCAAAAGCAGCAATGCGGTGTTGACGGCATCTACGACCTGTTCGCCATCCGCATTATCCTCAACTCTGCGCCGGAGAAAGAAAAAGCAGAGTGTTGGCAGGCGTACTCGGTTGTGGCCGATATGTATCAGCCCAATCCGAAGCGTCTGCGCGACTGGCTTTCAATCCCCAAATCGAACGGATACGAGTCGCTGCATACCACCGTGCTCGGGCCGGAAAACAAATGGGTTGAGGTGCAGATTCGCACAGAGAGGATGGATGAGGTGGCCGAAAAAGGTGTTGCCGCGCATTGGAAATACAAGGGCGGGCAGAGCGAGGCCGGAATGGATGATTTCCTAAAGGGTGTACGTGAGATGCTTGAGAGCGAACATGTGGATAACCGTGAGGCAATCAATGAGTTCCGCATGAATCTGTACGACAAGGAGGTCTTCGTTTTTACTCCCACAGGTGAACTGAAGAAACTGCCTAAAGGAGCGACAGTGCTTGATTTTGCGTTTGCCATCCACTCTCGCATCGGTTGTCAGTGCGTTGGGGGTAAGATAGGCAGTCGAAACGTGCCCATCAAACATGTGCTGCATAACGGCGACCAAGTAGAAGTGCTTACATCGCCCACACAGAAACCGTCAGAAGCATGGCTGAAACTTGTGCAGACGAGTAAAGCCAAGACGAAGATACGCCAAGCCCTCAAGGAGATTGAGTTCAAAGATGCGGCCGATGGGCGTGAGTTGCTCGAACGGCGGTTCAAGAACTGGAAGCTCGACTATTCGGAGGGTAGAGTAGCGCAACTGGCCAAGAAACTGGGCTTTAAGGCCGTGTCGGATTTCTACCAAGCGTTGGCTCAAGGACGGCTGGATATCCTCGCCATCCGTGACACGTACGCCGAGCTGGAGCGTGAGGGACAAGAGCAAGAACATATGGCGTCACCTATCTCGGCAGAGCAGTTCGTGCAACAGAGCCCCGACATGACGCAGAGTCGGCAAGACGTGTTGGTGATAGAGCAGAACCTGAAGAACGTCGATTATAAACTGGCCAAGTGCTGCAATCCCATCTATGGAGACGATATCTTCGGTTTCGTGAGCGTCATGTCCGGCATTAAGATTCACCGTGCCAACTGCCCAAACGCTGCAGATATGCGCGCACGTTTTCCGTATCGTATCGTGCCGGCTCGTTGGTCAGGCAAAGCGGCCGGGTTGCAGTATCCCATCACGTTACGCGTTGTCGGCAACGACGATATCGGTATAGTCAGCGGCATCTCCTCGCTCATCAACAAAGAGCCGGGCGTACTGCTGCGAACTATCTCCATCGACTCGCATGACGGGTTGTTCGAGGGGCATCTGACGTTGTTGGTGTCATCGACTGACCAGTTGGATACCATCCAAAAGAAGATAGCGACCGTCAAGGGCGTCAAAGCTATTTCTCGGGCGTAAAAGCTATTTCTCGGGCGTAGAGGCTGAGATACTGACCTCTTTGAGGGCATTGATTTCTTCCGGCATTTTCATGGTGTACAAGATTGCTTCAGCTTGCCTATATACGTTGCGTTTTGACTGTCCGGCGGCATACACGAACGCCTCTGCGGTGACGATACGTTGGTGCGTCTCATCAAGCCGCGTGTGTTGCACGAACGGGCCACCCATAGCTGCTCCGCCTTTCATCCGCCATAATCCTCTCACCTCGGCACAGTAAGCGTTGTCATTGACTGTAATGACTTGATACTGAGGGGGAAATATCTTGTACTCCGTGCCCATGTACGAGCCCTCTACATAACCATTGATGCGTCTGAGCATGCTGTCGCGTTTGGCTGTAAGATAGTCGAGCGTGAACGTGTTGGCATCGGTATAAGGATAGGTATAGACGATGATGTCGCGGCGTTTAGGACCGTTGTTGTTGCAACACCAGACGAAATCATCCTCGTCTTGAATGAGCATATAATCGGCGGGGATAGAAATCTGTACGCCGAACTTCTTGAGGATGAGGTCGGATGCGTCGTGATTGCAGAAACGTTTGTAGAACTTGGCTTGTCGCTCCAGTTCTTGCCGCACGAACCAGTCGCGGATAGCAGCAGCTTTCTCGTTGATGAGTGTCTGCATGGCCTCACCGCTGGGTGCTGTGAGTCGGATGACGGCTTGTGGATGTGAGTACCAATCGGTTGTGTAGGCCAACTTGGCCTCTTCGTATCGCTGGGGATTGACATCTACCAGTAGGATGTTCCTCACGGGTTTGAGCATGTCGTCGAAATTGGCCCAACTCACTTGCGAGAGGGTGAAGTAGCTCTCCATCTGTGGCATGCAAGGCATGTCGGCCTCGAGGTACGCTCGCAGCGTGTCGCCCTGCTCGCCTTCCCAGTAGTTGTTGTTGCAAACGACAAGCATCTCGTAGATAGTGCCGGTGGCAGAAGTTACCACTTTGCCATTGTTCTTGCAGCCGACAAGTAGGAACATGGAGCAAAGAACAACGATCAATGAACAATGAGCAGAGAATACGGACTTTTTCATAATGATTGATTTTATTTGTTTTCTGATGCCGTTTCACCGGCGGGTTGGTTGCCTTGTGATGCCGTCTCACCGGCAGGTTGGTTGCCTTGTGATGCCGTCTCACCGGCGGGTTGGTTGCCTTGTGATGCTGTTTCACCGGCGGGTTTGTTTAGGAAATCGAGTCCCTTGAACGGTAGCGGTCGGGCCGGTCGGTCTTCTTTCTCTTTGAACGGCAACGGGTTAGCGTTTATCTCGGCACTTGTCTGTCGGCGTTGGAGCACATCGATGGCCATCAGCAGAGCGTGAACGAACGACCGTTCGCCGGCGATGTTCTTGCCGGCCAAATCGTACGCCGTGCCGTGATCGGGCGACGTACGGATGATGTCAAGGCCGGCCGTGTAGTTGACGCCATCCATGTCGAGGGTCTTGAACGGGATGAGTCCTTGATCGTGGTACATGGCGAGGATGGCATCAAAATGTGCGTACTTGCCCGAACCGAAGAATCCATCGGCAGAGTAGGGTCCGAAGGCGAGTATCCCCTCTTCGTACGCTGTGCGGATAGCGGGTTGGATGATGTCGCGTTCTTCTTTGCCGATAAGACCATTATCGCCGGCATGCGGATTGAGTGCGAGTACTGCGATACGCGGTTTATGCACGTGAAAATCTGTCACCAGCGCTTTTTCCAACGTCCGCAGTTTATCCACGATACGTTCGCTCGTGATACACGAGGCCACTTCCGAGATGGGTACGTGGTTGCAAACTAACGCCACTTTCATCTGCTCACTGACCATCATCATCAGGCTCTCGCTGCCATTACCGAACAGTTGGGTCAGGTACTCGGTATGACCGGAAAATCGGAACGAATTGCTCTGGATATTCTCCTTGTTGATAGGAGCCGTTACCAGCGCGTTCACCAGTCCCTGCTTGAGGTCATCGCATGCGCGACTGAGCGACACAAACGAAGCGTGTCCCGCCTCGGGTGTCGATTGACCGATATGTAATGGCGTATCGTCGGGATAGACATTGATGAGGTTGATCTTGCCTTGTTTAACCTCTTTCGCGGACGATATGACGGTGAACGACATGTGCTGAAGTTCCTCGTCCATGTGCTTGAGATGCTCGCGTGCGATGTGCTGATTGCCGTACAATACGGGCGTACAGAGCTCGCAGATGTGCGGGTCAGCGATGCCCTTGAGGATAACTTCGTATCCTATACCATTGATATCTCCGCAAGAGATGGCGATGATGGGTTTAGTATTTTCCATAATGCACTTTTTCGTATTGCAGTTTATCGATTTCGCGTGGTTTACGTTCTTCGTTTTTGTGACCGAGAGAGATGACGCATAGTATGTTCAGCGAGTCGGGTATGCCGGTCAGATGTCGCAAGAGTTGTTCGGCCGAGAGTGTCTTGGCTTCATCGGCGTATCGCCCGTAAACCTGTACCCAGCAAGCGCCGAGTCCGAGGTCAGCAGCCTCTAAGAGCATGTGTTCGGCGGCAATAGCCCCATCGCATTGCCATGTGTCGGTCAGGCCGGCATCAACGCACACGATGATACCTGCAGCCGACTCGTTGAGCATCTGACTGCCGTACGTGCGGCAACCGGCCATTTGGCTCAGTATAGCGTGGTCGGTCACTACCACAAACTCCCATGGATTACAGCGTTTCGATGCCGGTGACATGAGTGCAGCTTGGATAATCTGCCGGATGTCCTCGTCATCGATAGGTTGCGCTGTATATTTACGAATCGAGCGCCTCTCTTGCGCCAATTGTAAAAACGATTTCATTTACTTTACCATTTACAATTTGTTCATTTTACGATGGCGTTCATCAGCGCCTCCATGGCAGCGCCGAGGCCTTCTTTGCTTCGACCGCCGGCAGTTGCCATTTGCGGTGCACCTCCGCCTCCACCTTGTATATGCTTGGCGGCACTCTTGATGAGTGCACCTGCGTTCAGTCCCGTATCCACGAGTGGTTGACTCAGGAAGAGGGCTATCTGCGGCTTGTCGTCTTGCTCGGTAGCGGCTACAACGGCAAAACGTACGTCGGCGAACTTCCCTTTCAGCAGCGGCAACATACTGCGAATCATGCTGTTGTCGGCCGGTCCTTCTATGCGTACGACCTTGATGCCGTGAATCTCTTCTGCCCGCTGTAGGATAGAGTCGCGATACGTGGCAATACGCTCTGTCATGAACCCGTCAATCTGTTTCTTCAGCCCCGCGTTCTCTTCGATGGACTTGCGGATAGCACCGGCCAGGTCGGGCGCGTTGTTGAAGAGAGAACGCATCTCGGCGAGCATGTCTTGGGTGGCGTAATACACCTCATCTACTTTGTCTGCCGTGATGGCTTCGATGCGTCGGATACCCGCAGCGATGGAAGTCTCCATCATGATGCGTACAGAGCCTATCTCGCCCGTTGAGTGCACGTGGCAACCGCCGCATAGTTCGATGGATGGGCCGTACTTGATGACACGCACCTCGTCACCGTATTTCTCGCCGAAGAGTGCCATTGCGCCCATTTCTTTTGCTTGGGCAATGGGGGTATGACGATGTTCTTCGAGGGGCAGGTTGCTGCGAATGAGTTCGTTGGCCAGTCTTTCGGCTTTTCGCAACTCCGCTTGCGACACTTTTTGGAAATGGCTGAAATCGAAGCGTAGTCCATCGGGTGTCACCAGTGACCCTTTCTGTTCGACATGTTCGCCGAGCACTTGTCGCAAGGCGTAATGGAGCAGATGGGTAGCGCTGTGGTTGCAAGCGATTGCTTTGCGCCGAGCCGCATCCACCGTAGCGGTCAACTCGCCCTCTATGCCATCCGGCAGTTCGCGCGTGATACAGACGTTGAGTCCGTTCTCGCGCTTACAATCAATCACTTGCACGTTGCCCAGCATACCCGTGTCACCAACCTCACCGCCCATCTCGGCATAGAAAGGCGTCTTTTCCAGAACCAGTTGATAGAAAGCCCCGTTCTTGGTCGATACCTTTCTGTAACGTAGCACGTGCGTGCGAACAGACAGCTCATCGTAACCGACAAACTCGGGCTGACTGTTGGCCGTTTCAGGCGAACCCACCCAGTCGCCCAGATCCTGTTTGTTGGCACTGCGACCCATCTCTTTCTGGCGTTCAAGCGCTTTCTGATACTCCGCTTCGTTGGTGGTGAACCCGTTCTCGCGGAGGATGAGTTCGGTTAGGTCGAGGGGGAAACCGTACGTGTCTTTCAATGTGAACACATCGACTCCGGAAATCTCCGTTTTGTGCTGTTTATGAGCCTCTTCCATCAGTTTGTTGAGCAGACTGATGCCCTTGTCGAGGGTGCGCAGGAACGCCTCTTCTTCGCTGCGGATGACGGGCGTTATCTGTTGTTGCTGTTTCGACAGCTCGGGGTAAGCTTCGCCGAGATCGGCTATTAGTTGAGGTATCAGTCGATAGAGGAACGCCTCGCGTTGTCCGAGGAAGGTGTATCCGTATCTAACGGCCCGTCGTAGGATGCGTCGGATGACGTACCCCGCTTTTTCGTTACTCGGCAACTGGCCGTCGGTGATGGCGAACGCGATGGTACGGATATGGTCGGCGATGACGCGCATGGCAATGTCCGTCTCGTTGTCGTGACCGTACTCGTGCCCCGTCAGCTCACCTATCGTCTTCAGCATCGGTTGGAAGACGTCGGTGTCGTAGTTAGAGGTTTTGCCCTCGATGGTACGAACCAATCGCTCGAAACCCATGCCCGTGTCAATCACTTTCTTCGCGAGGGGTGCAAGACTACCATCCGCTTTGCGGTTGAACTGCATGAAGACGATGTTCCATATCTCGATGACCTGCGGGTGGTCTTTGTTCACCAACTCACGCCCGGGCACGGCTGCTTTCTCCGCTGCCGAACGACTGTCCACGTGTATCTCCGAGCAAGGACCGCACGGACCCGTGTCGCCCATTTCCCAGAAATTGTCGTGTTTATTGCCATTGAGGATATGGTCTTTGGGCAGGTGCTTCTCCCAGTAACTTGCAGCCTCGTCGTCGCGACTGAGACCCTCCTCCGGAGAACCTTCAAACACTGTCGCGTACAGGTCGTTGGGGTCCAGATGAAGCACGTCCACCAAGTACTCCCAAGCCCAGTCGATGGCCTCTTTCTTGAAATAATCGCCAAACGACCAGTTGCCCAGCATCTCAAACATCGTGTGGTGATAGGTGTC
>CALAUY010000164.1 GCA_937892015.1 uncultured Bacteroidales bacterium | reverse complement strand
GCAGGCGACCGCGTAGCCGTTGTCGCAGGAGGTGGACGTGCTCCGGGTGTCGCCCATCAGCTGGGCGTTGGAGCTGCCGACGTAGATGAACGACTGGCTCTCCTGGGGGCTTCCGAGGACGGCGGGGTCGCTGTCCGCACCCGCGATGTTCCCCCTGCCGAGGGTGAGCGTGCCGATGCGGACTGTGCTTCCGCAGGCCGCGCCCACGGCGCTGCCCTCGTTGGCGCATATCACGAAGCGGTCGCCGAGCTCGTCCGAGGCCGCGGCGCAGAGGTCCTTGAGCAGGCTGTCCGGCACGCCGGCCCACAGGCCGAGGCCACGGTCGGCCAAAAGCCTTACGAGGTGCGAGGCGTCAACTAGCATCGATACTCCGATTCTCTCGTCTACATTCGGGAAGTCATGTTGTATAGTGTGGAAACTGGGCACGCCCGAGGCGGGTCCACCCAATGGCGGGGGAGGTCCCCCCGCTTTTTTTGGTTTCGTCCCTGTCGATAGGAGGTGCAGCCTTGGAAAGCGCGCTGTCTGTGTTCTGTGACGAAAGTGGCGCCTTTGGGTCTCCCAGCAGCCATTCCCCTTTCTACCTCCTGACGCTCATCTTGCACGATCAGTCGGCTCCTGTGGGAGATGCCGTCATGGGCCTGCAGTCCTCGCTTGCACACGAGCCAGTAGACGAAGACGACGCCGTGCACACCGCCCCACTCATCCGCAGGGAGCCGCCCTACGAGAATCTTGACCTCAGGACGCGAAGGAGGGTGTTCCAGGTCGCAGACCGTGTACATCCCGTTCCGGATGTTGATGGAGCGGTCCGGCATCATCTTGATCTTCTTTCCCTGCAGGAGGCCCTCCGACTCCTGGGTGATCATATTGAAGATGCTGGCTTTCTGTGAATCGAAATTGTAATGGAGTTCCTCCATCTTGTAGGTGGCCTTCCCCTGGGTCATTTCCGGCTGGCCCACCCATTCTTCGGTCGCTTCATCGTAGCGTCCCCGGGCGAAGACCGAATTGGTCTTCATGTCATACTCAATGTAATCCGCCGTCAGCGTCATGTCCTGGTAGGTAACGGTCGCCCCACCATAATAATAGATCTTGCGCTGTCCGTCGGTCAGCTCCGTGATAATGGAATCCTTGGCCGTCGAGAAGGCCGGACGGTCCAGAGAACTTTTCCCGAGCATGTCCAGGGAATCCCTGCGGGCAATCGAATCCGCCCTGTGGACGGAGTCCCGGTAGGCGATGACAGAATCCGGAAGCACGACGGTGGACGTATCCCTTGGCGGCTCGACGCGGTTGCGGTTGCGCCGGAACAACTGGGCGGAAGCGAATTCCTGTCCCAGCAGGACGGCCAGCAGGACCACGACGAAGTATTTCCAAATTCTATCCAAATTGCTTATATTTGCAATCAGCAAAAGTACGACAAATTTCAATCAATTCAAAACGGCATGCCGATGAAGCGCATTCACCGCCCCATACAGGTCCTGATGGTCCTTCTTCTTTCTGCAAGCATTGTGCCTTTTCCGGCCTCCGGGCAGGACCGCCTGAAATTGTCCACCATCGTCATCGACCCCGGACACGGGGGACATGATTCCGGGTGTATCAGCAAGGACAAGAAAACTTATGAGAAAAACCTTACCCTGGACATCTCCAAAAGGCTTTCCCGCAAGATCGCCGAATCATGTCCGGGCGTCAAGGCCGTGCTGACGCGCTCTGACGACCGCTTCGTTACCCTGAGCGGCCGGGCCGACATTGCCAACAACATGAATGCGGACCTGTTCATCTCCATCCATGCCGACGCCGCCACCTCGTCCGCCGCCCATGGTTCATCGGTCTTTGTCCTGTCTGAGAAAGGCGCTTCCTCGGCGACCGCCCGCACCCTTGCCAACCGGGAAAACGCCTCTGACCTGATCGGCGGCATCAACATCAAGCATCAGGACAGCCAGGTCGCCAGCGTGCTGGTGGATATGTCTGTATCCGGCCAGATCAAGCAGAGTATGAAACTGGCGAACCATGTGCTGAAAGAAATGGGCAAAATCAATTCCCTGCACAAATCTTATGTCGAGCAGGCGGCTTTCGCTGTCCTGAAAGCCCCGGATATCCCGAGCATCCTGGTTGAGACGGCTTTCATTTCCAACCCGGAAGAAGAGGTGAAACTCAAATCGGAATCCCATCAGGAAGCGGTCGCCAATGCCATCATGAACGGGATCAAGGCTTATTTTGTCCAGAACCCGCCCCATGCGAGATGAGATTCTCTTGAATTAATGCAGATGTTTTGCGCCAGATGCGGTAGAATGTCGGCTCTACACGCACCCGTAGCTCAATGGATAGAGTACTGCCCTCCGAAGGCAGGGGTTGTGGGTTCGATCCCCGCCGGGTGCGCCACCCCCATACAGAAAATGGCATCCACGCTGGATGCCATTTTCATGCCAAGCCCCCTGAAGGCTATCTGACGGCCGTCTGCGGTTCCCCGCCGGTGCGTTGGCGGATGCCGCCGATCTGCCAGACGGTCTCGCCAGATTCCCTGAGCAAGGCGATGGCTTTTTCCGCATCTTCCCTGGCAACAATGACTGCCATGCCGATACCGCAGTTGAAGACCCGGTGCATCTCGTCATCCGCCACATTGCCGTTTTCCTGCAACCAGCTGAACAGCGGCGGCATTTCCCATGCGGCTTTCTGGATTTCCGCCACAACACTGTCTGGCAGCACGCGGGGAATGTTCTCGACCAGGCCGCCGCCTGTGATATGCGCCATGCCCTTGACCTCAACGGCCGCCATCAATTTCAGCAGGGGTTTCACATAGATACGGGTCGGCTGCATCAGGGCATCTGCCAGGGACCTGCCATGGAAATCCGCCTCCAGGTCCGGTCTGGCAACCTCAATGATGCGCCTGACCAATGAATAGCCGTTGGAATGGATGCCTGAGGATGCCAACCCAATGACCACGTCCCCGGGGATGATCTTTGACCCGTCAATCAGCCGGTCTTTTTCCGCCACACCGACCGCAAAACCCGCCAGGTCATATTCCCCGTCCGGGTACATGCCGGGCATTTCAGCCGTTTCGCCTCCAACGAGTGCGCATCCGGCCTGACGACAGCCCTCGGCAACGCCGCTGACGATGGCCTCTATTTGTGCAGGGCGGTTGTGTCCGGTGGCGATATAGTCGAGGAAGATGAGTGGTTCGGCACCTTGTGCGAGTACATCGTTGACGCACATGGCAACGGCATCGATGCCGATGGTGTCGTGGCAATCCATCGCAAAGGCAATCTTAAGTTTGGTGCCGACACCATCTGTCCCGCTGACTAAGACGGGCTCTTTGATGTTGAGTGCGGAGAGATCGAACATGCCGCCAAATGAGCCGATAGAGCCCATCGAGCCTTTGCGTTCGGTGGAACGGACATGCGACTTGATGCGACTAACTACTTCGTATCCGGCCTCGAGGTTAACGCCGGCCGCTTCGTAATGTTGAGCCATAGTTGTTATTTTGTTTCTTTAAAATATTTGACTGCGTTTTCGAACAACGGTTGCCTTTTGTTGCCGGCGATATTCGTGAACACACCGTCTTCCCACCGCTCGGTATGCCCCATTTTGCCGAGTATTTGTCCGCTTGGCGAGAGGAGTCCCTCGATGGCGTAACATGAGCCGTTGGGGTTGTAAGGCGACTCCATTGTGGGTTCACCGGTGATTGGGTCGGCATAGCGGAAAGCGACTTGGTTGTTCTCGAAGAGTTGGCGTGCAAGTGCTTCGTTTACAACCAGTTTGCCCTCGCCGTGCGAGACGGCAATGCTATGGAGTTCTCCGAGGGTCATGCCATTGAGCCATGGACTGTGGGTTGAGGCGACTGTGGTGGTGACCATCTGCGAGACGTGGCGGTTGATATCGTTTCGGAAGAGTGTGGGGCTGTCGGGCGTGACCATGCCGAGGTGTCCGTAGGGGAGTAGCCCTGACTTGATAAGGGCCTGGAAGCCATTGCAGATGCCGAGGATAAGTCCTCCGCGGGAGAGCAGGTCTTCAACAGCGCGGGTAACGAGGCTGTTGTTGAGGACCGAGACGATGAACTTGGCAGACCCGTCGGGTTCGTCGCCAAGAGAGAAGCCACCGGCAAGCATGAGTATGTGAGCCTGACGGAGATGCGTGACCATCTCGTCAATAGAGGCAATGACATCCTGTTCTGTGAGGTTGCGGAAGATGGTAGTCCGGACCTCCGCGCCTGCGGTTCGCCATGCCTTGGCACTATCGTAATCGCAGTTCGTACCCGGGAAGACCGGCATATACACGATTGGTGCAGACTGCTGCATGGGTGCAGGCCGTACGGGTGCGGGTGGCGTGACGGCGTTGAGACGTAAGCGTGCGGGCAAGAGGTCGTGGTGTGCAGGTTCGGCCGTGGCAGGATAGACCTTTCGGAACGGAGTCGTGCAGGCATTATAGAGTTCTTCGCGACTGACGGACGTACCATTGAAGACGAGGTCAGAACTATCGGTAACCGTACCAAGAAGTATCGGAGCTCCTTTCTCCAGGTAACGATAAACTTCTACTACTATACTACCATAAAGACCATCGAAGAGGAGGTCTTCATCGACATGGATATCAACGCCAAGTTCGTTGCCGAACGACATCTTCGCGAGTGCCTCTGTGAGGCCTCCAAAACCGATGGCATAGGCGGAAACTATTTCTCCGGAGAGAATACCCCTGTGGATTTCTGCCCACATGCTGCGGAGCTGGTCGGTGTCAGGCATATGGTTGGCGAGGGGTGTGTGCTTGTAGAGAAGGAGCATGTTGCCTGTCTGCTTGAGGTCGGTACTGATGACGTGGCGCGCGTCCACGGTGGTGATACCGAACGCAATGAGTGTAGGCGGGACGGATATATGCTCGAACGTGCCGGACATCGAGTCTTTGCCGCCGATGGAGGGGAGGTGAAGTGCTCGTTGCATCTTAAGTGCACCGAGTAGTGCGGAGAGAGGTTTGCCCCACGAGTGTGGGTCGGGGGTCATACGCTCGAAATACTCTTGATAAGAGAAACGCATGTGCGAGAAGTCGGCACCTGCCGCGACCACTTTACTGCACGCCTCGATGATGGCATACGCGGCACCGTGGTAGGGGCTCCACTCGGACAGATAGGGGTTGTAACCGAACGCCATGATAGAGGCGGTGTTAGTAAAGCCGTCGGTTGGCAGTTTCTGTACGCTGACTTGTGTCTCGGAGCGTTGGAGTCGTCCACCGAACGGCATGAGGACCGTGGAGCGACCGATAGTGGCATCGAACTGCTCGATGAGTCCTTTTTGAGAGGTGACGTTGGGTGAGCGGAGGACGGTTTTGATGCGGTCTATGAGGTTCATACCCCTCCACCGCAAGCGATCCCCCTCCCCTAACTTAGGGGAGGAGTCGGAAATGTACTCGGAGTTGAGCCTATTCTCGAGGTTATTGTACCCGTACTCGAGCCAGTTCTCGGGGTGGAAGGGGTTTTTGTTCGGGACGGGCAAGATGACGGCACGGGCGTAATGACGGGCACCGGCAGAGTCGATGAAAGCGCGGCTGAGATCGGCAACGAGTTGTCCTTTGTAATACTGCCGCATGCGTCCTGTATCGGTCACATCTGCCACGTGAGTGACCTCAATGTTATCGAGGCGACAGAAGTGCTCAAAGGTAGCCCGGTCGTTTTTCTCCACCACCACCGCCATGCGTTCTTGTGACTCGGAGATGGCCAGTTCAGTGGGGTTGAGACCAGAGTATTTGGTGGGGACGCGGTCGAGGTAGATGTCGAGTCCCTCTGCCAGTTCGCCGATGGCGACACTGACACCTCCGGCTCCAAAGTCGTTGGACTTCTTGATAAGACGGGTCACCTCGGGGCGACGGAAGAGACGCTGTATCTTGCGCTCTTCAGGTGCATTCCCTTTCTGTACCTCACTTCCACAAGACTCCAGTGATGTTTCGGTGTGCTCCTTGCTCGAACCTGTTGCGCCACCTATCCCGTCGCGCCCTGTTCGTCCGCCGAGAAGGAGAATCACATCGCCCGGTGTGGGACTCTCGCGTCGGACGGCATCGGCAGGTACAGCACCGACAACCGCCCCCACTTCGAGGCGTTTGGCCACATAGGAGGGGTGGTAAATCTCGCGCACATGCGTGGTGGCAAGACCTATCTGATTGCCGTACGAAGAATACCCGGCAGCGGCTTTGCGCGAGATGACTTGTTGCGGCAGTTTGCCTGCAAGCGTCTGATTAACAGGCGCATAGATATCTCCCGCGCCCGTGACACGCATTGCTTGATAGACATAAGCTCGACCGGAGAGCGGGTCACGAATAGCACCACCGAGACACGTACTGGCACCACCGAATGGTTCAATCTCGGTGGGGTGATTATGCGTCTCGTTCTTGAACTGAAGGAGCCACCGCTCCGTGCGGTCGTCCACATCGACATCGATATAGATGGAGCAGGCGTTGTTCTCTTCACTGACCTCGAGGTCATCGAGCAATCCTTGTTGACGGAGGTATCGTGCACCGATGGTGGCGAGTTCCATGAGACAGAGGGGCTTGTCGGTGCGACCCAGTTCGGCACGGATATGGTGGAACGCCTTGATTTCGTTTTCAATATCCTCCTTTATGAACGAGTCCTCCACTTGAATATCTTTGAGGATAGTAGTGAACGTGGTGTGTCGGCAGTGGTCGGACCAATACGTGTCGAGTATGCGGAGTTCGGTCTCGGTAGGGTCGCGTTGCTCGTTACGGAAATAATCGGCAACACAAGCGAGGTCGTCAGCGTTCATTGCCAGCCCCCACTGCTTACAGAAATCGGGGTACTGCTCGCGGGGCATGCTGGTGAAGCCCTCTAACGAGGCGAGGGGCTTAACATCGGCGGATAGGTGATTGCTGAGGACAGTGAGGTCTTTCTCGCGCGCTTCAACAGGATTGATATAATAGTGCTTGATACGAGTGAGGTCAGTCGTCAAGACGGTATCGTCGAAGAGCAACAGACGGGCAGAGCGGATGTCGATGTCGGCATCAGGGTCTATCAGATGGACACAATCGATGGCCGACGAGGCACGTTGGTCGAACTGTCCCGGGATGTACTCAACCGCCAAACAAGGCAGTCCTTGCATATCGAGCGCGTCGGTCACTACGTCGGTTACCATCTCACCGAAAACGCTGTACCGACAGCGGTCGAGCAGTTCGGGAGAGAAACCAAATAGGTCGTACACACAGAAGAGCCGCAACGAGCTGATATGCAACCCGAGGTTCTCGTTCAGTTCGCGGCGCAAACTATCGGCCTCGATACGAAATCCTTCTTTTTTCTCGACAAAAAGGCGATAATTCATGTCAAATAACGGTGTTTAAGACTTTTTCTGTTTGCTCGTGACGGAAACGGATGTACTGTTCGCGGAGCGAGGCATCCCCGAGCGAGAGGATGCTGACCGCAAGCAATGCCGCATTTTTAGCCCCATCGATGGCCACTGTGGCAACGGGTACACCCGATGGCATCTGCACCATAGAAAGGAGACTGTCGAGCCCGTCAAGCGTTTTCGAACGCACGGGTACACCGATAACGGGCAGGTGGGTGAGTCCGGCGATGACACCCGCGAGATGTGCCGCCCCGCCTGCACCGGCGATGATGATACTCAGTCCACGACCTTCGGCCGACTCGGTCCATTCGACGAGAGCATGCGGTGCACGATGCGCCGAGATGACGCGTTTATCTACTTCTATTCCAAACGACAAGAGGGTGTCAATAGCCGCCTGCATAACGGGCAGGTCGGAAGTCGAGCCCATAATAACTCCTACTTTCATGTTTATTCCCATTCGATGGTTGAGGGCGGTTTGGACGAGATGTCGTAACATACTCGGTTGACGCCCTTCACGTTGTTAATAATCTCATTACTGATACGGGCGAGTACCTCGTGAGGTATATGTGCCCAGTCGGCTGTCATGGCATCGGTGGATGTAACCGCCCGTAGTGCCACGGGGTTTTCGTACGTGCGTTCGTCGCCCATCACGCCCACCGAACGCACGTCGCTAAGGAGGATTGCACCTGCCTGCCATATCTCATCGTAGAGACCCGTCTCGCGGAGGATGCGGATGTAGATATCGTCTGCATCTTGGAGGATGCGAATCTTCTCGCGAGTGATGTCGCCGAGAATACGTACGGCGAGTCCCGGGCCGGGGAACGGATGTCGGCCAATGAGGTGTTCGGGCATGCCCAGACTGCGCCCGACGCGCCGTACTTCGTCCTTGAAAAGCCACCTCAGAGGCTCGCATAGCTTGAGGTTCATCTCTTTGGGCAAACCGCCCACGTTATGATGACTCTTGATGATTTTGCCGGTGATGTTGAGACTCTCGATGCGGTCGGGATAGATAGTGCCTTGAGCCAACCATGTGGCGTCTTTGATTTTGCGAGCCTCTTCTGTGAACACTTCGATAAAGTCGCGTCCGATGATTTTGCGCTTTTGTTCCGGGTCTCTTACCCCTGCCAAATCGGTGAGGAACTTCTCGCTTGCATCCACGCCTATCACGTTCAGTCCGAGTTGTTTATAATCGCTCATGACGGACGCGAACTCGTTCTTTCGAAGCATGCCATGGTCAACGAAGATACAAGTCAGTTGGTCTCCGATGGCTCGGTTCAGTAGGACTGCTACCACGGAAGAATCCACTCCGCCGGATAGTCCGAGGATGACGTGGTCGGAACCAATCTGTTCGCGCAGCTCGTGCACAGTTGTTTCTATGAATTGGTCGGCACTCCACTCTTGTTGTGAGCCGCATATGTTTACGACAAAGTTTTTCAGCAACAAAGAGCCCTGCAACGTATGGAACACCTCGGGGTGGAACTGCACTCCGAAGATAGGTTGCGGGTCGGGTATGCAAAATGCGGCGTTCTCGACCGTCTCGGTAGAAGCGATACGATGCGCCCCCTCCGGTAGGCGGGTGATACTATCACCGTGCGACATCCACACTTGTGAGTGGTCGTTGAAGTCGGCAAAAAGCGGGTTTTTCGCGTCGATGACATGCAGTTGCTGACGGCCATATTCGCGCGTACCGGCACTCTCCACTTTGCCGCCGTAGGTTTGGCTGATAAGTTGAGCTCCATAGCAGATGCCGAGGATAGGCAGATGCCCTCTGATGGCTGAAAGGTCGGTCAGAAAAGCGTCCGGTGCATATACGCTGAGCGGCGAGCCGCTGAGGATGACCCCGATGATATCGTGGTCGTCGGCGGGATATTTGTTGTAAGGCAAAATCTCGCAGAACGTGTTCAATTCGCGCACTCGGCGGGCAATCAGCTGCGTGGTCTGGCTGCCAAAATCCAAGATGATAATTTTCTGCATGGCAGTGCTGTTAGCTATGTGAGTAATTGGGAGCCTCGGACGTGATAGTGATGTCGTGCGGGTGGGACTCGAACATGCCGGCCGACGTGATACGGATAAACTGTGCTCGCCGCAGTTCATCGAGATTGTGCGCCCCGACGTAACCCATACCTGAGCGAAGTCCGCCCATCAGTTGGTATATAGTCTCGCTGACACTGCCCTTGTACGGCACACGTCCCGCAATACCTTCAGGCACCAGTTTCGACACATTGGTCTCTCCCCCCTGGAAATAGCGGTCGGCACTGCCTGCCCGCATGGCCTCTATACTGCCCATGCCACGGTAGGCCTTGAACTTACGGCCGTTATAGATAATCGTGTCGCCCGGGGCTTCATCGGTGCCGGCAAACATCGAGCCGCACATGACGCAACTGCCGCCCGCTGCGAGGGCCTTGACCACATCGCCCGAATAGCGCAAACCGCCATCGGCAATCAGCGGCACATCCGTTCCGCGCAGTGCCTCGGCCACCGAGAGGATCGCTGTCAGTTGAGGGACCCCCACGCCGGCAACGACTCGCGTGGTGCATATACTGCCCGGTCCGATACCCACTTTGACCGCATCGGCACCGTTCTGGACGAGGTACTGCGCCGCTTCAGCAGTTGCGATATTGCCCACCACCACATCGAGTTCCGGATAGCGCGTCTTGATAGCTCGTAGTGCCGACACGATGTTGCGACTGTGGCCATGCGCTGAGTCGAGCACCACCGCATCGACCTGCTCGCCGACGAGTGCCGCTACGCGGTCCATATAGTCGGGCGTAATACCCACACCCGCCGCACAGCGCAATCGGCCCTGCGCATCCTTGTTGGCACAGGGATAATCACGCAGTTTGGTGATATCTTTGTACGTGACCAAACCCAGTAGTCGACCATCTGATGCCACCACGGGCAGTTTCTCCACCTTATGAGTCCGGAGAGCCTGCATGACCGTTTGATTGTCAGACGACCCGATAGTAATGAGGTTATCGCGGGTCATGACCTCGCTGATAGGTCGGCGTATATCCGTCTCGAAACGGAGGTCTCGGTTGGTGACTATACCCACCAACACATGCGCATCGTCAACCACAGGGATGCCACCGATATGGTTGTCGTGCATCATCTGCAAGGCATCACCCACCGTTCGGTCGGCATGAATAGTGACGGGGTCAGAGATCATGCCGTTCTCGGCACGTTTGACGCGTCGCACATGTGCCGCCTGTTCCTGAATAGACATGTTCTTGTGAATAACGCCTATACCGCCTTCACGGGCCAAAGCAATGGCCATCGGCGACTCGGTGACCGTGTCCATCGCCGCACTCGCCACGGGGATGTTGAGGGGTATATGGCGTGAGAATCGTCCGTTCACACTCACTTCGCGCGGCAACACTTCGCTGTAAGCCGGCACTAACAGGACATCGTCAAAAGTCAGTCCCTCGCTAAGAATTCGGTTTTCGTACATATCGTATAGAGTTGATGGTTATAACATATGGTCGCAATAATAGCACCGACGCACGCCATCGTGGTCCGTGTAGTGTTTCTGCTCGATAGGTTCAGTCGTGGCAATGCAGCGGTCGTTATGGCAAGCGGTAGTGCCGGATTCGTAAGGATGGGCAGGACCGGAGGCATGCAGAAAGTCATCGCTCAACAATGTGTAGATAATCGCTTTGCGGATATACTTGCCGTTCTCCACTTGTCGGAAATAGGCAGCGCGGGGGTCGTTGTCCACTCCAACGGTTATCTCGTTGACACGTGGCAACGGATGAAGCACAATCATGTTCGGGCCGGCCAGTGTCATGAGGCGTTCATCGAGGATGAAAGAGTCTTTCAGCCGCTCATACTCATCGCGGTCGGCGAACCGCTCTTGCTGCACACGGGTCATGTACAGCACATCCACCAGCGGCATTGCCTCTTCGAGCGTTGATACTTCTGTATAGGCATCTCCCAGTTCGGCTTTCATGTAGTCGGGTAGTGCCAGCTCGTGCGGTGCAATAAGCACAAAACGTACGCCCTCGTATCGCCGCATCGCCTTGATGAGCGAGTGGACCGTACGGCCGTACTTGAGGTCACCGCAGAGTCCGACGGTCAGGTGGTCAAAACGCCCCAGTTCGCGACGGATAGTGAGCAGGTCGGTCATCGTCTGTGTGGGATGACTGTGCCCGCCGTCACCGGCGTTGATGATAGGGATGCGGCTGAACTCACTCGCCACACGTGGTGCACCCTCTTTGTAGTGGCGCATGGCGATGATGTCGGCAAACGCACTGACGACACGCACCGTGTCGGCCACCGTCTCACCTTTGCTTACCGAGGACGAACGGGCATCGCTGAAACCGAGCACGTTGCCGCCCAGTTCCATCATCGCGGCGGTGAAACTGAGGCGGGTACGGGTACTGGGTTCGTAGAAGAGCGTTGCCAACTTCTTGCCCTTGCATGCCTCGGCATATTGCTCCGGATGGGCGATAATATCCAGTGCTCGCAGGATGATCTGCTCGATTTCGCCCGTGGTGAGGTCTGTGGAGTCTAAAAGATGTCTCATAAACTATCTCTAAATTGTATTAGTTCTGCTTTTTCTTTCTCGGTGATGTAACCCTCTTCTACAGCCACGTCGGCCAGTATGTCGAGGTTGCTGAGGCTGTGGTTCACGGTGTGCGCATCTGCAAGGCGGTCGAGCCCTTTCTGCATGCCGTACGTGAAGATACTGACAATGCCCAGCACATCAGCACCGGCCTCACGAAGAGCTTCTACGACCTCGATGCAACTGCCGGCCGTGGAGATGAGGTCTTCCACCACCACCACTTTCTGCCCGGGCAGTAGTCGTCCCTCAATGCGGTTCTGTCGTCCGTGGTCTTTGCTCCCCGAACGTACATATCCCATTGGCAACTGCATCTTCGTGGCCGTGATGGCGGCGTGAGCGATGCCGGCAGTGGATGTGCCCATCAACATCTCTGCATCGGGGTAATACCGACGAATAAGTTCGACTAGGCCATTCTCTACATCCTCACGTACCTCCACATCGCTGAGCGTCAAGCGGTTGTCGCAGTAGATGGGGCTCTTGATGCCACTCGCCCACGTGAAGGGTTCTTGCGGTCGAAGAAAGACCGCACCTATGCGGAGCAAATCCGCTGCTATTTGTTCACTCTGTATCATAATACGAACTCTTTTACACATCTGTGATATGCTGTCACGGGATCGTCCGCCGCGGTGATGGGCCGACCCACGACGATGTAGTCGCTGCCTTTCCGTCGCGCGTCAGCAGGAGTAGTGATTCGCACGTGGTCGCCCACATTGCCGTCAGCGAAACGGATGCCCGGCGTGACGGTCAAGAACCCCTGTCCGCAGCGTTGCTTGACCATCTCTGCCTCGAGGGGCGAACAGACCACGCCGTCCAATCCCGCATCGTGAGCCAGCTCGGCATAGTGACAGACGCAGTCGTTTATACTGCTCGAGATGAGCAGCTCGTCGTGCATGCGTTCTTCGCTCGTGGAGGTCAGTTGCGTCACGGCCAACAGGAGCGGTCGTGAACCGTCCGCACGGGTCAGTCCCCGTAGTGCGGCTTCCATCATCGCTTTCGTTCCCGCGGCATGCAGGTTAACCATATCCACCTGCAAGCTCGACAGTACGGACATCGCTTTCTGTACGGTGTTGGGGATATCGTGGAGCTTGAGGTCCAAGAATATCTTGTGTCCGCGGCGGTGCAGTTCGCGTACGATAGAAGGCCCCTCGGCATAATAGAGCTCCATACCGACCTTCACAAACGGCCGCTCGTCGATGAAACGGTCGAGGAAAGTATATGTTGCGTCGGCACTTGGGAAATCACATGCTATGATAACGTCTCTTGTCATACAATACCGATAATATCTTGTAAATGGTTTATCTTCAGTTCGCTCATTCGTACCGGCAGGTCACTGATAATCCGCTGGCACGCCTGCGGGTCACGCAAGTTCTGTGACCCTATCTCTACGGCATTGGCACCTGCCATCATCATCTCTATCACATCGTCTGCGCTGCTTATACCGCCACAACCGATGATAGGTGTGTCGGGACAGGCGTGCCGCACTTGGTTGACCATCCGCAGTGCCACGGGGAAAATGCCCGGACCGGAGTAGCCACCGTACCGATTTGCGAGGACGGGCTGACGGCGATGGATGTCTATACGCATGCCAAGGATTGTGTTGATAAGGCACAACCCGTCGGCACCGGCCTCGACACAGGCACGGGCGATGGCGGTGATGTCCGTCACGTTAGGACTCAGTTTCATGAACACGGGCTTGCGGGTGACGGCCTTGACGGTGCGTGTCACTTCAGCCGCGGCATCGGGCGTGGTGCCGAAAGCCATGCCGCCGTGCTGCACGTTCGGGCAAGAGATGTTCACCTCCAAGATAGCTACATCCGTCTCTTCGTCCATGCGATGGCAGACATATGCATACTCGTCCAGACTGAATCCGCTGATATTGGCAACGATAGGTCCTTTGTACAGGGCGCGCAGTGCCGGCATCTCGTGCCGGATAACCTCTTCCACCCCGGGGTTCTGTAGTCCCACGGCATTGAGCATACCGGCATGGCCGCACTCGGCTATACGCGGCAACGGGTTACCATACCGCGCCTCGCGGGTCGTGCCTTTCGTAGCGATGGCACCCAGCTGATTGATGTCCATCCACTCGGTCAACTCCTGCCCGAACCCGCACGTTCCGCTGGCGGGGATGACGGGGTTCTTCAGTACTATGTCGCCTAACCTTACATCCATTGTATCTCATCGGCGCTAAACACCGGCCCTTCTTTGCACACACGTTTGATGCCATGCCGCGTCCGGATGCTACATCCTACACAGAGTCCCACTCCGCAACCCATCCGCTCTTCCATACTGACCTGTCCGTTCGTGCCGACTTTCTGCACCAAAGCGCGCAACATCGGTAGCGGGCCGCAGGCGTAGTAGAACGGCTCGCTTGCCGTAAGCAGGTCGGTCACCATACCTTTTTTGCCGTACGAACCGTCCATCGTGCACACCTCGACAGAGCATCCCATGCGGCGGAACAACTCTTCGCCAAACACCTCGCGGGCGGTGTTGAAGCCCATCACCACGCGCGCGCGCCTACCCGTGTTTAGAAGTTGTCTGACAGCGAAAACGAGTGGAGGGATTCCTACTCCGCCGCCTACAAGCAGCACGTCATGGCCAGCAAGCGTCAGGTTGTACCCATTGCCCAGACCCGTCAGGATGTCCAGCCGTGTGCCCGCCTGCATCGCTGACATGGCCGATGTGCCTGCACCTACCACCTTATAGATGAGCGTGAGGCGGTCGTCCTCTATATCGCATACCGAGAGCGGTCGTCGGAGGAAAAAGTCGGGGAGTGCCACGTCAACAAACTGCCCGGGCAGGATGCCTACTGTATCGCCCCTCAGCACCATCTCAAAAGTGCGGTAAGCGATGGGCAAATTGCTCTCTATGGTCCACTCACTCTGCTTCATACACAATCTTGCCTTTATATTCAGTTCTTATACATTTGCCCCACACATCCCATCCGGCAAACGGCGTGCTATGTCCTTTCGAGACGAACGTGTCGGGGTCGATGGTGTAATGGGCATCGAGGTCGAACGTGGCGTAACTCTCGTCCATCGGTAGGTGCATGATGGCACGTGCACGGGTGGACATCAGTTCAATCAGCCTGCCCATCGTCAGCATGCCGGGTTTGACCAAGTAGGTATAGAGCAACGGGAAAGCAGTCTCTAAACCCACAATGCCGAAAGCACTATGCTCCAGTCCGCGACTCTTCTCTTCGGCGCTATGCGGCGCATGATCTGTGGCGATTACGTCGATAGTGCCGTCCTGCACGCCCGCCAGCAGCGCCATCTGGTCAGCCACGCTACGGATAGGCGGGTTCATTTTCCAACGACCGTCTTCCTGCAGCATACCTTCATTGAGGAGCAGGTAATGCGGGGCAGTCTCGCAAGTCACGCGGATGCCGCTCTGTTTGGCCTCACGCACCAACTGCACACTCTCTTTGGTGGAGATATGGCATACATGCAGCCGGCAACCCGTCTCTTCACTCAGACGGATATTACGCTCCACCTCCCGCCACTCGCTTTCGGAGCATATGCCGCGGTGGTTGTGCGTATGTGCGTATGTACCTTCATGTATATATCCTCCGCGCAGCAGCGTGTTCACCTCGCAGTGCTCCACGATGATACTGCCCGCAGACGCTATACGCTCCATCGCTGAACGCATCAGACACTCGTCCTGTATGCCGCAGCCGTCGTCCGAGAAACCCCATACACGGCTGCTCAAGGACTCTATATCAACAAGTTCACCCTCGCCTTTCTGGCCGAGGGTGATACTTGCATATGGATGAACGCCGATAAGGCTGTCACGCACAATAATCTTGTTCTGTACGGAGAGATTATCCAGACTGTCGGGTACGGGGGAAACGTTGGGCATCGTATAAACATCGCTGTACCCGGCACACATAGCCGCACGACTACCTGAGAGAATGCTCTCTTTGTACCCGAATCCCGGCTCGCGGAAATGAACATGCATGTCCACCAAGGCTGGAATTTGTATTTGACCCAACAGACTACGCATTGATTTTTAACGTTTATACTCCCCCCAACGGGGCAGCAGTATCAGAAATCGACTGCAAAATTACTGCTTTTTTTTCAATTATGCAAGTCTTTTCGCTGAAAAATTTATTTTTTTTACTTTTGTCAACTCCACATGCCAATTCCCCACTCACATCTCGTCGCTTTACTCAAACAGGTGGATAGTTTTCGGAGGTATAGGTCATCCATTCGTTCGAATCGATATTTCTTTTTCACCGATTTCTTATGATGGACTTACCATCGCATGTCATCTTTTCGGCACCGACTAACTGCCTGTTGATTTCATCTACCTCTAAGAAGTGTACCTTTAGAGCGGATGAGTTGGGATACCGGTTGAAGAACACATTATTACTCATGTATAACTGTATGTAGGCAATGTCCTTGTTCGTCAACACATTATTATAATAATAGAGGATGCTTTTGAGCACACGTGGCAGTACCTTGATGCCGGTTCTGCCATTGCGGAAAGTCACCACAGCAATCACATGATAATGGCTACGCTTGTCCTGTAGTTGTTCTCTCTGCTCTTTGGTGCTTTTGTGCGACACAGTGATATTTCTACCGAACTTGCGGTTGATCTCGTTCATGATGCTGAGGAACAGCGGTCCATGAGCCGAAGTATCGTCGAGTTTGTTGTACCCGATGTAATAGTGAATCATCTCATGGATGATAGTGTCCTCTATCTCCCGTTCGGGTAAATCGATGCGGG
>CALAUY010000163.1 GCA_937892015.1 uncultured Bacteroidales bacterium | reverse complement strand
ATGACAGTTACCTGTCCCTGTGTCCTATATGACAGTTACCTGTCCCTGTGTCCTATATGACAGTTACCTGTCCCTGTGTCCTACTGTGGCATGTGGACTGAACCTATGGCATGAAGAGTATGGGGCACTGTGGTGGCAAGGATGGCAGGGAATGGCAAATCAAATTGTGCAGTCAGTGACTGCACAATGTTGTCCAAATCCATAATCTTACAACGTTTTGGTACTATGAGGTTTTCGCTTTTTCCACCCAATCCATCCTGCATACAATATAGCCATCACCATTAGCGGAATCACCCCGTCTCCGAGGGGGAGCTGCGTGTTGGGGTTGCCCGGATTATTACCGGCACCGGATCGCATCAGGTCGTTGACCTCTTTCTGTCGGTTATTGTCCGCTTGTGCCCATGCGAGATTCTCCACCATCGGATGAGGAACACCCTCAAAGATTTTGTAGTCCTCATCCATCGTGGTTCTTCCGCCGTTCAAGCCTGAATAAGCTTGTTGTCTGCTGTAATCGTCGTCACTCTGAATCTTTACGCCTCTTGAGTAATGAGACGCGATGGGCGATGAGAACAACTGCGCATGCATTGTTCCCGCCCAACATATTAGCAAGAGACCAAGACACAGTTTCTTGCTAAGTGCACGCCATTCCTTGAATCTCATACTCATGTTAATGCAGCACTTTCTCCATTACGTTCCCAACCGTTACTACATACACGCCATTCGGAAGAGCCGCTAAATTGTATGTTGTGGCAACATGGAATTGCTCGTTTACAATCAACTTACCCGTTGCGTCGAAGAGCTTGAGCTGAGCGTTTCTTCCTGCTCCGGTCACGGACAGAATATCGCCAGTTTGCCAAATCTGTATTGAACCGTCCAAACCCTCTATGTCCGTACCGCCTTGATTTTCTTCCGGCGCAATGTACTCTTCCACCACAAATCGCAGTTGATTGGTTGTGTTGGGCGTGGCAGTGAATGTATATTGTTCGCCGTCTCTAATAGGCACAATCATATCGGTTACAAGGTCGTGCAACCCCATATCTTCGCCAATCACTTTGTCGAAGTAGATGGTATATGTCTGCGATGCATTGGTGTTGATGGCCAAATACGTTCCCAGAATGGAGTCAGTGGCCGATACGGCCAAATGCGTTCCGTGGGGTTCGTATGTGTAGATACATGGCAACCCGTCAATGATATATTTAGGTGCATCGTAACCAATCTCGTAAGCCCGCGAGAAACCGATATCTTCTTTCTCAAGCAGATAAACACGGTCGCGAATAGAATCGGCCGAGAGCATCTGTACACAAATACGTGCGGTCAATTCTTGTTGACGTTCTCTGCTTGGTGTTTTCAGCGGACTATTCTCTGTTACATCGCTTGCCCAAATAATCCGCTCGTAATCTAATATCAATTTAGCATCATCGGGGTTCTCCTTCTCTGCCAAAACGAAGAAGCCTTGCATAGAGGCAAGCGTGTCCGGACCGGTATATTCACTCGTGAATGGAGCGATGGATGTGGCATTATCCTCTCCAATGGCATAGTAATAAATCACCGGTTCTGTATGATAGAAATCATTCGCTTTAAGCAGCGAAATCTTGATTGGTGCAGTCCAACTATTGGCGAAATGATTTTCGCGCTTATCGTCCTTATATTTCAAATTCAATACTTTCGTACTTGCCGGATTGAGTTGTCCATAATAGCCGAATAGAGGTCCTGTACTCCCTCGACTTCCATTCGTTCCGGGATTTCCGTCATTGCGAGTGAAAGCATAACCTCGGAATGGTTCCATCTTATTCCAGTTGCCCGCATTATCCCATGTATCCGTTTGTGTGTCATGCTCATAGAGCCAACAGTTGTAGAAGACACGTTCGTTGTAATCTATCGTTGTTTGAGTTATAGGCGAGCCAATATACTGCCAAGCCCATGTTGATGCATTCGGGTCATTGTTAATAATACTATAGAATTGCACAGTGGCATAAGGCGCTTCTATTCCGGGATACAGCCGCAATGCACCGGTTTGTCCATGCTCATTTGCTTGTAAAATCAGATTCCCTGTCGTTGCGCCCTTGATTCCGCCCTCACGAACGGTCAAACTAGCTTTCGGCGAAATAGTAACAGAACCATTCTTGCCGTTTTCTTGTATGATATTTAGACTAAACACTCCCTGTTCCGCATCTTCCGATGAATCGTCCGGTATCACGGCTGGTGCCTCAATGCGTGTCTTATGCACTATTTGAGGTACTTCACCACGCGTATCATCATACCTCCAATTCTGTCCATTCGTCCATAAATGGTCGCCTTCATGATTGTCAAAAATGAACTCTTTTCTGAACAGACGTGTTAAGGTTACTTGCTTATAGCTTAACCAGTTGGAATCATTTGCATTTGACGGTGCTTTGATACCATATTGAACAGCACCTTTCCCCGTTCCTGCATCTTCATGTACATAGATGTACACATCGTTATCATATACATATTGTATATTGAAACTATGTTCAGCAGAAGTCTCGTTATTAGGATAGTAAGCAGTTGTATCTACCCCATAGACGTAAGAGAAATCAGGATTTACAGGGGTACCACAATCGCTGTTTTGAGCATAATCATAGACCGAGCACATCCGCGTCTTGGCATAATTGTCAGAATTTACGTCTTTCACGTACACGTACGCAGTTGGACAATCGTAACCGCCCAAATGAGCTTTTATACCGCGAATATTGGCACCTATTCTGTAAAATCCCTTAACGTTTAGGCAGTATAATCCTTCTTCCAAGTCTGTCACAGTTCCATTCATTACATCGGCTTTTCCATTAGATTGTTGGAACTGTTGCGCATAAGATGTAGTTGACGTGAATGCCGTAACCTTTTCGTAGTCCTCGTTGTATATCATACCACGCAGTTTGCCCAACGAAGCAATCTCTTCGCCAAACTCCGTAGTAGCACTGCGCACTTGAGCATCATTCAAATCGTCCATTGCTTTTTGATGGAGATTCGGTCGCACTAACGTCCACCTTGTCGCATTGTCCTTATCGGTAATCATGGACAATGTGCTGTCAGTGTTGATTGTCACATACTTCCGGGTGGTACTATTCATCGGATTGCCTAATATAATCGTTCCATCATCTTGTTCTTGCTCGTCAAAACGGAGATACTGAGTTGTGTTAGATACCACTTCGTTATTCTCCACAATACGACTTAAGAACTGACCATTGTCCACATATTGGAAGCGAGTGTTAATCATAGAATTGTCGTCATTACTTACGCGGGTTTTGTTAAAAGCAATTCCGTAATCATCGGTAACTGCGCGATGGCTGCTTGTCGTGCTCAATCGACTGACATACGGACCATTGTTTGGTGCTTGTAAGAAATAAGTCCCATCAAAAGCAGTAATGGTAACATCTTTGAAATATCCGGCAAAGTTGCCTGAATAGCACAATTTGACAAAACGTGCATTATGTGGAAGTGCCACACTCACTTTTTCAGACCAATCAGAACTGCCTCGATCCTCATCACGCCAAACGACGGTCCAATTTTTGTCACGACTTGTTGGCTCTGAACTACGGACCTCCACACTCCATTCTGCAGATGTGGCTGACCAGAGATTGGTGCGATACTGGAAAGAAAGACTATCGGGCTCGCCATCAAACTCGAAAATAATATACTTATCATCCCACGTCATGGCCGGAAGATATGGGTGTGTGAAGGCAGTTGCGTCTGCCCATGCAGTGGTATTATCGCCTCCTAATTTAATTCCACTCGACGCATCCCATCTATAAACATCGGTTTTTTCTTTCCATGTAAAGTTCTTAAGCTCCCATAGCTGACTATATCCCGTATATGCCATGTTGTACACCTCTTCGGTCATGACAAATGGTACAGATAAGTCGGGCTTTACGCGTGGCTTAAATGTATAGGATTCGGTACGTGGAATCCACTCGTTGTCTATTCCCGCTTGCGTAACAGTAATCGTGACTTCTTGTGGCGTTTGGTTATCTTTGGTATAAATGTATAAATAACCATCCACAACTTTAGCAATCGATTCGTCTGAAGATGTGTATGTTATTGTAGCGGTAGGGTTCGTGTTTGTACTGGAGAACACATTGGGTATGTAATACGTGGAATCAGGTTGGTCGGATGGCGAACAGTAATATGGCCGCTCTAAGGGATTCCATGTAAATTCAGGCACACTTAATGTCGTGGCCTCACCAAGTACATGTATCGTTTCAGTATTACCTATCTCGTCAGTGATATGAATATCTTCATTATAAGTGGTAGAAACATTGGAAACAGGGTGGAAGGTTATCGCTAAATACTCAATTCCCATTCTCTCCCCACCGGTGTTCGGCAAAATGAGAGGCTCTACTGTGAAATGTTCCGAGCCCTCTACTTGCACTTTGTATCCTGCATTTGCATGCACAAACTGAACCAACTCTCTGGGTGCGTGCTCTGAATTGACTAAACCAAAATTCATTTCGTCCGGATTAGCATAGAATTGGTGAAGTTCTGTGACGGTGATGTTTTCGTAATAACCATAGCGCCTACCATAATATCTAAATTTGAGTTGTCGAGTTGTTGGTTGCAACTGCACTTCATTGTTAGATGTGCTCAAATCATCGGTATTTTCCCACACGGATTGCCAAGATGCACCATCCGAACTTTCGTATATGTAAAAATTATGGTCACCATTTGCAGGAGAAAAACCACTATATGTAGATGTCGAAGTACTGAATTTCAACTTGTCGGGGATTCCGGTAAACGTAATAATCACCCAATTCTCATTTTTAGTCCAGCTGTTTTCATTGAACCTAATGTTAGTTCCCCCATCATAATAAATAGTTCCATTCGTAGAGGGGTTCAAAGCATTGTAGATAGTAGAACTATTGATGGTAAACTCCACATGGTTAGATGCGAAAGATGGCGTAACTGTCTTTGTCTCTGAAGCGTAATTCCAGTAATAGTTCTCTGCCTGTGCAATGGTCACATCGGTCGATTGTGCCGAATATGTCGGATTGTATGTGTAGTTGTTGTACGTAGATAAATCTGCTTCGTGAGCATCTGCCGATGCCAATGAAATCGTTGCCACCGTTTCGTCAGACGAGGTAACAGTCAGTGTACAGCCATCGTTGTAATTCTGCGAGCCTTTTATATAATCCTCATACGGATTAGCCGGCTCATTAGTAGTATTGTGATTAAAATAGATTCCTAAATTCTGATTATTTTTACCATAATTCCAAACGAACTTGGGTTCATGTTTCGTGACGGTGATAGTGTAAGAGACAGAAGTTACATGTTCTCCATTTACCTGCATTCCGGCATTGACAGCGGGAGAGCCATCAGCGGGAGTTCCATTATCCTCTAATTGGACGAACGTCACGGTCACCTTTCCAGCATTGCAGGCGTGGAATTGATGATTTACGGAGTTGTACGTTACTACTACCTCGTCTGTATTGGCGGGACAACCGGTGCGAATGTCACTTATTTCGTCAATGGCGATAGTGAAATAGAACTGTTGGGTGTGCTCGTCGGCCGTGGCTACATACTGGGGCACAACAGGAACAACGTCATTACCCTCATAGTTGTATGTTATGAGGTCACTCAGAGCTAAATTGTCCTCCACTTGTATGGACTGATTCTGACCGCTTACAACGAGATTATACTTCGGTTGTGTGGTTCCGATGACATTCACAGTCTTGACACGTCCCTTGTCGTAGATAGTGATAGTGCCTGAGTGGGTGATGTCTCCAGTCGTCGGATGCTCATCGGCTAAATAAGTGACTATGACAAGCGTTCTTCCGCTTGCACAATCGGTATTTGTAATCCTGTCCGGAGAAACAGTAAAATGCGGGTTGTCGCAAGAAAGTAAGATATCACCTGTATTACTGCTACTCCATTCCACATAGAACTGCCGCGCTACAGTTTGGCTCTCAAGGGTTGTGCCGAAATTAAGTGAACTTTCCGTAGTACGGAGAAAAGTTTTGCGGGTAACTTTGATGTTTTTAACATATTTAGCCAAATACCCATCATCGCTAAAACGCAAGCCCATGAGAGATGGAGTTAACACTTTTGAGTAAGAATTGTAGCTATCGTCTAAATCTCCACTCAATGCATTTCCACTAATTGAGTACACATTTTTATTCCAAGTTCCATCACTTTTTTCACCATCCACACTAATTGACCCATAACCAGTCGAAGATCTTCTCCCCTCAAATGTTAGTGTCCCTGCAACACCTTCTATTTCGTTATTCCACGAGCAGGTACAAGAACTACCATTAAGTGTGTGTTCAGAACTCTCATTTATCAAATAACATGTTGAGGGAGTCAATTTACTTACAGTCACCGTTATGGTTGCTGAACCGGCTTGGTACTTATAGTCCTCAGCTTGAGAGACAGAGAATATGGCAGTGCCCTGAGTGAAATAGGTGGTAAGTGTTCCACTCTCGCCGGTACCGGCATATGTGGCTATAGTTGAGTCGGAAGAGGCAGAAACGGTTGGCACAGAGTTCTGATTATCACGCGTAATCGATATATTTTTTGTAGAAGCGTAGTTCAGTGAGGTCGAATACGAGGTTGCAGTGTTGTTGACCTTTATCGTGTTCGAGTGCTTTTCAACAGTTATATTGAACTCTTTCGTAGTAGCGGCGTAATACTTATAATCTTCAACTTGTGAGATGGTTATTTTAGCCGTGCCAGCATTCTGAGCTGTAATTACGCCATTAGAATAGGTGATGATATTAGTACCATCACTGGGATTAGGATGCGTAGGAGTCGATTGATTTGAAATAACCACACTAATGGGGTTATCCGTCACATCGTTATTCTCGCCTTCCATAGTGATGGCGGCAGTTCCCTCTACCAAGAGCGATGTAGCAGTAATAGTCGGATTAAGGGTGTTGGCAATTTTCTCAACTGTCACGTTTACCGTTGTGGTGAAGCCGTCGTATTTGTTGTTTTGGGGTTGGGTGAAGGTGATGGTGGCAGTACCTTTATTCCAAGCGGTTATCTTCCCATCAGCATAACTGATAACGCTGTCTTGATAATTGGTGTCGGGATTACGTTGGCCGGTGTCGATAGTTCCTTTTATCTTTACCTCAATATCTGCGTCACTATTATTATCTGTAAATGTAACATCCTTCGTTTCTCCCACATAGTAACTGTTTGGGATAGTCATCGACAAGGTATTCTCATATCGAGTCACATTGATGGTATAGGTGGCGGTGGCGGCAAAGATGTCATCGTTTTCCGTTTGAGTAAGGGTCAGGGTGGTAGAGCTGGCATGGTCGCAATGGACAGTGAGTGTGTTGCCGAAACGAGACCAACTGACAACATTATCAGTACTTGCACTGACTTTGAAGTCACCGTCAAGACCATCACTCACCTTGTCGAGGGTGATGGTTATGTCATCATCCACTTTCTTGTCGAATGTTGTACCTGATGCAGGGTCAAATACCGGCGTTTTCTTCTCTTTAACGATAAACTCGCGAGTGATGGAAACGGTATTGTACGAGTCATTGCCCGCTGTTGCTGCGATAGTGACTGTTCCTATCACTTCTTTAAGAGGAGTTAGGTTACCGTCTGCATCTACAGACAAAGCAGTGGAGTTAGAAGAGGTGTAAGTAACTGTTTGCCCTTCTGACGAGATGGCGGCAGTGTTAACTTGATTCTCACCAATAGATTTGCCCACGACCAGTGGCTCGTCGGTGTCTAAATCCGGGTCAACCCACGAAAGCGTTTGGTTGTGCTTGTAGTACGCATAGAGAGTAAGAGATTCCGTACTGCCGGGAGTGGAGTTGGTCAATGACTGAGTATAAGTGGTTGCTGTCGAAACAGGAGTATCATTTTCCGGGTCAATATCTGCTGTCGAATACCATCCCTCAAACGTACAGTTCTCGGCAGTATTGGCTGTAAAAGTAGCCGTTTGGGTGGAAGATGCATCCGTTTCACCGCCCACTACCTGCGATGTAATGCCGGCATTGGGATTTCCCCAAGAACTATTGCTCACACTAACAATATCGGCAGAAACGGAGAAATTAAACACCGGCTTCCAATGGGCATAGAGGGTTTGGTCATCGGTTATTTTAACGGTGGTTGAAGTAGTTATTTGCGTGCCTTGTTCGGCAGTGGAAGAGGTAAACCACCCGACAAAGTTATAGCCGTCACGAGTGGGAGTGGGCAACGAATATTTAGAATCGTAAGTTTGCTCTATAGTTGTTGTCGAACCTTCAGTATAATTCTCATCAAACGTTACATCGTATTTGTTTGCCGTCCACTGAGCGTAGAGAGTCACAGTTTCACCATCCGTGGCTGTGAGGTTCTTAATAGTCGCGCCATTGGTATAACTAGTGCCAGTCCCATTTTTTTTCGTGTTCCAGCCTGAAAAAGTGTATCCTGTACGAGTGAAAGTGTTGGAGGGTAAAGTTGTGTTAACATCGTACGTGCAACTTACTCTCGACATTGAACCCGTTCCGCCATTGGCATTGAAAGAGATCGTATAAGTGTTGGGGGTGAATTTTGCATAGTAGGTATAAGACATACCACTATTAGAGGCATTTTGTGGCTTATAAGGGGTAGAAGTGGAAGTACTGTTGGATGCAGTTTTGGTAGCATACCATCCCGCAAAGGTGTATCCTGTACTTGCAGTTGCAGAAAATTTGCAATAACGGTAAGTAAGGAATTGAATACTTGCTTCAAACTTAATAAGACCAACCCAATAATCAGAATGAGTTTCACTTTTCGTTGCGGTGACTAGTGTGGAACCTAACGTGGACTTATGATTGTCTTCAGTATCCTCCGCATTCAAATTATAAGTATAAATGTATGCATTCGCTGTTCCTTTACCAGATGCCACTGCAGTTTTTGCTTCCCATGTTCGCGTCTCACTTGCGCCCCACGCCTCGCCGACTCCTATGGAGACGAAGAGGAGCAGGAGGAGTAGTTTGCGGAATATATCTTTTATCATCTGTTTCATCGTGAGCAAGTATATTGTTTGATATTGTTTGATATTGTTTGATATTGTTTGAAATAGTTTGAGATGGTTTGATATTGTTTGATGTTGTTTCTTACCTACGCTGCGCTTCGGACAATCACTTCGCGTGGATGTTGTTTGAAATAGTTTGAGATGGTTTCATGTTGTTTGAAATAGTTTTATTCTTCTTTATTGTCCATCACACGACGGAGCTCTTCTTCGGAAGGAAGAACCTTGCGGACATCTTCTTCGCTTTTGTATGTTGCCACACCCATGGGGTTATCGTAGCCTTGGATTAAGAACTCCACAAAACTCTTGTCGGCGCTTTTGCAAAGAACAATACCGATGCTGGGATTTTCAAAAGGCTTCTTTACTTCAGAGTCAAGTATTCGTAAATAGGCGCTCAGTTGTCCGAGGTAGGCCGGTTTGAAATCGCCTCTTTTTAATTCGACCACAACCAAGGCTGCCAACTCACGGTTATAGAACAACAAGTCGGGGAAACTATGATGTCCAAACTTTTCCAAATGATATTGATTGCCGACAAAAGTGAAGTCACGCCCGAAAGTCATAATGAAGTTCTTTACGTTGTTCACAATAGCCTGCTCCACCTCGCGTTCGTCCACATCTGCTAAATCACGCGCCCCTATTTCCTCCACATTGATAAAGTCCAGCAGATACTCATCCTTGAACATCTCTATGGCACGGATAGCACCAGTCGCAGCCGGAATGGTCTTTGAGAAGTTATTAGGAAGTGAACCCTGGTGGTGGTAGAAATCAGCTTTTAGCATATCACGCAGGCGGTACTTATCCCATCTATTGACATAAGTTTGGTGGATGTAGAACACTCTTTCCGCCACATCCTCGGTTTTATGAAGTATTTCCAAATGGTGAGAAAAACCAATTCCCAAAAACTCATCAAGCTTCAAATCGATAGCCGATGGCAATCGATTTGAAGGTGCAAGAAGATGGGTTTGAACCGCCCCAAGATTTTCGGTAGCCGTGGCTATCGATTTATCATCAAATGCAGAAAGAACAGGCATCCAAGCCTCATAGAACAGACGCATGAACTTGAGATTAGCAGCAGAATAGCCCCTTAATCCCGGCAGTTCTTTTTGCAGTTGCTCGCTAATCCTCTCTATTGCGCCTGTTCCCCAAAAAAACCTTCGAGAGTTTTCTGAGATATATCGACCTACGCCGAAATACAGTGACAACTGTTCGGCATTTACGCCCTTAGCTGCCCTATATTGGCTTTCGAGAATAGCTTGTTTTATTGCCTTGACTGCGTCATGCCATTCCATCTGCCCTGATTCTATGTTGGTTTGTTTTGTCATTCAGTTTCGCTTTTGTCAATATCTATTTTGAGTTGAATCAACCACAATTATCATTCTATCTGTGCGAATCATGGGCAGATATTCATATGACCCCACAAAACGCGACTGCAAAGGTACAACTTTTTTTTGACATACGCAAGCGCGCGAGCACATTGTGCGCACGTATGTGAAGAAAAGTAAACTCTTTCTTAAATTCCGCACCCTAACAATGATACAAACAGGCAGAATTTGAGGTTGTTTGAGGTGGTTGAAATGGTTTGATGTTGTTTGAGATGGTTTGAAGTAGTTTGAGATGGTTTGAGATGGTTTGAAGTAGTTTGAAATAGTTTGAAATGGTTTCTTCCCTACGCTGCGCTGCGGACGATCGCTTCGCTGTGCGTATGATTCGTGTTCCTCCCTAATCAAAATGCTTTTTAGGTTTATTTCTTTGAATGCTTTTTACTCGCAGAGTGATGCAAATTGATAGAAAAAGCTGTCTCTAAGCTTGCTTATAAGCAGGTTTTA
>CALAUY010000162.1 GCA_937892015.1 uncultured Bacteroidales bacterium | reverse complement strand
TCCTGTGATTGTCCTGTGATTGTCCTGTGATTGTCCTGTGATTGTCCTGTGATTACTACTTCATCCCGCCATCATCACCGCCTTTCGGATAGTCCGTCCGGCAATATTAAAATTTTGTGACTAATAATTTAGTCTCTCCTTAAAAATGGCGCAAAAAATTGAGTATTAGTAAAAAAATACGAATTTTCTTGCATATGTCAACATTTTTTTGTAGCTTTGCAGTCGATTTTGGGAAAAGGAGCCAAGAACAAAGAGCAAGCGAGGAAGGAAGTGATTGTAGCCTTGTAGGTAAGAAGTGAAGGGCGTTGAATGGAGTATTTTTGTGGCGTTTCATTCGTGAAAAAAGGTGTTATTACGTTTTTTTTGCTCAAAAAACGAAAGATTTTGCATTTTTCTCCAAAATTATTTGGTCATTTGAAAAAAAAGCAGTAACTTTGCACTCGCATTAGTGTGGCACACTGCTAAATAGTGCCTCGTTTTTGCGTGCGTAAGTGGAGAGAAAGAAGGATGGAAGAGGGAAGATGGAAGAGGGAAGAAGGAAGAGGGAAGAGGGAAGAGGGAAGAGGGAAGAGGGAAGAGGGAAGAGGGAAGAGGGATGGAAGATAAGTGAAACGAAAAAGGTGAAATGCAATACAAGTAAGTAATACAAGTAAGCAATACAAGTGAAACTAAAAATATAAGATACAATTATGGCTAAAAAGAAGCAAAGCAAACAAACCAAGCAAGATGAGAATCTTGAGAATGTACAAGAAGCACTGTCTGCTTCGGGTCAGTGGATTGAAAAGAATCAGAACGTAATCGAGTGGTGTCTGTTGATAGTACTGCTTGTTGTCTGCGGGTTCATTGCACTCAACACGTACGTATGGAAACCCAAAGCGGCAGTAGCCCAGGACGAAACGGCAAAAGCAGTCGTGTATTTCAGCCAAAGTCAATGGGAACAAGCGCTGAATGGTGACGACAACGAATGTCTCGGATTTGCCGAGATTGCTGACAAGTACAACCACTATCAGGCGGGCAAACTGGCGGCACTATACGCCGGTATTTGCAATTATAAGCTTGGCAACTACGAAGATGCAGCCGCTTATCTGAAGAAGTTCGATGCAGACGACCTCAATATCGACCCCGCAGCGCACGTCCTTTTGGGTGATGCTTACGTGCAGATTGACGAGCTTGACAAGGCAGAGAAAGCGTATCGTCACGCAATTGAATCAGAGAACGAGCTGATTGCCCCGCTTGCTCTGAAAAAACTGGGTATTGTCTATTTAGAGCAGGACAAGAAGAAAGACGCGAAAAGGGTGTTTGAGTCTATCCGTGACGACTATTCGCAAAGTGCCGAGGCCCAAGATATCGACAAATACATTGCTAACGTCGAATAACGTCTTGACTCCGCAAGATGGCTACTAAACTGCACAATCTTTCGAAGTTCGACCCTGACGCACTGCCCGACAAGCAACTGCTGGCCAAGCAACGTTATGCAGTTGTCGTGGCTGATTGGAACAAAGAGGTCACGTACGTCCTGGCCGATGGTGCCATTGACACGCTCATGAATGCAGGCGTAAGTGAAGACCACATCATCGTGCACCACGTGCCCGGTGCGGTGGAGTTGACGTACGCCGCAACTAAACTGATGGGGCAAGTGGATGCCATCATCATCATTGGTTGCGTCATACAAGGCGATACACCTCATTTCGATTACGTATGTAGTTCGGTAACGCAAGGGATGACTGAGCTCAATCTGCGCGGCAAAACGCCCGTGATCTTCTCCGTGCTGACGACTCTGAACCTTCAGCAAGCATTAGACAGAGCCGGGGGAGCACTCGGAAATAAAGGTGTAGAGGGAGCTGTCGCTGCGATGCGAATGGCGAACATGTGGTTATGAGCAACGAAGTGCGACAATATTTCACGGCGTACTACTGGAAGGATGTGCTGCGCAGTTTTTGGCAAGCACTGCACACGAGGAAGTTTTATCGTGAGTTGTTTTTGATGACCCTCGGCATGTTCATCGGTGCCGGTGCAGTCTATTATTTTCTTTTGCCGAGTCACTTGGTTGTCGGCACTATCTCGGGTTTGAGCCTTGTTCTGAACACGTTGTTCGGTGGCACTGCTGACACTTTTTCGTTGTGGGTGACCGGCATCAACGCTTTTCTGTTGCTCTTGGCTTTTCTACTCATCGGCGACGAGTTCGGTGCCAAGACGGTTTATACGGCGTTGATTCTCGGTCCGCTTATTCAGCTCTGGGATCGCATCTTGCCTTACACCCATTTCACCCACAAAGTGATAGAGGCATCGCCCGAGTTGCTCGCTCAACTACAAGCAGGACAGACGGTGCTCGACATGCACGGCAACCCATATCTGCTCAGCAGAGCGGGCGAAGTGCTCGAACAAGTCAAAGACTCGGTGATGAGTGCCGGCATCGGATACGGTGATGTGTGGTTTGACCTCATCTGTTTCGTTTTCCTCGTCAGTGCCGGACAAACCATAGAGTTCAGCATCAATGCCTCTACCGGTGGACTGGATATATTGGCAAAAATCATCAACAAATATTTCCATTTTGATATTGGCACGTCGGTTTCCATCGGTGGTGCTCTTATCTGCTCAACTGCTTTCTTTATCAATGATTTCCGAATGGTGGTCATAGGGTTGGTAGGCACGTGGATTAATGGTATTGTGGTTAATTATTTCACTGCCACGCTCAACCGCCGCAAGCGAGTATGTATCATCACGCGTGACTACGAGATGGTTAGGAACTATATCGTCAAAGACTTGGTTCGCGGTTGCTCGCTTTACCACGTCACCGGCGGTTATACCGGTAACGAGCAGGTGGAGATTCAGACTCTTCTCACGCAAGAGGAGTTTGCGGGACTCATGCAGTTCATCCGTAACAGAGAGATTCATGCGTTCATCACTGCCGGCAACTGTTCTGAAGTGTATGGCCTATGGGCTAAACATAAGAAGAAAAAAGACGGTCACCGCGTGGAGATGGAGTTGACTTGAGATGTGGATGCGATGAGCTGATGAAAGCTGCGACAAGATGTGCTGAAGATATGCCGGCGATGAGCGGATGTGAGGCACGATGTTTGACAATGACGATTACTTAACATAAACAAAAACTTCTATGAAACCAACACTTTTTATTTTAGCAGCCGGTATGGGCAGTCGTTATGGAGGACTCAAGCAGATTGATGGTTTAGGGCCCAACGGCGAGACTATCATGGATTACTCCGTTTATGATGCTCTGCGTGCCGGATTTGGCAAGGTGGTGTTCGTTATTCGCAAGGATTTCGAGGCCGATTTTCGCCGCGTTGTGCTCTCTAAATACGAGGGCAAAGTGCCGTGTGAGGTTTGTTTCCAGTCGATTGACAAAGTGCCGTCCGGTTGCACGTACACTCCCGAGCGTACTAAACCTTGGGGTACCAATCATGCAGTGCTGATGGGTAAAGACCTCATCAAAGAGCCGTTTGCCGTCATCAATGCAGACGACTATTATGGTCGCGAGTCGTTCCGGATTCTCGCTGATTTCCTCAATTCGGTGGCTGACAAGCAGAACCGTTATTGTATGGTAGGTTACCGCGTTTGCAACACACTCTCCGAGAATGGTTCGGTCAGTCGCGGCGTTTGCCGGACGGATGATGAGGGGCACTTGACGGGCGTGGTTGAGCGTACGAACATCGTTCGCAAAGCAGATGGTAACGTGTATTTCAAGGACGAGAACGACCAAGACGTACTGCTCGAAGAGCATGCGCCTGTTTCGATGAACATGTGGGGCTTCACGCCTGAATATTTCACGTACGTGGAAGAGGGTTTCAAGACCTTCCTTCACGAGCATGGGCAGGAGATGAAGTCGGAGTTCTACATCCCGACGCTCGTCAACGACCTGATTGTGGCGGGAAAAGCTACATGCAAAGTGCTGGATACGCCGTCTAAATGGTTCGGCGTTACGTACTCGGAAGATCGTCCGCAAGTAGTGGCCAAGTTCGCTTCGCTTGCAGAAGATGGCACTTACCCAAGTCCGTTGTTCTAACGGCTCGTGAACACAGACTGACATTAACACACCCAACGCAAAAAGACGAGGCAATTCCGAATGGAGTTGCCTCGTTGATGTTCGAAGGGAGTGGGGTAGAGCACCTATTTGCTCACTCAATGTAGTGTTATTTGCAGAACTTCAGTGCTCCTTCAGGAGTGACCGCTATATACTGCCCTGCGGGTAGGTTCTCTACGCCAATGACTGTGTCGATGGTAGTTCCGAGACAAGCACCGGTCATGGTGTAGAGACGTACTACTCTGCCGTCAGGGTTGTAGATTATCTGCCCGTCGAACAGTAGTCCCGACTCGGCAGTGTTGCTCAGTGCAGACTCTTCGCCGCCATACAAGTTGATGTAATACAGGTTGTTCGAGTCAGCTTTAGTAAGCGCATGACTGCCAGCGGCCAACTGTTGGCTGATTGTTCCGTTGGTTGCCACCACTTTGGTGCCGTCGATACGGATGTTTGCTGCTGCTTTGTCGAATGCAAGGAAGAGCGTATATTCTTGGTCCGTGGTGAAACTGATATTCGTTGCACTCTCCATCTTGACGCACTCAGTATATGTGACACTATCTACAGTGACACTGCCCTTTCCGGACGAGAAAGTGCAACCGGTGAACGTATAGAAATCCGATGTTGGTGCTCCGTTGAGGATATAACACTCGTGCGAGCCCGTTCCGCTGTGTTGTGTCGTGTCGGTGGTGTCCACGACCGTCATTGTCTCGCCGAAGATACTGTCGAGCGATGATGTGTAGGCTGCAATGGCAGCCACGAGCGACTGATTGAGGTCGTAACTGCTGTCGTCGGTATTTGTGAACGTGAAACTGAAATCGCCGTGCTGCATTCGTCCTGCACCGAGGTCACCTTGCACAATCGTCGGCACGTTGGCAGGGTCGTCGGGCGTCACAGCGTACATCACTTGTGCATCGGTATCGAAATTGTTGTAGGTATTACTGCCCGTTTTGGTCGTGACCGTGGTCGGCACTTGCTCGGAGCGAGTACTAGCTTGGTATGCATCGAAATGAACGGGTGCAGAGGTGGCATTGTAATACACGAGCGTTTTTGAGCCGACGAACGTGTTGTTGTATGCCTTGATGATGCCTCCGGCCTCACCGGAGAACGTGCCATCTGCTTCAGCTGTGCCGTTCTTGGTGTCAGTGCCTTGCAGCGAGATAAGCAGCGGTTTAGGGCAGTTGCGGAAATAATTGTTCTCCACAAATGCCGAAGCGCCGGTGGTTACACCTACTCCGTATTTGGAGATGCCGTCAAAATAGTTGTTGTAGATATGTACACTCATCGTGCGGATGCGCGGGTGTCGCGAGTCGGAGTGGTCGAACCAATTGTGATGGTAGGTGATGTAGTTTGGTCCGTTTTCGCTTTTCATGCCGCACATGAGCGACTTGCCCGTGTCCCACAAGTGGCAGTAACTGACGGTAACGTGTTTGGAGTTGGTTTTCACATCAATGGTGCCATCGCCTTTGGCGTGGTCTCCGCTTCCTTGTTTGCCATAAAAGCCATCGATATGGTGGACCCAGATGTTGCTGTTATCGGTGTCGAGTGAGATGCAGTCATCCATTGCCGTCATGACTGCCAGATTGCGTATTTCGACGCTTTTGGCATCTCTGACGAGTATCCCAAAGCCGCGAATGACGGCATCCTTGCCAACTCCCTCGATGGTGATGTTCAGTTCGCCATCTGCCGTTCGGCCTTTCACCTGTAGTCCCTCTTCGCTACTATCGAGCGCATCCATATCGTTGGCGTTGAGCGTACCGAGGATGCGGAAACAGAGTGGAGTAGTGTCGTACCCTTTCTGGTATGCTGTGATGATGGCTTGCATGCCGGTAGAGAGCGTTGTTCCACCGTTTTTGTCGGTTACAACGGTAGTGCTAATCGTCTTGGCATTACCCGCGTGCACGTAGAACACTTTCGCGCCGGTTTTGAGCGTGCCATCGTCGTTGTATGCTCCTACGCCGGCAGTGTAACCGAAATGGGCGAAACCATTGCGGTCGTGCGCAGAGACGGTGAGAAGTGCCGTTTCAGCGGCATCTGCCGCCACCTCGTTGTCGTTAAGAACCGGCACCACTTTCAGCTGATAACTGCCGGCAGCGAGACCAAGAGCATCGGCACGGTAGTACGTGGCGTAACTGCGGATGAGTTGTTTGTCCAAGAGTTGGTACGTGCCATTGGCAGGACGAACGTACACATTGAAATCGTTGTAGCCGCTCATGGGTGACCATTCGGCATACGCACTTTCGAGCCAACCGGCAGCGTTGGTGATACTAACTGCGGCATACGATATACTGCCGATTAGAAAGAGGATGGAGAAAAGAAGTGTTTTTCGCATGATATAGTTGTTTGATGTTGTTTGAGATTGTTTGAGATTGTTTGATGTTGTTTGAAGTTGTTTGAGATTGTTTGAGATTGTTTGAGATTGTTTGAGATTGT
>CALAUY010000161.1 GCA_937892015.1 uncultured Bacteroidales bacterium | reverse complement strand
GACCTCGTTTGGGGTGGCGATGCCGACAGCTACACCGTTAGCTACAGAGAAGCAGCTTCTGTCGATGGACTCAATCAAGACTTCGAGAACGGCTTAAACGGCTGGACAATGGTTAATTGTGCAGATGGTTCAGGCCTTGAGTATAGTTATGCGCACTCCGGTGGTGCCAGCTTCACATTCTCTTACAACTCTAATCCTCCTCAGTTCCTGGTTTCTCCTCAATTGGAAACGCTCGTTAACAGTCTCTCGTTCTACTATAAGAACAGAAGCTCTACTTATCCCGAGACCTTCCAGGTTGGATATAGCTCGACTTCCAACGATACCACTGCATTCACGTTTGGTGATGTCGTTACTGCATCTGATATGGCATGGCATCTCTTCGAAGAGGAAGTGCCGACCGGAACGACGTTCATTTGCGTGAAGTATCTGTCTTACGACAAATTTAATCTCTACATCGACGATATTCAGCTTGGCACGGAGATTCCTGCCGGTGAATGGGTTGTCAACCAAGTAGAGGGCAATGCGCTGCATCTTGACTCACTGGTTGCCGAAACGACTTACGAGGTGAAGATTCAGGCTAACTGTGGCGAAGAAGGCTCAAGTCTGGAGTCGGCAGTGGTTGCTTTCAGCACCGTCAGCGATTGCCAAACGCCCAACGGACTCGAGGCAAACGAGATAGCACAAGATTCGGCTGTCATCTCGTGGAACACGTACGGACTGGAGGCCTTCAATCTCCGCTACTCCGATGACGGCGAGAACTGGGTTGTGCTGTCTAACGTCACCATGCCGCAAGCCATCAACGACTTGACTGCCGGTACAACCTATGTCGTTCAGGTTCAGGCTGCTTGCAACACCGATGAATGGTCTGCTGAGTTGAGCTTCAAGACTGCTTACGGCTTGCCGTTCGCACCCGAACTGACATCTTCGAATGTGTCGTATGAATGGTACAGAGCCAGTATTCTTGCTTCATCCGTCTTCGAGGGTGATGAACTCTCCGGATACAGCTACGCTTGGTCTTCTACCGCTGCCAACGACGTGTTCGAAGAGGCACATCTCAAGCTGAATATCTATGGCTCCTATCGCAAAGATTGGATTGTTTCACCGTCTCTCGACCTGACCAACGTACAATTGGCCGCAGGCGAACAAATCCAACTGGCGTTCCGCGTTTCTTACAACAAATGTAACTACATCGATACGCCTGCCGACACAACCGGCACCGACGACAAGTTCATCGTGGCCTTCTCGCTCGACGATGGCTCCACTTGGAATGCCGCCAATGCGTTCGTTTGGAGCAACGAAGAAGGTGCTGCCAACGTGCTGAACGATATACCCACTACCGGTACGAATGTCTCTATCGATTTCTCCGCAGCTGCCGGACATATGCTCAGATTCGCATTCTACGGTGAGTCAACCAGCTACAATGCCGACAACGACATCCACGTCGGGGACATCCTGCTGAGCATCGTCAACGCCACCGATATCCGGAGTATAGATGCCGCTGTCGATGGCGTCAAGTTCATCCGTGACGGACATATCTATATCCGCATTAACGGCTCTACCTTCGACACCACCGGCCGCAAGGTGAAATAATCACCCACAAGGTGCATTATTCCCCGCCGGGTGAAATAATTCCCCGCAGGTGCATCATTCCCCGCAAGGTGCATTATTCCCCACCGGGTGAAATAATTCCCCGCCAACCGTAAGGTGAATGATTGATAAATTAATCTCGATTCCTCGGAATCACTATACCGACAAAAGGCTCTCCCTCCGAGGGCCTTTTGTTCTTTGATATTCGCCCCTTTTGTTCTTTGATATTCGCCCTTGCCCTTTTTCTTTTAGCTCTTATTAGTCCCCTTAGTCTTATTGCTCTTATTCGTCCCATTCGTCCCTTCAGCTTTCGGTACTAATCAGACTAGCTCCGTAGGAGCGCTCCCCTAAGGTAGGGGTGCACACGAAGTGATCGTACCCCTTGTGGGTTAAGAAGCAAAAACCGCTTCGCTTTAGCGAGCAAGGGCGGTTTTGCGATTGAAAGCCAGTGGCTTTCATAGAATACCTTAGACAGGGGGACCGCTTGCGGTGGAGGGGTATGAAACTGTATCTTAGTTATTCGTTCGATTCGTGTTCGAAAAAAAACCACCCATCCATTCGCAAATTCTTGATAAAAATAAAAATAAAAATAAAAAAACGAGAGTATCACACCCATCCTCCTAGCTCCATAGGAGCGCCCATTCGGAGCTTGCCAAGTAAGTACCGAAAACCGAAAACGTGGATGTCCGTCGATGCGTTGGGACTTTATTGTAGTAGTGGCGGATGATCAGAATCGTCCACCTGCACCACCGCCACCAAAACTACCGCCACCGAAACCACCAAAACTACTGCCGCCGGAACTGCCGCTGAAACTGCCTCGGGACGATGAGTAGTTAGTGCGGCGTGAGGAGGCCATCATTGCGGCGGCCATGGCCGCAAGGGCAATTGCAGCAGCGGCATCTATCGCCTCTTTGCTGTTACCGAAAGCCCTTGCGCGGCGTTTCTGCGTCTCAAGCGAGGACTGCGAGCGTGCGTTCTGCACAGCTTGTAGCGTGCGGCGTGGCATATCGAGTTCGAGTTGGGTAATCCACTCAACCGGTACGCCTGCTTTGATGGCATCCGGCACCGCGGCGGCGAACTCATCGGGCGTGGAGGCGTTCTCCAATCGGTTGCGCGCGCGGCGTTTCTTCGATGGGGAAGCAATCATCAAGAAAAGTAGGGCGATGACTGCAAGCACCAGCAGTCCGAACAACATGCTGCCATCGTCTTCTTCGGTGGATGCAGGACCCTCGTTGTATTCGCCGAGCATCACGGGCTCAATCTGCATCACGGCCGCTTCCACGGCACCGAAATAGTCGGGCGGGTCCTGCTTGAGCTTGGGACCCATGTGGTTGTTGATGATACGCTTGCAGAGCGCATCGGTCAATGCGCCCTCGATGCCGTAACCCGTAGCGATGAACACATCGATATACTGCTCGGTTGCGCTTCGCGGCTTGAGCAGGATAAGTACGCCGTTATCTTTGGACGAGCCGACTCCCCATTTCTGCCCGAGTCGTTGCGCATAGTCAGCCGGCTCGTAGCCCTCAAGGTCGCTGATGGTCACGATACATATCTGGTTCGTAGTACTGTCAGAGAACGCTTCGAGTCGCTGTTCCATCTGCAGCGTCTGCGAACGGGTGAAGACGTTCGCAAAATCGTTGACAAGCAGGTTAGTAGCTGCCGGCAACTCTGCAAAGAGAAATAGCGGCAGGCACCAAACGGTTGCAGAAAGAAACAGTCGCTTCATATGGGGGCGTTATGACGCTTTATGGCCTGTTAGAACTCTACTACAGGAGCTCTGTCAGCCCCGGCAGATGCTTGGAAATAGGGTTTCTTCTTGAAGCCGAACCAACCGGCATAGACGATTGTTGGGAACTTGCGGATTTCGGCGTTATATACTTGTGCCGTCTCGTTGTAATTGCGCCGAGCCACAGTAATGCGGTTCTCCGTGCCTTCCAGTTGCGCTTGCAGTTCCAAGAAGTTCTCATTGGCTTTCAAGTCGGGATAAGCCTCGGCCACAGCCATCAATCGACCTATTCCTTGCGAGAGGGCATCTTGCGCTTGTTGGAAACGGGCGAGGTTCTCTTCCGTGAGGTCTTCAGCCTGTATCTTCACCGACGAAGCGTTGGCACGAGCCTCAACGACATCCGTCAGCGTTGTCTGCTCGTGAGCTGCATATCCCTTGACGGTGTTGACGATATTGGGGATGAGGTCGCTGCGGCGTTGGTATTGGTTCTCCACTTCCGACCACGCCTTTTCTACGTTCTCTTGCTCCTCAACGAGGGTGTTGTAGTTGCAACCGGAAAACAGGGCGGCAACGCCGAGCAATACGGCAAAAGTTAACAGTTTTTTCTTCATTGTTGTTATTGTTTTTATTTTATAGGTCTTATGGGACTTATGGGACTTATGGGACTTATGAGTCTTATCGGTCTTACATGCCCCATATTATATTAGTCCAATATATAGCACCAATTATGTGCATCCTCCACACGGCCGAACTGGATGTCACGCAACGCTTTATACAGCTGCTTGCAGACGGGTCCGGGCTCTTCTCCGTAGTGGTACGTGATGCCATTGTCGGGGTCGGTGATGCGGCTGATAGGACTGATGGCTGCTCCTGTCCCGCAAGCGGCAGCCTCGGTGAACGTGCCCAGTTCGGTGTATGGTATGCGACGCTCTTCTACTGGGATGAGCAAGTCGCGACACAACTGCATCAGACTGCGGTTGATGATACTCGGCAGAATACTATCTGATTTGGGCGTGCAGTACGTGCCGTCTTTGACGAGGAAGATGTTCGCGCCGCCGCATTCATCGAGGTACAGATGTTGCGCCGAGTCGAGGAAGAGAACCCCTACTCCGGCTTCATGTGCCGGTTCGGTAGCGCGGAAAGAAGAGGCGTAGTTGCCACCCACTTTGTACTGCCCCGTCCCGAGTGGAGCTGCACGATCGACATGCCGGTTGATAATGAAAGGTGTCGTCCCGAACCCCGTTGGGAAATACGGGCCGATGGGTGTCACCACGATGCAGAACTCAAACTCCTCCGCCGGCGCAACGCCCACTTTCGGGGTGATACCGAACATGATGGGCCGGATATACAGCGTTGCGCCCGTACCATACGGCGGCAAGTAGTCGAGGTTCATCTTTACTGCAAGAGTCACCGCCTCGATGAAAGTATCTGTCGGCAACAGCGGCATATACATCGCTCTTGCAGAGTCCTGCATGCGCAGTGCGTTCTCTATCGGACGGAAAATGCCGATAGTGCCATCGGCGCGGCGATACGCTTTGAGTCCCTCGAAACATTGCTGCGCATACTGCAAACCCGCAGCTGCCACATGTATCGGCAGCGTCTTTTCTTGCGTTACAACCAACTCGCCCCAAGCACCATGTTCGTACCGGCAACGAACGATGTAATCCGTCTCTGTGTAAGAGAACGTCAGTTTTGTCCAATCAATATCTTTCATGTCTCACTTCTGTAAGGGCTAATGGCCCAAACAGGAACAAATCGTTTAATATACTTATCTCATCGCCCCAACAGCTGTCGGTGTCGGCGTTCATCCATTCAGCGGTTCGGCCGAGCGGTATCTGCCCGGCTGAGGGCATTTCGTTTTTGAGCAGTGCTGCGGCCACCATGAACGTGGCATCGTTGAGGTCGAGCAGAAAACCGAACTCTCGCTCGTAGAGCGGACGGATGAAGTCGGCGTAGTAGTCGAAGAACGGCGACTTGCCGTAAGCGGACAGAATAGCCTGCCAATGTTGGTGTTGCCAATGTTGCTGATAGCTGATGCGCACGTCGCGTGTCAACTGTTTCGACTCCACTTTCCGCAGCGGTACCGTCAGCATGACCCGTTCGCCCGTCGGGGCAAGGATGAAACAGCGGTTGCGTAGCGTCTGCTTGGGAAACGAGTCGTAAACCTCTATCTGCGGGCAATCTGTATCCGACATTCGTAGTGCCCTTTCGAACCACGCTTTCGGACCCCAATATGCAGTGGGCAGCGTCATTGGTCAGCACGCATACACAAGCGTTTCCATCGGATATGCCCGTGGAACCAAGGCTTGTCTTTCTCTATACTGAGCCAAACGAATACAGGCCGTCCGACGATATGGTCTTCAGGCACGAAGCCCCAATAGCGGCTGTCAGCAGAGTTGTGCCGGTTGTCGCCCATCATCCAGTAGTAATCCATCTTGAAGGTGTACGTGTCGCCGATAGTGGCCTTCTCGTGCTCGTACGCCTCAATGACGCGTCGGTAGATGCCGTAATTGTCTTTCGTGAGCACAATCGTATCGCCCTTACGGGGGATGTAGATTGGCCCGTAGTTGTCGCGCGTCCAACGATACGACGTGTCTCCCAAATGATGAATCATGCCAAGCGGATAAACCTCTCCGCCGCGGTCAGAAGGCTCGATGATGATAGTGTCCACCTTTCCCGTACGTAGTAGTTCGCTTTTCATCGCTTGCGTGAGCGGGAAATGATAGACGGGCTTGTCGAGCGACAGTCCAAGACTCAGTATCTCATCCATTCCACCCTGCAAGCGAGGGTTGATATAGCGACGGTCGTCTTTCGATATGCCGATGCGTTCGAGCACCGATGGCGAGAGCATCGACCCGTTGGTTTGTACGTAGTAGTTGTACTGCACGCCCTCGTGGTCGGGCAGTATATCTCCATTGACAAACACCTGATTATCCACTATTTGGAGGGTGTCGCCCGGAGTGCCGACACATCGTTTGACGTAGTTCTCGCGGCGATCAACAGGACGCGTGATTAGTTCTCCGAAGATGTCTTTCCGTTGCTGAATGGTAGCATCACCGTAGTAGTAACGCAGCGTGTAGTAGTCGGGGTTCTGCATGCGCGAACAAACCGTGTCGCCCGTCGGGAAGTTAAACACCACGATGTCGCCTTTCTCGGGCGAGTCCCATCCGGGCATACGCCGATACTCCCATTGCGGCTTGTCTATATAACTCTTGCCGCCGCCCAACCATGCGGGGAAGGTGTGCTGTACGAGCGGAAAACTCAGCGGGGTATTCGGGATGCGCGGGCCATAACTGGCTTTGCTCACGAACAGAAAGTCACCCACGCGCAAGCTCTTCTCTAACGACGATGATGGAATCTGGTAGTTCTGAAACAAGTAGAGGTTGATGAAATACACGGCCACAAGAGCGAACACGATGGCATCCAACCACGAGAAAATAGTGTACAGCATGCGGTTTTTGTTCTGCCAACGCTTCCACCACGTCCACGGGATGTAGTGCGTCAGAAACATGTCGGCAATGACGGGTAACAACAGCAGCCACCATAGGCTCGACCAATGACCCACCGACACCCAGATGATGAACAAGATGTACAACGTACACCATATGCACGCCGCTACGCGACTCTTCGTACTGCTTGCTTGTATTCTTTCTTTAAACGATTGCATTATTTTGTTTACCATTTATTAATTATCCATTGTTCTCATCTTCACGATTATCCATTGTTCTCATCTTCACGATTATCCATTGTTCTAATCTTCACGTCCCACAATACCCAAAGACCGAAAAACATCCCGTAGAAGAGGTACTTGAACACGATGGTGTGGTACAACTCAAAGTTCTCGGGGTGATGCTCTGAAAGCAGCCCGATAAGCACAATGCGCAGAATATTAAACATATACGCACAAATCCACCCCAACGGGATGAACCACAACTTATGCCTTATGCCACCTCGCGCGAACAGCATGATTATCAGCCATATGAACGACTGCTTCAGGGCTGTGCAACTCCATACGACGCTGTACGCAAAACCCGAGTCGAACACCACCGTATATGGGCTCTCAAAATGCACCGCGTCGGTGAAGAGGCGCGTCAGACGATACACCACTTGCGCGATGTGCTCTGACAGCACTCGGAACGGCGGCGTGATGTTCAGCCCCAACCAAAAAACCTCGTTCACCCCCTCATCGCCCTGCACCGTAAACTTCCAAAAAAAATTAGCAGCCAACAGACAGACAACGAAGAGAACAACGCCCTTATAATCATTGAGTTCAGTCGTTTTCATATCTTCGTCTTGGCGAACGGCACGGCCTCCAACGGGCACAAGTCGCCGTCAAGATATTTGTAGTACCCTGCCTCTGCAATCATCGCGGCGTTGTCGGTGGTGAAAGCGAAAGGCGGGATGAACACTTTAGCTCGATAACGCTCGCCGTAGTCGATGAAAGCGGCGCGCAGAGCACTGTTGGCACTCACTCCGCCTGCTACAGCTACTGTGTTGATTTGCAGGTCTTTAGCCGCTTTACGCAGTTGCTTCATCAGCACGTCCACTACCGTCTTTTGCAACGAGGCGCAGAGATTCTCGCGCAAGTTGGGCACACGCTCTGCCAACTCGTCCACCGTCTCTACCCCATGCGCGCGAAGCATGTCACGAAGCGTATAGAGAAACGACGTCTTCAGTCCCGAGAACGAGTAGTTGTAGTCGGGTATATGCGGCTTGGCGAATACGTACGCATCGGGATTGCCCTGTTTGGCCAGTCGGTCTATCCACGGGCCGCCCGGATAAGGCAGCCCCATCACTTTGGCACACTTGTCAAAAGCCTCGCCCGCTGCATCGTCAATCGTTTGGCCGATAATCTGCATGTCGTTATACGCTTTCACCAGCACAATCTGACTGTTGCCGCCACTCACCAATAAGCACAAAAACGGGAACGTGGGTTTCTCACGACCATCGCCGTCCTCCACAAAATGCGCCAACACATGACCCTGCAGGTGGTTGACCTCCACAAGCGGGATACGCAAACTCAGAGCCAACCCCTTGGCGAAAGATGTGCCAACCAACAATGAACCGAGCAAACCCGGACCGCGGGTGAAAGCGATGGCACTCAACTCGTCTCTTCTTATCCCCGCGCGCTTCAACGCCGTATCCACCACAGGCACGATGTTTTGCTGATGAGCACGCGACGCCAACTCCGGCACTACACCGCCGTACTCTTCATGCACTTTCTGCGATGCTATGACGTTACTCAGCAACATACCACCGCGTATAACCGCTGCGGACGTGTCATCGCACGAACTCTCTATGCCTAATATAACAGCTTCTTTCTTCATCTTTCCGACGACTCGTCGTACGAAAAAGTCTGCAAAGTTACTACTTTTCCCAAAAATATGCAAGTTTTTGCCCAAATTTGTGTTCATTATACCTGTTTAAATTCCCAAAATTCCACCAAAATTGCGCATTTCCAGAACGAAAATGCACTTTTTTCTCCCAAATGCTTGCATATATGAAAAAAAAGCAGTAACTTTGCAGCCGAAAAATATACATAACGACAAACAAAAATTGAAACAATGGTATATAAACTGACATTCATGAACGAGGAGGTGGATGCCTTCAAGCGTGTTTTCGAGGCCAATCCCGATGCCACTTTCTTGGACTTGCACAAAGCCCTCTTGGCATCGGTGGGTTACAGCGATGACCAGATGACATCGTTCTTCATCTGCAATGCCGACTGGGAGCGCGAGCAGGAGATTACGTTGGTTCCCATGCCTGACACCGACGCGTACGACAACATGACGATGGAGGAGACACGCTTGTCCGACCTGCTTCGTGAACCCAAGCAACGCCTCATTTACGTGTTCGACCCGATGATGGATCGTTTCTTCTTCGGGAGCCTCAATAGCATCAAAGAGGGTCATGTAGATGGTGTCAAACTGACAGATAGTAAAGGCAAAGCACCCAAACAGCTGAAAGAAGACGACCTGACGAACCTCAATGCGGGGGGCGATGATATGGACCTCGACAGCGATTTCTATGGCGGTGACCTCTACGATGAGGGCGACATCGACATGGAGGGATTCCAAGACCTCTCGTTCGACGACGGCACGATGTTCTGACGGGGCGGATGAAGACGCTGCTTGTACTGACAGGCCCGACGGGTGTGGGCAAAACCGAGCTCAGCTTGAGTGTAGCAGAGCGGTTGGGGTCACCCGTGCTCAATGCCGACTCGCGGCAGATATACCGTGAGTTGCCGATAGGTACAGCTGCGCCCACACCTGAAGAGCAGGCACGCGTGCCGCATTTGTTTGTTGGGACGCACACTCTGACGGAGTCGTACAACGCCGGACAGTACGAGCGCGATGCGTTGGCGGCATTGGAAGAGCTCTTTCGAACTCGCGACACGGTGTTGATGGTCGGTGGAGCGATGCTGTATATCGATGCTGTCTGTCACGGACTCGATGACATGCCGGAAGTGCCGACAGCACTGCGAGAGCAGTTGCAACGCGACTATGCGCAGCGCGGGCTCACATGGCTGCAAGAGCAAGTTCGAGAGGCCGACCCCGCATATTTCGCCAACGCTGACACGCAGAACCCCCAGCGGTTGCTGCACGCGCTCGAAGTGAGTCGTGCAAGCGGACAACCCTACTCGCGCTTCCGACTCGGGAATAAGAAAGAGCGGCCGTTCCGCGTTGTCAAGATAGCCCTTACGCGCTCGCGCGATACCTTATATAGTCGCATCAACGCCCGCGTTGACCACATGTTGGCACAAGGATTGTTAGACGAAGTGCGTGCGGTGATGCCCCTTAGACACCTGAACGCGCTGAACACCGTTGGATATAAGGAGATGTTCCGCTACTTGGACGGCGAGTGGACGCTCAACGAAGCGGCAGACATGGTACGGCAAAACTCTCGACACTACGCCAAACGGCAACTCACGTGGTTTCGTGCCGATAGCGAGATGCACCAACTGCCCCTCACGGACACGCCTGCCGATTTAGACAAGATAATGAATATATTACACGACAATGAACGCTAAACGACATATCTACCTCATCGTATTGTGCCTGCTTACGGCAGCATGTAGCGACAAAGAAGTGGGGTTCACCTACTCGCCCGAAGAGCCGCGAGCGGGACAAACTATCAGTTTCACCAACTCGACCTCAGAGGGAGAGAAATGGGAATGGACGTTTGGTGACGGCACCTCGTCGTCCTCGAAGAGTCCAAGCAAAGTGTACAAACGTGCGGGCACGTACAGCGTCATCTTAACGGTGGATGGCAAGAAAAGTCGCCGTTGCGCGCAGACTGTGGTCGTGTCGGACACAGTCCCGACCATCGAGCTCTCTGAGGACTCCGTTGCCCGTTTCATGACACCGGTAGCGCTGCGGATGAGCGCATATAACCCGTACAGCTACAAGGTGACATATCAATGGACGTTGGGCGACAGCGTCATCCTGCACGATGGTGAACTGACAGACCAAGAGGTGACGGTTCTTTTCCGCGAGCACGACTGCGGCGTTACCGTCCGTTGCCACCTGACTGTCGGCGACAATGAGTACGACTGTGCGCAGACGTTTGCAGTGGAGGACACTATCGCTCCATCGCTGCTTTTCTCGCCCGCACAAGGACGTTTATCGTTACAGCGTCTTTTCACCTACGGCGCAGAACGGCCGCTCACTTTTCGGGTCGCAGTGGGTTCACTCACGACCGATGAGTATATCGAGACGGCACCCGTGGCCGGAGTCGTTCATGGCGACCAACTCTACCTCTTCATGAGCGACCATATTGAGGCCATTGACCTCGCAGCGCACACACGGGCTGACGTGCTACAAGCACCTGCCTCTGCCGGCACCTGTCACGATGGCATGCTCTACTGGGCAAGTGGAACAGACGGACTCATCTATCGTACAGCGGAACAGACTCGCTCGGGCATCTTCACACAAGGCTCCGCATCGCCGATGCTCTGGGCCAATCTCACCACTCTCGGATACGGTCTCACAGCGGGGCAGACGGTCACCGACCTCGCTTGGTACAACGACGTTTGTCTTGTAGCTTATGGCAAGGGTATCTATCGTTTCCGCGAAGCGGACATACACAGCGGTATCACGCCCGATGCAGGTGCTATTCTAACCGATGTGACTGTCCTGCATTTCGCAGTGGATGCCATCGCAAAGAAAATCTATTACCTCGCAGACGGGGGACTCTACGTGTGCAACATGAGCGGCACACAACCGCGACTGCTCAGCAGCAACGCCGATGGACAGGCGCTGTGCGTGGACAACGTCTTCAGCCGCATCTATTGGAGTGCGACTGACGGCATCTACTATCTGCCACTTGTGCAAGCCGCCAACAACGCGACAACCGACGTGCCCGCTCTACTGAACGCAATGCCGACGCGGTTCTTAACGATGGACCCAACGCAACGATATTGTTTTGAGCATAAAGACTGATTATATGTATATTTTTGAGACATCTTGGGAAGTTTGTAATCGTGTGGGGGGAATATATGCCGTGCTCTCTACTCGCGCGGCATCCATGCAGCGCATCGCCAAAGATAAAGTGTTCTTTTTCGGTCCGGATATAGAGAAAATGTTCCATACGGCTCCATCGCCGTATTTCACGGAGACCAAATCGTTGCTGCCCACATGGCAGAAACAGGCGGCAAAAGCGGGGCTGCACGTGCGTATCGGTCGATGGGAAGTGCCGGGAAGACCCATCGCCATCTTGATTGACACGATGCATCTGATGGAAGAGAAGAACGCTATCTATGCGCATGCGTGGGAGTTGTTCGGCGTCAAGTCGCACGCGGCGTACGGCGACTACGACGAGTCATCGATGTTCGGGCACGGCGCGGGTCAGGTCATGACGAGTCTATACGCTTACTTGCACCGACGCGACCCGAACGAGCCGTTCGTCGCCCATTTCAACGAATGGCAGACGGCATTCGGACTCTTTTATATCAAGGAGCACTGTCCGCAGATTGGCACGCTCTTCACAACTCACGCCACGGGTATAGGCCGCTCAATTGCGGGCAACTACAAGCCGCTCTACGATTTCTTCGACTGCTACAATGGCAACCAGATGGCCGAAGAACTCAACATGGTAAGCAAGCACTCCGCCGAACGTCAAGCTGCTCATTTTGCCGACTGCTTCACAACCGTGAGCGACATCACCGCCCGCGAGTGTAAGCAGCTGCTCGACAAGCCCGTGGACATCGTCACACCCAATGGTTTCGAGCCCGATTTTGTGCCGTGTGGCAGTGCTTTCACCGCCGCCCGCGAGCGCGCTCGTGCCAAACTGCGGGATGTGGCCGAACAGGTGATGGCTTATCCGTTGCCCGATGACTGCCTCTTTGTCTGCACGTCCGGACGTTACGAATGGCGTAACAAGGGCATCGATGCCACGCTCTACAGTCTGCGTGTGCTGCGCGACAAACTCGACACTATCCGTTCCGGCAAGACAATCGTGGCGTATATCCTCGTGCCGGCATGGCAATCAGGGCCGAAAGAGGAGCTCGGACGCGACGATTACTGGACAACGCACCGACTCCACAACCCGAGTGAAGACCACATCATCTGCGCGCTGCACGAACTGGGACTGTACAACCGCCCGCAGTCGCGCGTCAAGGTCATCTTCGTCCCCTCATACCTTAACGGCAACGATGGCATCTTCAACATGCCGTATTACGACCTGCTCATTGGTATGGATGCCACCCTCTTCCCCTCGTACTACGAGCCGTGGGGCTACACGCCGCTCGAATCGAACGCTTTCCATGTACCCACTATCACCACCGACAAGGCGGGATATGGCATGTGGATTCGCGAACAGGGTGGCAAGTGTAACATCGAATCGGGTGCACAAGTCATCACGCGTACAGATAGCAATTGGGGAGAACTCATCTCCGCCACTGCCGACGCACTCTTCCGCTTCTCGATGCTCACGCCCGACAAAGTGGCACTCGCACGAGAGAAAGCTGCACAGATAGCTGAGAAAGCCGAGTGGAAACATTTCTTCACGTACTACGAACAGGCATACCAAATAGCACTGAATAAGAGAACCAAATAACGCTCGCCACCAATGAACACATCACTGCAACCGAAAGAATACAACCTCGACACCATCACGCGCGGCATCATAACCGTTCTGGTGCTTGTGGGGCTTTATCTGCTCACCCGCCGACTCAGCTCGGTCTTGCTGCCTTTCCTCGTCAGTTGGATTATTGCGTACATGCTACATCCGCTCGTGACGTTCTTGCAAGTCAAGTGCCGCCTCAAGAATCGCGGTTTGAGTATTTTCGTTGCGCTGGTGCTGGTCTTGGCCGTCATTGCCGGCATTATCGCCATCATCGTGCCGCTGATTTCGAAAGAGATGGCCACGCTCTCGGGCTACATCGCCGAGTACGTGGAGACCATCGACACATCGAAGATTGTCTCATTATTGCCGCCTGATTTGCGCGACAACTATGTGGAACTGATTCAGAATATGGACATCGCCCGCCTTGCGCAAGATACGCACGTGCAGGAACTCATTCAGAAGATAGTACCCAAAGTGCAGAGTGTACTCTCGGGTTCACTCAACGCCATCGGCAGCTTGGCGATTGTGGCGGTTTGTGTGCTGTACATCATTTTCATCTTGCTCGACTACGACGACCTCACGAACGGTTGGCCGAACCTCATCCCTGCCAAGTACCGCGCGGGAGTGACCGGCTTGGCAACGGACCTCGAGAACGGCATGAACGCCTATTTCCGCGGACAAGCGACAGTGGCTGGCATCGTGGGTATCCTCTTCGCCATCGGGTTCGAGATAATCGGACTCCCGCTGGGAATACTTGTCGGCCTCTTCATCGGCGTACTCAACCTCGTACCCTACTTGCAGACAATCGGTATCATCCCGTGCGTACTGCTCGGCATCCTACAGTCCGCTGAAACGGGACGACCACTTTGGCTCGTCTTTGTCCTGATAGCTGTCGTCTTTGTGGTGGTGCAACTCATCCAAGACATGATTCTTACGCCCAAGATTATGGGCAACGTGACCGGACTTCATCCTGCCATCATCCTGCTTGCACTCTCTATCTGGGGTAGTTTGCTTGGGATTGTCGGGATGATTATCGCGCTGCCGATGACCACATTGATGATATCGTATTACAAACGTTTCATCATCGGCGAACAGCCCGAATCGGCAGTGGCCGCGGCTGACACGCCCGACGCGCCGGGTATGCCCGCAGACGATGAAACTCAACCGATGGAACATGCTTAGTGACCAAGTGATATTAAACCTCGAAACATCTACCGATGCCTGTTCGGCCGCTGTCACACAAGGCGACGAAGTGCTGTCGGTGCGGTTGCATGAGAGCGGTAGTGAGCACGCACGCGAACTGCCACTGATGGTGCAGAGTCTGATGGACGAGTTGGCACACATCGGTCGCCGGATTGAGGCAGTGGCCGTGAGCGAGGGACCCGGCAGTTACACCGGACTGCGCATTGGCGCTTCTGTCGCCAAAGGATTGGCATACGGACTCGACGTGCCCTTGCTGACTGTCCCGACGTTGCAGATTATGGCTGCCGAAGTGGCAGATACCATACACAGCGGGCTACTCTGCCCGATGATTGATGCGCGCAGAATGGAAGTGTACAACGCACTCTATACCCCCGCGCTCGAAGAGGTCTGTCCCGCAACTGCCACTATCATCGACGAGCACTCGTTCGCCGAGCAACTGACCTCCGGCAAAGTGTACTTTTTCGGGAATGGTTCCTACAAATGCAGCACCGTCATACAGTCTCAAAACGCCGTTTTCATCGGGCAAATCGTGCCTAATGCCGCGTGGATGAGACGAGCCCGATACACGCAACGCGACATCGCGTACTGGGAACCGTTCTACCTGAAGGAATATGAAGCAAAAAAATCAACAAACATAATCAAGTAATACTATGGAACTGAACGAACTAAAGATTGCTTTTGCTGAGGCGTACAATCAGCAACCTGAAAAAGTGTATTTCGCCCCGGGGCGTGTTAACCTCATCGGCGAGCATACCGACTACAACGGCGGGCATGTGTTCCCGTGTGCGCTGAGTTTCGGCACGTACTTGTTGCTTGCGAAGAACGACAGTCGCCAACTGCGTTTCAAATCGCTGAACATGCCCGAGATTATCTCGCTCGAACTCGACCAACTGACGCAACCGCTCGATGGGAACAGTTGGGTCAACTACCCCCTCGGCTGTATTGCCCAGTACATCAAACGCGGATTTGAACTCAAGGACGGCTGGAATATCCTCATCTGGGGCAACGTACCCGCAGGTGCCGGACTGAGCTCGTCAGCTGCCATCGAAGTGGTGACAGCTTGTGCTTTCAACGACATCTTCGGTGCCGGATACGACAAGACCGAACTGGCAAAAATCGGTCAACTCAGCGAGCATGAGTTTGCAGGAGTCAACTGTGGTATCATGGACCAGTTCGCCTCGGCACAAGGCAAGAAAGACCACGCCATCTACCTCAACTGCGACACGCTCGACTTCGAGCTCGTGCCTGTCAAACTGGAGGGTATCAAGGTGGTTATCAGCAACACTCACTCGCCGCATAAACTCGACTCAGGCGCTTACAACGACCGCGTGGCGCAGTGCGGATTGGCTCTCGAGCAACTCCGTACCATTCGTCCTAACCTGAAGAATCTTGCCGAGCTCAGCGAGGCGGAGTTCGAGCAAATCAAAGATGCTATCAAAGACCCCGTGGCTCTTAAGCGCGCCGAGCATGTGGTAGGCGAATGTCAACGCACTATCGACGCTGTGGCGGCTCTCAAAGCCGGCAATATCGAGCTCTTCGGACAACTGATGTGTCGGAGTCACGTCTCGCTGCGCGACAACTACGAAGTGACAGGTTTGCACCTCGATACCCTTGCCGAAGAGGCTTGGAAGATTAGCGGCGTTATCGGTAGCCGCATGACCGGTGGCGGTTTTGGTGGGTGCACCGTTTCGCTCGTTCGAGAGGCCAATATCCCCGATTTCATCGAGAAAGTGGGTGCTGCTTACCTCGCCAAGACGGGCATCAAAGCCGACTTTTATGTGGCAGAAATCAGTGACGGTGTTCATCAAGTAGAGTGAGTTATGGTCAACGAAGAACTTTTCAGCACCTACCACAACAAGAAACGTGTCGTACTTGCTACGCTCCACAATCCGAGCGGGATGCGCGTACAGGTGACTAACTATGGTGCCAAGATTGTAAGTCTCTATGCTCCTGACAAAGAGGGTGCGATGGCCGACGTGGTGCTTGGCTTCAACACGTTCGAAGAGTGGCGCGACAAAGAGACGTATTTCAACGCTATTATCGGTCGTTACGCCAATCGCATCAAGGACGGACGTTTCTCTATTGACGGCAAGGAGTACCAACTCACCCTCAATAACGGCACGAACGCGCTACACGGCGGCGTAGTGGGGTTCAATGAGCGAGTGTGGGACATCGTCGGGCAGACGGCGTACAGCATTAGTATGCACCTGAAGGCAGCTGACGGCGAGGAGCATTACCCGGGCAATATGGATGTCTATGTGACGTACACGCTCACTCGCGAGAACGCACTGCTCATCACGTACGAGGCCAAGACTGACCAACCGACCATCGTCGGGTTCACCAATCACGCCTACTTCAACCTTGAGGGTGAGGGCAGCGGCACCGTGCACAACCACGTGCTGCAAGTGTTCGCCGACGAGTACACGCCGTTCGACGACACCGCATGCCCGACGGGAGAGATACTGCCGGTGGATGGTACGCCGATGGACTTCCGTGAACCGACACGTATAGGTGACCGCATCGACGACCCGTTCTTTGCCCCGGGTAGAGGTATTGACAACAACTTCGTGCTTCACGCCAATCCCGAGAAGAAACGCAGGTTGGCGGCTATCGTTGCTGCCGGTGGACGCACGATGGAGGTACGGACAACGATGCCCGGACTGCAAGTATATACCGGCAACTGGGTGGAGAAGAACGTGGGTAAGTCGGGACGCGAGTACGATGTGCAGACTGCTGTATGCTTGGAGGCGCAGAACTTCCCCAACTCGCCCAACTGCCCGAACTTCCCCTCGCCCGTTCTGCGTCCGGGGGAGATATACTTCGAGCAAACAGAATATAAATTTGTCTGAATGAAACGTTGTGGTTACATACTGATGATGGCATTGCTGGTTGCGTCGTGTTCTACCCAAAAGAACACGACGGCCGGCCGTGCTTATCATGCAATGAAGGTTAACTACAATATTTACTACAATGGCAACACGTCTTACGAAGAGGGTCTGAAAGATATCGCCAACGCCAACCAAGACGACTACACGACGATACTGCCGCTGTACCCCGTCAGCAACCATCGCGCGGCCGAAGCGGCGAAAGGCAAGATGGACCGCACTATCGAGAAATGCCGCAAGTGCATCAAGCTGCATAGTATCAAGAAGCGTCCGAAAGCCGACCCGAAGAAGATGAACGACCCTGCTTACCGCAATTGGCTCAAACAGGAGGAGTTCAACCCCGCAATGCCGAAAGCGTGGCTACTACTGGGCAAGGCGGAGTTCCATAAAGGCGATTTTCTCGAGAGTATAGGCACGTTCAACTACATCACCCAGCACCTTGACTACGACAAGGATGTGGTGGCTCAATGTCAACTCTGGTCGGTTCGCGCATATGCCGAGTCGGGCTGGATATACGAGGCCGAAGACCTCTTGAACAAAGTGCATGCAGACGACCTCAAACGCAAGAATGCCTCGCTCTACTCGGCAGCAACGGCCGACTTGCGGCTCAAGGCAGGGCAATACAAAGAGGCAATCCCGCACGTGAAGATAGCGATGCAGGACGAGAAGCGTAAAGGTAATCGTCCTCGTTTTGCTTTCGTACTCGCGCAACTCTACGAGGCCAACGGTCAACCTGATTACGCGCGCACGTATTACAAAGAGGTCATCAACATGCAGCCCGACTGGGAGATGGATTTCAATGCACGCATCCGACTCGCCCAACTGGAGCGCAACACTGCCGGTGCAATCCGCGACTTGCAGAAGATGGCCAGGCGGTATAAGTACAAGGACAAACTCGACCAGATATACGGCGCGATGGGTAATATCCGCATGGCAGAGCGCGATACGGCCGCGGCACTCGAATATTACGTGAAAGGTATCGAAGAGAGCACGCAAGGCGGATTTGCCAAAGCGCAAGTGCTGGTGACGGCCGCGGACATCTATTTCGAGCAGAAAGATTACGTGCACGCACAACCCTACTATGCAGAGGCTGCGAACATCCTCTCTGCCGACAACGCCGACTATCCGCGCATACGCAACCGCGCCGAAGTGCTCAGCGAACTGATTGTTGAATACAACACGGTTCTTTTGCAAGACTCACTTCAACGCCTCAGTCGCATGACGGAAGCAGAGCAGCTGCAAGTGTGTGAAGCACTGGTGGCGGCACTCATTGAGCAAGAGAAGAACGACTCTATTGCCGCTGCGCAGGCGGCAAGGGATGCCGAGAACGGCGAGAAAGACGGACTGCAGTCGGTCAACACGTCGAACATGATTGGCGGTGGAGGTTCCAAAGAGTGGTATTTCTACAACCCCAACCTCATGCGGCAGGGACAACAACAGTTCCGCCAGAAATGGGGGTCACGTACCCTCGAAGACAACTGGCGGCGAAAGGCGCACAGCAACGCCGAGAGTGCCCTCTTCACGCAACAAGAGAGCGATGAACAGGGCGAGAGCGATGAGCTGTTCGACCCAACCGACTCCACCGCCGTTGCTGCGATGGACAGTCTTCCGCCCCTCGCTACCGACCCACACGACCCGTATTACTACATGCAGCAGATACCGCGCACTGAGGACGAACTGCGGACATCCGACGAACAGATAGCTACGGCACTGTACAACATGGTAGGCATCTATCAAGAGAAACTGGAGGATCGCGCTCTTGCTGACGAGACGTTTGCCGAGTTGCGCCACCGTTTCCCCAACGACCCACGTCTGGCCGACCTCTATTATATGCAGTACCTCACAGCACTCAGGCAGAACGACACTATCGCTGCCGAGGAGTACCGCCAGGCACTCTTGGAGCAGTTCCCCGAAAGCAGTTATGCTTCAGTGGTCAAAGACCCGCGCTATTTCGACAAACTGCGCACGATGGCGGCAGAGCAGGACTCGGTGTATGAGGCCACTTACGCGGCATACAAACGCTCAGATTACGCCACTATCCGAGCCAACAAAGCACATGCTGAGGAGAACTACCCGCTCTCACCACTCATGCCGCGGTTCTTGCTCCTCAACGCCATTGCAGTGGCCAAGACCAACGGGCAAGATGCGTTCATAGCCGAACTGCGCGACCTCGTAGCGCGGTTCCCTGACAGCGAACAGGGTGCGATGGCGAAAGATTTTCTCGCGCAAATCAATCAAGGCGCAGAGAGTCAGACGGGCGGCACCACCTCATCGCTCACCGACAAACGGAGTGAAAACAGTCAACTTGAGGGTGACGAACAACAGGAGATAGAGCCGAGACCGGAGAACGCGGTCATCATCCTTGTCGGCAACGACGGCTCGGCGCTCAACCAACTGCTCTACAACGTTGCGCTGTACAATTTCACCCACTTCATGATAAAAGATTTCGACCTCAGGACTGAGCCCGACTACTCGGCAACGCACGCGGCACTGGAGATTACGGGCTTTGATAGTCCCGAAGAGGTAGAGTGGTATAAAGGACTCTTGCGCGAAGACCCCGACCTGCGGCATGTGTTCAGCGAACTGGGTGCACAATTGCAATAAAACAGCAGCTCAAACAATAAAAATACAAAAGGCCACGTTGACAATGAACTGCTCGGTCATCAGATCCACACGGGTCACCAGATGCTTGCGCTTCAGCCAGATGTGATGGTTGTGGTCGAAATAGAGATGATTGTTGCCGCCATAGGACGGGAGGTCATACTGGAAGTCCTGATGGGTGTCGATGTGGGTGAAACTACTGCCATTGTAGAAATTGAGGTTGCCAATGGTCGAGATGATCATTCGCCCCGTCTTGGTGCAGACCACCGTCTGAGCGCTATTGTCAGCCAGTCCGTCGGCAGCGTTTATGACGCGGAACGTGCGGTCTTGCTCAGCAGCATGAACCCACACTGCCATCAAGCATAATAGGACCA
>CALAUY010000160.1 GCA_937892015.1 uncultured Bacteroidales bacterium | reverse complement strand
TTGCATTTTTCTTGCATTTTATTTGCATATATGAAAAAAAAGCAGTAACTTTGCAGTCCGAAAAGAAAAAGCACATGAAACGGATGCGACATATATTGATGTGGATAGGGCTGATAATGACGGCCATGACGGCAGAGGCGCAGAGCGTGATGCCGGTGTTGCGCGTTGAGATGAACGGCTCTTTCACGCAGAACATGAGTAGTTATGTGAACGGCACGATGGAGTTGACGGACACCGATGGTTCGGTGGTGTCGTTGCCCGCGAAATTCAAGACGCGCGGTGCCACTGCTTCGCAGTACATGATGAAGCCGTCGTTTAACATGAAACTGCGCACGACGGACTATAGTGCTGAAGCGGACTCGGCATTGTTGGGTATGCGTAGTTGCTCGTCGTGGATACTGGACGCGATGGCCATCGACCGCATCTGTATGCGCAACCGCGTAGCTTTCGACATCTGGAACGAGTTCTCCCGTCTGCCCTACGACACGCAGTTCGACGGCCGTAACGGCACTGAAGGGCGGTTTGTGGAGGTGTACATCAACGGCACATATTATGGCATCTACTGCATGAGCGACCGTATCAATCGCAAGCTGCTCGACCTGAAAAAGACGCGGGAGAACGCGGACGGTTCGTCAACTATCCGCGGCGTGCTTTACAAGAGCGGAACGCAAGATGTAGCTGACCAGAACAACGTTGGTTACAGTGCCGATTCGGGCGCGTGCGTGATAAGTTACCACAACGCATGGGAACTGACTTACCCCGAAGATTTGGGCGGAGCGGTGGCATGGGCACCGTTGCAGGATGCGTTCAATAACGGACAGACGGCGGCTTATGTGAAGAGATATTTCTACTTGGACAATCTGGCTGATTATCAGATACATGTGATGGCGCTGAGTATAGCCGATAACTGGGGAAATAAGAACCATTTTGTCTCTGTGCGCAATATCACCAAGAGCATCGACGACCCAACGGAGGCAGAGGCGGACAAGCGGCGTTTTGTGATGACGCCGTGGGATCTGGACACGAGTCTCGGTGGAGCGTACGATGGTTCGTGCTATAACGGCACCTACACGGATTGGCCGGTGAGCGGTGTCAACAGCAACCAGCCCTATCCCATCTCGGCCGTGCATTACGATGCGGAATATACGCTGACCGTGTACCGCCGTTGGCGAGAGGTACGCAATGGCCCTTTCTCGCCCGACTCGGTCAATGCCAAGCTGGAGCGTTACCGCGACCTGTTCATCCAAAGTGGCGCATGGCAACGGATGGTTGACCATTTCGAGGCCAAGTCGAGTAAGCCGCAATATGTGACGGACCTTGCTCGCGAGATTAGCCTCATTGAGGCATGGTATGCCAACCGCTTCGCTGAGATGGACACGTTCTTCGGCATCACCCCCATCGACGAGGTGCCGGAGATGTCCACCGATGAGGCCTATTACGACCTACTGGGGCGCAAAATGAGTTCTCGGCCCTGCACTGCCGGCATCTACATCCACGGCGGCAAGACCATCGTTATCGTTGAATAAATCCGTACCATTATGACGCAACAAGAGATACAAACCATCAAACAACGTTATGGCATCGTGGGCAATTCGCCCATCTTGATGCACGACATCGAAGTGGCGGTGCAAGTTGCCAAGACCAACTTGAGCGTGCTCATCACCGGCGAGAACGGTGTGGGCAAGGATATCTTCTCCCGCATCATCCACGATTTCTCGCCGCGCAAGCACGGTCCGAACCTGTCGGTCAACTGCGGTGCTTTCCCCTCGGGGACGATCAACTCGGAGCTGTTCGGTCACGTGCGTGGCGCGTACACCGATGCACGTAGTGACCGCAAGGGCTATTTCGAAGAAGCCAACGGTGGCACGCTCTTCCTCGATGAGGTCGGTGAGTTGCCGATGGACACGCAAGCGATGCTGTTGCGCGTGCTTGAGACGGGCGAGTATCTACGCATGGGCGAATCGACCGTCCGCAAGACGAATGTGCGGGTGGTGGCTGCTACGAACGTGGAGTTGCCACGTGCCATTCGGGAGGAACGTTTCCGCGAAGACCTCTATTATCGGCTCTGCGGCGTGGAGATTCACGTGCCCGCACTGCGCGAGCGCAAAGACGATATCCCCCTGCTCTTCCGTAAGTTCGTCGGTGATTTTGCCGATCAGAACGCTATCCCGCGCATCACGCTTACAGAAGAGGCCAAAACGTTGCTGAAGAACTACTACTGGGGCGGCAATATCCGGCAGCTGAAGAACCTCGCAGAGCAACTGTGCGTCATCTCTGAAGAGCGCGAGATTAATGCAGCGATGTTGCGGCCATACTTGAAAGAGAATGAGCTCAATCGCGCGCCGGCACTCTTCACGGGTTCGGAGCGTTATCCCGATGAACAGATGAGCGAGCGCGACATGCTTTATAAAGTGCTGAATATCATGCAGCACGACATTGCCGATTTGCGCAAGCAGATTGTACTCTTGCAGACCGGTCAGTCCGGTCACATCCCCGGCAACGAATCGCCGGTGGTACATAGCACGCCCGCCACGCTCTCACCTGCACCTATCGCACCTACACGCCCGCTGGTAGAGGTAGAAGAGGCAGAGGCAGAGGAGTTGCGCGAGGACGACGGTGAGACGGCACGCCCGCCACAAGAAGACAGTTCGCCCACGATGGAAGAGATTGAGCGAGAGTCGATTAGGGAGGCACTTGCACGCAATCAGGGCTCACGCAAGCGCGCGGCAGAAGAGTTGAATATCTCCGAACGCACGCTTTATCGGAAGATAGAGAAGTTTGGGCTGTAGGAGAGCAAAAAAGTTTAAAGTTTAAAGTTTAAAGTTTCAGGTTTCAGGTTTCAGGTTTCAAGTTTCAGGTTGAAGGGTAAGGTATATATATTGGCAGTAGTGATGTTGATGATGCAGAGTTGCGTCATCTCGTACAAGTTCAACGGTGCATCGATAGATTACGCCAAGATTCACTCTATCTCTATCGCTGATTTCCCCAACAACGCGGCGCTTGTATATGCTCAGTTGAGCAACAACCTCTCGGAGGGTATCCGCGACCTGTACAGCCGGCAGACGCGTCTCACTATCCTGCGCAAGGGAGGAGACCTCGAGTTGGAGGGCGAGATTACCGGCTACACGCTCACGCCGATGGCCATCTCTGCCGACTCCTATTCATCGGAGACCAAACTGACGCTGACCATCAAAGTGCGGTTCACTAATAACGTTGCGCCCGAAGAGTCATTCGAGAAGACCTACTCGGCATTCCAGACGTTCGACTCGAGTCAGCTACTTACTGACGTGCAAGAGGAGCTCTGTAGCGTCATGATTACCGAGATTGCGGAGAATATCTACAACGATACCGTGGCCAAATGGTAACCCTGAGCGAGCGTATAACGGAACGGAAAACGAGGAAAAGTGACGGTCTTTTGGGGATTTAGGCGGATAAAATGCATGAAAAAGAGCAAAAAAATGCGTTTTTACTTGCATATATAAGAAAAAAGCAGTAACTTTGCACCCGATTTCGTGCTCAACACAAATCAAAAACGTAAAAAATAAATTGTAAACAGAATAAAAATGGTACTTTTTTTAACAATCCTTATTGTACTGGCTTGCGGCCTTGTGGTGCTACTAGTGCTTGTACAGAATTCTAAAGGCGGCGGTTTGGCCGCGGGTTTCACGAGTGGCAACCAAGTGATGGGTGCTCCTAAGACGGCCGATTTTCTTGAGAAAGCCACATGGTCGTTGATGGCTATTATCGTTGTGATGTCGGTACTTGCTGTTGGTTTCAACCTGAAGCGTTCGGGCGTACAGGAGGGCGAGAGCCAAATCTCCGAGCAGGTGCAAGAGGCCGCGAGCGAGTTGCAGCAACAAGCCGCCACGCCCATCTTCGACGAGGGTGAAGCAGACGCGGAATAAGCATTTCCGTTAACGGGTGACTCATAGACAAAACGAGCGACTCTATTTGAGCCGCTTGTTTATCTGTTGTCTTACCTCCTCTTGAAGTGGTTCGTCAGGAAGTGTCTGCACAACCTCTTCCATAAAAGCGAGTAAGAGCAATCGCTTGGCCTCGGCGAGTGGGATGCCGCGCTGCTGCATATAGAAGAGGGCGTTAGTGTCGAGATGCCCGGTTGTAGCGCCATGCGAGCACTTGACATCATCGGCATAAATCTCCAGTTGCGGGCGTGTGCGCATCTTCGCCTCGGGCGAGAGCAGGATGTTACGGTTCGTTTGGTATGCCTCGGTTTTCTGTGCATCGGGCAAGACCTTGAGTTCGCCGTAGAACGTGGCTCGCGAAGTGTCGGCCAGCGCGTTCTTGAAGAGTTGTGTACTCGTACCGTGCCCGACGTTGTGCAGCACATGCGTCTCTATGTTCACGACCTGATTGCCGCGCGTCAGTGCCAACCCGTAGAGTTGTGTCCGGCAATGGGGCTCATCTTGGTTCACCGTGACGGACAAGTCCGAATCGGCATCGGTGAGCGAAAGCACGTGCACGCTCAGCGTAGAGCCCTCCCTCTGACGAACGGAGAGTCGCACGTTGACCGGTGAGAGCAACACCACTTGTCGGCTCTCACCCGCGTCAACTACCAAATCGATGGTTGCGTCCCGTTTATCTCGCAACACTTCCGTCATACGCTGCATCGTCAATCAGTTTGGTACTTATCCTCAATCCAGTCGAACCCGCGTTCGTCAATAGCTTTAGCGAGAGCGGCATCGCCCGTCTCCACAATACGTCCGTTGTGGAGCACGTGCACGTAATCAGGACGGATATAGTCGAGCATGCGTTCGTAGTGCGTGATGATGATGGCCGACATCTTAGGCGTACGTATTTTGTTGAATCCGTCTGCTACAATGCGCAATGCATCCACGTCAAGACCGGAGTCCGTCTCGTCCAAGATTGCTAATCGGGGTTGCAACATCGCCATCTGAAAAACCTCGTTCTTCTTCTTCTCTCCACCGGAAAACCCCTCGTTGACGGAGCGGTTCTGCATGCCGGAAGTGATGTCCAGCAGTTTCTCTTTTTCGCGCTTAAGTTTCAGGAACTCGGATGCAGAGAGAGGTTCGAGTCCTTGGTACTGCCGCTTGGCGTTGACGGCCGTTTTGAGGAAATTGACCATCGAGACTCCGGGTATTTCCACGGGGTACTGAAACGAGAGGAAGAGTCCCTCGTTAGCGCGCTCGTCGGGAGTCATCGCGAGCAGGTCTTTCCCGTTGAAGCGGATGGAGCCCTCAGTGACCGTATATGCGGGATTGCCTGTCAAGACGGCCGACAACGTCGATTTGCCGGCACCATTGCGACCCATAAGCGCGTGTATCTCACCCTGCCCAATGGTGAGATTCAACCCCTTGATGATGGTTTTGCCGCCCACAGAGGCGTGCAGATTAGTTATTTCGAGCATTTTCATTCTGAATAAGCGTTATCAATGTGCGTCCGACGGCATCGAGTGTAGCGCGTGAGATATTGGACATGTCGTCGTGCGTTGTGTGCCAATAATGCGCAAAGCCCGTACCCGACTGCGTGTCGTAATGGATAATATCCACGCACGGTATGCCGGCGAGTGTGTTCACGTAATAATGGTCATCAATGAGCGGATAAGAGCGCACGTCGCGGAAATAACGGCCGTAACCCAGTTGCTGCGCTGTGCGCCAGATGCGTTCCACATACGCGTTGGCGAACTGCTGCGAGTAGTACTCTTTAGGGAAAACGGCATCCGGCGACCCTACCATGTCGAGGAGCACTCCGAAGAGGTATCTCTGCTTGTCTGATTGGTGTCGTTGCGACCATAATTGCGCTCCAAGACACCATGTGTCCTCGCGCTCTCGACCGGTGTAGAAAGAGGGTGTACCCATATCCTCCACATCGAAGAACACGATGTCCACGCCCACGTCCGGCACGGCCGAACTTACGTCACCGGTTTGCAGCCCGAGTTGCCTTGCCACCTCGAGCAACACTCCAACTCCGCTCGCTCCGTCGTTGGCACCCTGCACGGGCTGCATCCTGTCGTCGTAGTTCTCCTCTTGGTCGCACCACGGGCGGCAGTCCCAGTGGGCGCAAAGCAATATACGCTTCTCGCGCGCGGGTGCGTACGTACCTATTATATTGTATATCTGTTGCTCCTCGCCCGCATAGTTAGGAAGACAGCCCTGTTCTACCCGCACTTCGGCACCGAAAGCTTGCAGTCTGTCACGCAGATACCGTGCGCAACTCTCGTGCGCAGCGGTGCCGGGCACTCGCGGTCCGAAAGCTACTTGCGCAGCGATGAAGTTGTATGCCGAGTCGGCACTGAAAGCGGCAGACCGAGGCACATCAGCCTTAGGTGGTGCGGATTTGCCGCACCCGTATAAGCTGCAAGCACAGACGACAGCAGTCAGGAAAAGACTTAAGCTCTTCGACATACGAACGGGACGATTGCTACGTGGTCAACGAAGATTTTTATCCGAAATAGACGTGTGCGTCTGGATAGCATTGATTGTGTCCGCAAACGCGCGTTGCATCGTGATAATCTGCACTTTAGGACATTTCTCCACATCGAATGGAAGCGAATCGGAGAAGATGAGGTTCTCCAACTGTGAGTTCATCACTTTCTCGCAAGCATTGCCGGACATGAGTCCGTGGGTTACGATGGCCCGCACGCTCTTGGCACCGTTCTCTTTCATCACCGCAGCGGCTTTGCACAATGTGCCGGCCGTATCAGCGATGTCGTCAATGATGACCACATCCTTGCCATCCACATCGCCCAACACGCGCATCTCGCTCACTTGATTGGCTTTCAGGCGCTGCTTGTAGCAGATGACCATTGGCACCTCGTGTTTGAGCCGGCGCTCCAGTTTCTTGCAAAAATTAGCCGCGCGTTTCGATCCGCCCACATCAGGGGAAGCGATGATCAGGTTGTCCAGATTAAGCGACTGGATATAATCTGCCAGGATGGACGACCCGTAGAGATGGTCAACGGGGATGTCGAAGAAGCCTTGAATCTGGTCAGCATGCAAATCAAGCGTCACGACGCGGTCCGCACCCGCCACTTGAATCATGTTTGCCACCAACTTGGCTCCTATACTCACACGCGGCTTATCTTTGCGGTCTTGCCGTGCCCATCCGAAATAAGGGATAACAGCAATCACCTTGTACGCCGATGCGCGCTTGGCCGCATCAATCATCAAGAGCAGTTCCATCAGATTGTCCGTAGAGGGACAGGTGGATTGCACTAAATAAACCGACTGACCGCGCACAGAATCTTCGAACGAGACCGAAAACTCCCCGTCCGAGAAATGCTCAATATTCACCCTGCCGAGTGAACAACCCAAATAATCGCAGATACGCTGCGCCAACGCGACGCCTTTTGAGCCCGCGAACACCTTAAAAGGATTTGCTTCGATTAACATGTGACACAATTTTTGTACGAAACAGCATACAAAGTTACTGCTTTTATCTGAAATATGCAAGAAAAAAGCGAAAAAAGAGCGTTTTTTTTGTTCTTTTTGTGCAAAAACTTGCCAGATTCAGATTTTTTTTGTATCTTTGCAGTCCAAAATGGTAAAAATATACATGTCATGAAGAAAGTTTTTCGCATCCTCATTGTGGCGGCAATCATGTTGATTGCTCCTTCCGCATCCAAGAAACAGGTGACCCTCTTTTTGGTAGGTGACAGTACTATGGCCGATAAAACCGAGCTGGATATCTCTCCCGAAGTTGGTTGGGGACAAGTGTTCCCGACGTTCCTCAACGGGAAAATCGTGGTGCAAAACCATGCTATGAACGGTCGCTCCACCAAATCGTTCCAAACCGAAGGGCGTTGGCAAGTGGTGCTCGACCGCATCAGTAAGGGGGATATCGTGATTATTCAGTTCGGGCACAACGACCAGAAGCAGTCTGACCCTGTTCGTTATGCCTCGATTCCCGACTACATGAACAATCTGCGCAAGATGACCACAGAAGCGCAAGCCAAAGGTGCAACGGTGATTATCGCGACACCTATCTCTCGCCGACATTTTGACAGCAAGACCGGCGAACTGATACCCAAACACACTTCGTATCCTTACGCGGCGCGAATGGTGGCGAAAGAGATGAACGTGGCACTCTTGGATATGGAAGAGGCAACCACCGAGTGGCTGATTGGACTCGGTGACGAGGCTTCTAAGAAATATTTCATGAACGTGCCTGCGGGCGAGTGCAAGAAATTCCCTGACGGCAAGATTGACAACACGCATCTGCGCGAGAACGGCGCATTGGAAGTAGGAAGTATGGCAGCTGAGATGATTGTTAATCAGAAGATTAAGCCGCTGTGCAAATACATCAACCGCGATGCCGTTGCCCATCATCCTCAAGCCGTGTACACCATTTTCTGCCGCCCGAGTTTCAAGAGCGACAAGACCGTCAAAGTGGAATCAGACCTGAAAACTGACCTCAAATGAGTGTGCAGGGAGAGTGGATCTTGCTTGCGGTAACGGGTGTTGTAGCCCTGTTTTACCTCTATTATTACACACGCTATTTGTCGGGTGTACAGCGGCGTGTTCGTCATCAAACGCATCATCGTTTCCGTTGGAAAAACAATGAAAGTGAAGCTATTACCGCTGCGGAAACGCCGATAAAAGGCGTGAGCGTGATTGTCTGTGCACGCAACGAAGAAGATAATCTGCAACATTATCTGCAAGCACTGTGTAGCCAGAAATATCCGTTATTTGAGGTGATTGTGGTGAACGATGGCAGTGAAGACAACACCCAGACTGTTTTGGAGCATTACACGCAACTTTTCCGCAATCTGCGACTGACTTTTGTGCCACGCAATGCATGGGTAAGTTCATCGAAAAAACTGGCATTGACGCTTGCCGCCAAAGCAGCTCGATACGATTATCTGCTGCTCACGGATGCCGATTGTCGGCCCGAAAGTCCGAACTGGATTACGGAGATGATGCGAGGTTTTGATAACACTGAGACTGAAGTGGTGATAGGTTACGGCGGCTATTTCTCGGAACATTCGTTCATCAACCGACTTGTCCGGTATGACACGGTTCAGAACGCGCTCACGTTCCTCGGTTTTGCGATGTCGCGTCACCCGTATATGGGCGTTGGTCGCAATCTGGCCTATCGCAAGGACATGTTCTTCCGCAACAATGGCTTTGCAGGGCTGCTCAACCACCGCGCGGGTGACGATGACCTCTTTGTGAACAAGATTGCCAACCGTCACAACACCGAAGTGGTGCTCACATCCGACAGTTTCACTTGGTCGGTGCCTAACCGCACGTTCCACGATTGGCGCGTACAGAAATATCGCCACTTGAGCGTATCACCCGACTACCGTTTTGGCGCGAAAATGCGATTGGTCGCCGAACCCGTTCTGCGCGCTGCGATATATACATTGCTCATTATCAGCCTTGTCGCTTTCTTCCGTGGCGACTTGCCTTTTTATCCCGTGTATGCCGTCATGGCCGTGGTTGCGGTGTTTGTAGGACGACTCATTTGGTTGTACGCACTGATGAACCGCGGCGCACACATCTTCCGAACACCGCACTTCTTGGTAAGCGACCTGCTTGTTTTTGACATCTTCTTGCCGGTTTACAACTTGATGTTGCTCATTAAGCATGCATTCCGGCGGAAAAAAGAAATAAAATGGTAATTAATCTATAAAACAACATCATTATGGAACAACAAAACAATAAACTGCATCTTGCTGTTTCTCCCGAAACACAAATGGGCAAATATGCTAATCTTGCCATCATCGCCCACACCCAAACCGAGTTCATCTTTGACTTTGCCAGTGTTATGCCGGCACAGAAAACCGCCAACGTGGTTAGTCGCGTTATCTTGGCTCCCGAACATGCCAAACGAGTGCTGCTTGCGCTGCAAGATAACATCCGTAAATACGAGACCAATTTTGGTACTATCCGTATTCATGACGACAACAATCCCGCAAACAGTATTCCGATGTCTCTGGGCGGCGGTGAAGCGTAAAAAGAGCAACCACTTAAACATATACCATTATGAGAACATTCCCTGCAAGTCAATTGATTATCAATGGTGACGGCAGTGCTTTCCATCTGCATATCCGTCCCGAACATTTGGCAGATAAAGTGATTTTGGTCGGCGACCAAGACCGTGTGAATATCGTTGCCTCGTATTTCGATGAAGGCTCCATCGAGTGCAATATCCGGAGCCGCGAGTTCCATACTATCACGGGTCAATACCACGGCAAACGAATCACGTGTCTGAGTACCGGTATCGGAACGGACAATATTGATATTGTCATGAACGAGTTGGATGCCCTCGCTAATATCGATTTTGCAACGCGCACTGAGAAATCCGACCATCGGACGCTTGAGATTGTACGTATCGGCACGTGTGGCGCAATGCAAGAAGATATTCCGTTGGGTGCGTTTTTGGCATCGCAGAAGAGCATTGGTTTCGATGGCGTTTTGGCGTTCTATGAAGGGCGTGACCGACTCAGCGATCTCTGTTTTGAGAAAGCGCTGACGGAGTTTATCGGATACCCCGAAAAAGCAGCCGTACCGTACATCGTGCCTGCCAATGCCGAACTGATTGACCGCGTTGCCTCCACTGACATGTACAGAGGATGCACGATTGCCGCCAACGGATTCTATGGTCCACAGGGCCGCGTGTTGCGTTGCAACTTGGCCGTGCCCGACATCAACACGAAAATCTCCGCGTTCCGTTACGAGGGGCAACGCATCACCAACTACGAAATGGAAGGTTCGGCCATTGCCGGACTTGCCCTGCTGATGGGACACAAAGCGATGACCGTTTGCTGCGTTATTGCCCAACGCAAGGCCGAAGCGGCGAATACCGACTACAAGCCACGCATCAAGGAACTTATCCAAACAGTACTCGAAAGGATTTAATATGAAGAAACACTTCCTCGCAGTGCTCGCTGCATTGGCGCTCATTGCCTGTAACAAGGAGGACAAACACACCACACCCTCCACTGCCGATTTTCCATATATGGTTGACCAATTCTACGATTTGGGCATTCTGCGTTATCGTGTGCCTGATTTTGAGGACTTGTCCTTGCAACAGAAAACGCTTGTTTACTATTTGAGTGAAGCCGCTCTTTGGGGTCGAGATATTCTCACAGACCAGAACTGCCGCTATAATCTGCGTATCCGCCGCATCTGTGAGACCATTTACGAGCATTACGCCGGTGATAAACAGACGGATGAGTGGGATAAGTTCGTGCTTTACCTTAAGCGCGTTTGGTTCTCTAACGGCATCCATCACCATTACAGTGCCGACAAGTTCGTGCCCGAATGTTCGCGCGAATGGTTCGTGGATGCATGCAGGCAGAGCAATCTGAAGGAAGAAGACTATGCCGAGTTGCTCGACATCATCTTCGACCCGACCATTCTACCCAAAAAAATCTGCCAAGACGACGGCGTGGATCTGCTGCTCAACTCGGCCGGCAACTACTACGAGGGCGTGACGCAACGAGAAGCGGAAGCGTATTACGCTGCACATAAAGATACGTCTGCCGAGCCGCTCTGGATTGGGCTTAACAGCAAACTCATCAAAGATGCCGATGGCAACGTGGTAGAACGCACATACAAAGCGGAAGATGGTGGACTCTACGCCACGGCACTGAAGAAAGTGGTGGAGAACCTCGAGAAAGCGTTGCCATACGCAGAGACCGACGAACAGAAACTGGTCATAGAGAAACTCATCGAATACAACCGCACCGGCAACTTGCAGACATACAACGAGTATGCCATTGCGTGGGTGAGAGACCTGCAGAGTCGCGTCGATTTCATCAATGGTTTCACCGAAGTGTATGGCGACCCGCTCGGCATCACCGGAGCATGGGAGTCGCTCGTCAATTTCAAGAACCTCGCGGCTACTGAACGCACTAACACGCTATCAGCCAATGCGCAGTGGTTCGAAGACCATTCACCCACCGACCCGCGCTACAAGAAAGCCGAATGTAAAGGCATCACGGCCAAAGTGATTACTGCCGCTATCCTTGCCGGCGACTGCTATCCGTCAACGCCCATCGGCATCAATCTGCCTAACGCAAATTGGATTCGCAAATCGTATGGCTCTAAGTCCGTCACTATCCAGAACCTCACGGAGGCGTACAATGAGGCTGCACTTGGCAATGGTTTCAACGAAGAGTTCATGCTCTCTGATGCAGAGTGCGAGCAGGCAAAGACGTATGCCGCGCTCACCGGAGATGTGCATGTAGATTTGCACGAATGTCTCGGTCACGGCTCAGGACAACTGTTGCCGGGCATCACGAAAGATAACCTCAAAGAGCACGGCTCGACGCTTGAAGAGGCACGTGCCGACCTGTTCTCGCTCTACTATATGCCCGACCACAAACTGGTGGAACTGGGCATCATGCCTGACGATGAGGCGTTCAAGGCGCAGTATTATCAACAGATGATGAATGGTGCTCTGACGCAATTGGTGCGCGTTGAATTCGGTAAGAACCTAGAAGAGGCACACATGCGCAACAGAGCACTCATCGCCAACTGGGTTCTGGCACATGCCCATCCCGAGAAGCCTGAAGTGGCCATCATCGAGCGAGACGGCAAGCACTATCTGCAAATCAATGATTACGAGGGACTTCGCGCGCTGTATGGACAATTGCTTGCTATCGTGCAAGAAGTGGTTTCCACCGGCGATTACGCTCAGGCCAAGCAGTTGGTTGAGGACTACGCCGTGCGCATTGACCCGACTATTCACGCAGAGATGCTCAGTCGCTATAAGCAGCTGAATATCACGCCGTACAAGGGTTTTGTCAATCCTGTTTATACGCTCGTCAAGGACAAGAAAGGCAACATCACTGATGTAACGATTGACTACTCGGAAGGGTATGTGGAGCAACATCTCCGTTACAGCCTCGACTACTCGGTATTGCCGGACATCAACGAATAAACTGCACTGAAGAGTGAACATCGAGTTGCCGATAAGCAAGAGTGTCGCCAACAGAGTGCTGATACGCAAAGCGTTACGTGGAGAAGACCTCACTGCGTTCACCGGCGCATCGATGCCGGAAGACGTGCGTATCATGGCCAAAGCGCTCTCGGAAGAGCATCCCACTCGCATCGATGTGGACAACTGTGGCACTGCGATGAGGTTTCTC
>CALAUY010000159.1 GCA_937892015.1 uncultured Bacteroidales bacterium | reverse complement strand
CAAAGAAAGAGTCCAAGAACAGAGAGGCAATGCCTGCTCCCAATGCGCTCAGCCCGAGTTTGGCACCGTTGTCCGAAGAAGCACTGTTCGCCTCATCGAAAGCGAAGATGGCAGAAGCGGCTGCCAAGCAAATCTACCGATTACGCGAAGCGCGACTCAACCTGTTGACGGGCGAAGTGGAGCACATGCCGGCCGACAGCAAGATGCTGAACGCCATGCTCGAACAACTCGAAGCACAAGAGGCGCAACTGACCGCGCTGTTTGTGGGCACAACGCGACAAGTCAAGCACCGAAAAACCGTTTACTACACGCCCGATGAGGACGAGCACAACCGCGTGTTGCTGCGCTTCTCGCGCTTCACCGGAGTGGTAGCGCAAGACGACATGAGCGGCGAACCTGTGCTGCTGACTGTCAGCACCCGCAAGCAGACACTGTTGCCATCAGAAGAGAAAAAACCGGTCGCAGTGTCGGATATACGATACAATCTCCCGGGCGAGGCCACTGTACGAGTGGTGGACAGCAAAGGCGCGTTGTTCATCAATAAGACCATTCCTGTTGCTCAGTTCGGAGTAAGTGTAGCCTTGCCACAAGACCTCATCAAGCGCAAACCACACATCCGCTTCTGCACACGTACAGGAGCTATTCAATCCATCACCGAATGAAAAAGAGTCTGCTCATATTAGCCGTTATCAGTGCGCTTGCCACTTGTCTGCACGCACAAGAACTTAACTGCAACGTCTCTATCAACTCCGATCAGATTGAGGGTTCAAGCAAAGAGGTTTTTGAGGCACTGCGTCAATCCGTCACCGAGTTCCTCAACACCAATAAATGGACGAACCTGACGTACGCGACAACAGAGCGAATCGACTGTAACCTGCTGATTATCATCAGCTCCGTCAACGACAACGAATACCATTGCGAGGCTACTATCCAAGCCTCCAGACCCGTTTTCAACACGTCGTACACTACCCCGCTGCTCAACATCCGCGACAAGGCGTTCAATTTCACCTATCAGGCCTACGAACAGTTGCTGTACCAGCAGAGCACGTTCCAATCCAACTTGACAGCGATGTTGGCCTACTACGTCTATTTGATTCTCGGAACGGATGCCGACAGCTACCAACGATTAGGCGGTACGCCGTATTTTCAAGCATGCGAAGATATCGTCAATGCGGCACAGACGGCATCAGGACTAACCGACAGCGAAGCCACGGGATGGGCGTACGCACGCTCGGGAGGAGGTGTCCAATCAACAGGCAGACGCTATGTGATGGTCAACGAACTGATGGACAGAACGTTCCACCCCTATCGCGAGTTCTTCTACGAATACCACCGTCTCTGCTTAGATCAGATGCAAGCAAACGTCTCGAACAGCAGAGCACGCATCGCAGAGGGACTGGAGGTGCTGCGAGAAACGAACAAAAACCGCTCGGCCAACATCATTATCCCCATCTTCCTCGATGCCAAAGTCGATGAATTGGTGAACATCTTCCATGGCGGCACAGCTGCCGAAAAAACCGCTGTCTATGACTTACTCATGGCCATCGACCCCACTCGCTCCAATGTGTACGAGGGCATCACAAGAGAGTGATAAAGAGTAAAGTTTGAGGTGGTTTGAAGTGGTTTGAGGTGGTTTGAGGTGGTTTGAGGTAGTTTGAAGTGGTTTGAAGTAGTTTCTTTCCGAAGGACGATCGGCAAAGCCGTACATACCCCTC
>CALAUY010000158.1 GCA_937892015.1 uncultured Bacteroidales bacterium | reverse complement strand
GCCAGCTGCCCGTCAAGAACTGCGCCTACACGGAGTGCTTCCGCCGCGAGGCCGGCTCGTATGGCAAAGACGTGCGCGGACTGAACCGCCTGCACGAGTTCTCGAAGATAGAGATTGTGCGCATCGACACGCCCGAACACTCCGACGCGTCACACAAAGAGATGTTGGAGCACGTAGAGGGGCTGCTCAAGAAACTCGAGTTGCCTTATCGTATTCTCCGTTTGAGCGGTGGGGATATGTCGTTCACAGCGGCTCTATGTTACGATTTTGAGGTGTATTCAGAGGCGCAGCATCGTTGGTTAGAAGTATCTTCCACCTCCAATTTCGACACCTATCAGGCCAATCGTCTCAAGTGCCGTTATCGTCGTCAAGAGGACAAGAAAGTGGCTCTTTGCCATACGCTCAATGGTTCGGCCCTCGCTTTGCCCCGCATCGTGGCTGCATTGCTTGAGAACAACCAAACAGAAGACGGCATCCGCATCCCGGCAGCTCTGCAACCGTATATGGGTTGCGAGATGATTCGTTGAGACACGCACCCCTCGGGCCGGCAAACGGCCAACCTGATAGACAGAAGAAGGACGCTTCGCAGCGTCCTTTTTTCTATAAGGTATTAGTCTGTTTATTATTTTAAGGTACAAAAAAGATTGTGTTGTTTTGATTACGTGTGCAAAATTACTGCTTTTTTTTGACATGACCAAATTTTTTTATATGTTTTATAACACATTTGTCATTTTTTTGCCAAAAAACCGCATTTTTTACCCCTTTTTGATACCCCTGATGCACAAAACTGCCCCCAAAAAGTGTCATTTTGTCACGTTCGGTGCAGTTCGATTACTTCCAAGTCGTTCACCTGATCGCCATCGATAGTAAAGCGCAGCAGTGTTTGTACCGTGTGTATGCCATACTTGCCCGCTGCACCCGGGTTCATGCAGAGCATTCGGTGCGCATTGTCGTAGAACACCTTCAGGATATGACTGTGCCCGCTGACAAAGAGCTGTACGGGTTCGTGGTTGATGATGTTCCTCACGGGCCAAGTGAGTACGCCGTTTTGAAACCCGATATGCGTCATCAGAACTCGGACGTTCTCCACGCGAAAAGCCTCCACATCGCGGAGCAGATACCGCACGTCCCCATAATCGGCATTGCCCCGCACGGCTCGTAGGGGTTTGAAGTCTCGCAGTTGAGTGAGTACTTCGAGCGAACCAATATCGCCCGCATGCCAGAGTTCGTCCACATCCTTGAAATGTTCGTAGATACGTGAGTCGAGTAGTCCGTGCGTGTCAGAAAGGAGTCCGATGCGGGTCATATGCGGCGTTGATAATATGCTGTGAATCAGATTAGTATAAGTAGTAGGCAAAGCACGGCAGCGCAGAGAAACGCGGTTATCTGCGATCTGGTGAAGAAAGCGGCAGCTGTGCCGGCAACCGTGTCGAGTGCGCTCAGCATGAGGATGTTGAGCCACCCTGCCAGCAGTGCGCCATGGTCGATATTGCCTGCCGGTTCGGCGATGAGGTGCAATGCCACTATATGGAGCAGACAGGGCAGTTGCGCCACGATAACCACCGTCCAAGCAGCGAAGAACTTCGCGAGGATAATGTGTGCGAGCGAGATGGGTTTGGAGCGCAGTACATCCCAGTTGCCGGAGCGACGCTCATCGGCGAAGAGGTGCATCGTGAGAGCCGGGCAAAGGAGCATCAAGAGCCAAGGAGCCAACGCAAACAGTCCGTCGGCCTGAGCGTACCCGGAGTCGAGGATGTTCCAGTTGCCGGGTATCACCCATAGGGCCAGACTGATGATGAGCAAGTAGAGCGCAATGACGATATACGCCACCGGTGTTGAGAAATAATATGCGAGCTCCTTGCGATACATTATCGTGGTTAGTGCTTGGATCGTGGTTGGTTAGTGCTTGTCGGTTTGCTGTGTTTGCACGGGTGTTTTCGGGAAGAATATCCAGAAAGCGACTGCCACGACGAGTGCGAATGCAGCGAAGATGAACCACGCTTTGCGCCATCCTGCCCACACGGCCATCGGCCCATCGGCCACCACACTCTCTGCATATACCAGTTTGTTAACTATGGCCTGCGCCGAAAGCGTACCGATAGTGGCACCCAGTCCGTTCGTCATCATCATGAACAGTCCTTGCGCGGACGAACGCTGCTCGGGTGCCGTCTCTTGGTCAACGTAGAGTGCGCCGGAGATGTTGAAGAAATCAAACGCAAAACCATAAACTATGCAACTGAGGACGAAGAGCAGTACGCCCGGGAAGCCCGGATTGCCTGCGCCGAAGAACCCGAAACGGAAGACCCATGCAAACATCGCCATCAGCATCACGTTCTTGATACCGAAACGTTTGAGGAAGAACGGGATGGCAAGGATACACAATGCCTCGCATATCTGACTGATAGAGATGAGGATATTGGCGTGCTGAACGCCGAACGTGTTGGCGAATTTCTCGATGGCACCGAAAGAGGTGATGAACGGGTTGGCGTACGAGTTGGTCACTTGCAGGCACATACCCAGCAGCATCGAGAAGACGAAGAATAGTGCCATTTTCTTTTGCCGGAAGAGGGTGAACGCTTTGAGTCCCAGTGCTTCTACCAAATCGACGTTGCCCTCTACTTTCTTCACCTCGCATGGTGGCAAGGTGAGTGCGTAAACAGCGAGCACTATACTCAATCCGCCGGACACGACGAACTGCCACGGTGTGTCTTGAAAGCCGAGCAGGTCAACGCACCACATTGTGGCGATGAATCCGACAGTACCGAACACGCGGATAGGCGGGAAATCCTTGACCGTGTCCATTCCGGCCTTAATCAGTGCGTTAAACGCCACGGAGTTGGTCAGGGCAATCGTCGGCATGAAGAAAGCCACCGACACGGTGTACAGCGAGAAAAGGGTTGCGAAATGGATGTTGCCGGCAGTGAAGGCATAGAGCCCCGTTGCGCACATGAAGATGCCAGCAAGAGCGTGGCATAAACTCAGACATTTCTGTGCCGGAATCCAGCGGTCGGCCACTATACCCATCAGGGCGGGCATGAACAGGCTGACAATGCCTTGAATGGAGTAAAACCACCCGATGTTCTGACCCATGCCATGCGTGGCAAGATAGGTGCCCATCGAGGTGAGATACGCGCCCCAAACAGCGAACTCGAGGAAGTTCATCACGATGAGACGAATCTGTAATGCTCTGTTTTTCATATCAGTATCGTTTTTGTTGTTTGTTCGGTGGATCAGTTCGTGGTCAGAACTCGCTGGTGAAATGGAAGCGTATATGCTTGTAGTCTTGTTGCGCCATGGTGAGCACGTATCCGCTGTCGGCCAGGAACACGTCGCGCCCCTCTTTGTCGAATGCGAGGTACTGCGCCTTGCGTTTCTTGAACATCTCTATTTCCATGCGCGTCTCGGCAGAGTCGTCGAT
>CALAUY010000157.1 GCA_937892015.1 uncultured Bacteroidales bacterium | reverse complement strand
TAGATATACGATAGATATACGATAGATATACGATAGATATACGATAGATATACGTAGGATAACATGAAGCGGAAAAGCCGCACCGAGAAATGTCCGGTGGACATTTTGAGGGACGAGTGCGGCGCGCGAGTTTACGACTTTAGGAGTAAACATAGAACTCCGATTTAGATAAAAACACCTCCTCTGCACCCCTTTTCATCCCTAATCCCGTCACCCCTCATCCCGCGATTCCATTATTCAGTGATTTCCTTATCCCGTTATCCCGCGATTCGTTTTATTCGTTCGATTCGTGTTCACCCCCTCCCATCCGCAAACGTAAATTATCCAATTATTCAATCTTAAATAACTTGTCCAATTGTAAAATCTTAACCCGCAAGGGGTACGATCACTTCGTGTGCACCCTCTACCTTAGGGGAGCGCTCCTATGGAGCCAGTCTGATTAGGACCGAATGTGGGGCATGGAACAAAGAGCAAAGAGATTTTCTACCCTCTTGCTGCGTGCATCCTCTGTGCGTTGTAACGACAAAAAAAGCACCTCGGGCGTGATGAAGACCAGAGGTGCATATGTGTTGACAGAGAGTTGACGGAGTGTTGCCGGAGAGTTGACGGGGTGTTAATGAGGAGGTGCCCTACGTTGTGATAATGTTCTTAGACGCGGAAAATGAGGTTGTTGGGGTCATCGGCGGCAATCTGCTCTCGGATGCGTTGGCGTGAAACGCGGAACATCCAGAAACAGAACATGTAGAAGCACAGCAGGATTACGCCTGCCACTTGTGGCGACACGTTTGCCACAAAGAGCAGTCCGTCGTAGATGCCGTGCATGACGACCGGCACGACGAAAACGAGCGAGCGATACGAGCGGCTCATCTCGCGGAAATGCACTTTCGAGTAGAAATAGCCCATGGCCACAGCGAACATGAAATGTGCAGGAACAGCGAAGATAGCTCGACTGACGGCAACCGACTGCCACGAGTCGATATTACCGAACAGGTAGAGGATATTCTCCGTTCCGGCGAATCCCATCCCCACACAGCAGGCATAGACGATGCCGTCGAAGCGCTCATCGAAATACTTGTTTCTGCGCAGTAACAACCACAGCATCAGTAGTTTAGTTGCCTCTTCGGGCATTGCAGCACCAACGAACGCATTCCATCCGGCACCCAACCACGTGGCGGCAGATTCTGTGACCAACCCCACCAATTGAAGGGCAGACTCAAGATATGCCGCCAGAACGGCGGAAATGATGCCGTAAAGCACGCCTTTCAGGATTTGACCAATGGGTTCGCGCTGGTATCGGTCGCGTAAATAGATATATAGCACCAAAAGAGCCGCCGGCAGGACGGCGAACAATAAGATTGTCAGTTCCATGTGTTATGATGATAGTAATAAAGGAGGCTGCCCACGAAAGACAGCCTCCTCTGATAGTAGTATGATTTAGTACGACGTACGGTTGGTTGCGGCGTACGAAATCTTGAGCGCATATGAGCGGCGAAGAGCCTGTTTGATGTCGCCGATGATACCCATGCGGGTGTCTTTGTCGGCCTTGATAGAAACAGTCATCTTGCCCTGCTCGTCTTCACGCATAGCGGAACGCTCATTGACGATGTACTCTTCAATCTCGCCCACCTCAGCGAAGGCATCGTCAAGCTGGATACGAGTCTCTTTGCCCCATTTCTGTTGCAGTTCGCGCGTGGGAGAGCCCACATAGATATAGCGCACGAGGCTTTTCTTTTCCAACTTGGTCAACTCGGTTGCCTGAGGGTTGTTAATCTGAACCTTGTAGGTAACCTCCTTCATGGAAGTAACAGTCATGAAGAAGAAGAGTAGCATGAAAATAATGTCGGGGAGTGACGACGTGTTCAACGCCGGCATCTCACGTTTTTCACCTTTACGAATTCTTGCCATAATTATTTACTCCCATAATTTTTAGGTTCGGCCTCGGAGATTTTCTGAGGATACACCTTCTGTACGAGTTTCTGTTCGTCCTCCTCCAGTTCGTTGTAGTACTTGCCGAACTGTTTCTTAGAGAAGGCATCACGAAGTTCATTGTAAGCCGCAACGAGTTCGTTCTGCACGTCCAGATACGCTTGGTACTGCGTGTCCACATCGTTCTGCACGGAGATGACGTGGTCGGGAGTGTAGGTGACAACGCCCAGCCCGGGAATCTCCTCGGTGACGCGAACGGGCAGGTTCGGGTCGTCGTTAGGGTTGTCAATGAACTCTTTGGCCTTTGAGCGGAGCTGCTTGATGTCGGTCTCTTGACCTTGCACGAGCAGTTGGTTAGCCGAGTTGATCTTGACAACGAAGAGGTTTCGTTGGTTGATGTCCGTTGCCTCCACCTTCTGATTGGGGTCAGGCGGTTGTGGCAGACGGCGTGCAAGACCTTGACTAACATCCATGCTGGTGGTAATCAGGAAGAAGATCAACAGCAAGAAAGAGATGTCCGCCATAGAGCTGGCATTGATTGCCGGAACTTTACGAGCCATAGTTCTTTACTTTTGCGATTATTACAATGTATTATTTTTTCAGCATCAATGAGCGTACAGCGCCGAAGATGATGGCAATGATTACGCCGCAAACGAGGGCGTAGCTGGCATACATCATCATGTCGCTGAGTTGTGCCCAGAATCCTTGATTGTCAGTGCCTTCATAACCGATGATGGTGATTTTCTCCGGTGAGCCGAGGAACCAGCAGACAACGAAGAGCAGCACGAATGCAACCACTACTCCGAGCGAGAAGAGGGCCTTCTTGCGGTCAATTTTCCACTGGCGGCAGAACCCTGCAATAACAAACACGAGGGTCACCACGATGGCTATACAAAGCAGGATATAGTTCCAGTTGAGGAACAGGTCTGTGAAGACAGGTACCGCGAGTACATCGCCTGCAACCTCGTAACCTTCAGCCTGGTTGCCCCCAAGGAACACCATCGCCGAAACCACGATACCGATTACAAGCAAAACCCACAGGGTAACTTTAGATATCAGACTATAGTTTTTCATAATAAATAACAAGTTTATAAGTTAATGACTATGCAATTGCAGATGCAAAATGCAGGATGTTTTTAAGCCTTATAAGCTTATTATTTCTTCTGTGCTGCGTCGTAACGAACAACGATGTCAAGCAGGCTGATTGAGCTGTCTTCCATTTCGTTGGTAAGACCCTCAACCAGAGAGAGGATATAGTTGTAGAACACTTGCAGGATGATGGCGATAATCAAACCGAGCAGGGTAGTCAACAACGCCACTTTGATACCGCCGGCAACAACCGTTGCAGACATATCACCTACTTGCTGAATCTTATCGAACGCCGCGATCATACCGATGATGGTACCCATGAAACCCATCGAAGGAGCGATGGCGATGAAGAGGGTAATCCATGAGAGGTTCTTCTCGAGCAAACCGAGCTGAACGCCACCATACGAAGCAACGGTTTTCTCAACCACATCGACACCTTCATCGTAGCGGCTCAGACCCTGATAGAAAATAGAAGCCACCGGTCCGCGTGTGTTGCGGCAGATGTCAAGAGCAGCCTCTAAACCTTTCTCGTTCAGAGCTTTCTCTACATCATCAAGCAGTTTCTTCGTGTTCGTTTTAGCCAAAGAGAGATAAATGATACGCTCAATGCAGAGAGCCAAACCAAATACCAAGCAGAGGAGCGTGGCTGCCATGAAGCCGGCACCACCTTCAATAAACTTTGTTTTCAATGCTTTGTGAAGAGCGGTCAATCCGCCTTCTTCAGCTTCATCGACTGCTACAGCGGCCTCTTCTGCCACAGTTGCTTCATCTTCTGCAATTTCTGTCTGTTCTACAGCCGGAGCTGCTTCTTCTTGAGCCATTACAGCAACGCCACCAAAGCCGAGCATTGCGAGTACCGTAAAGGTTGCAAATACTTTTTTCATTGTTTTGTGTTTTTGAGTTATTTGTTATTATATCTTCGCTATAAGGTTATTTTTTTTCTTTTGCGGAGAGACGGGGATTTTTCGTCGCAGGCTCCTCGTCATCCCAACAGTCTGCCACAGGCATCCTGTCCAAACAAAACAGTATTTGCTCCTTTAAGCAAGCTTTACTCGCAAAACTATTTTGTTTGCGGAGAGACGGGGATTCGAACCCCGGAAACCCTTTTGGAGTTTACACGCTTTCCAGGCGTGCCTCTTCAACCACTCGAGCATCTCTCCATTTTTGCCCCGTTTTTTTGCCCAAAATAGGTCGTTTTTAGGGGGTAAAATCCAAAATCGGCTGTAAAGTTACAAAAAAAAAGTGATATAACAATGAAAAAAAGCAAAAAAATGTGTTTTTTTTCGTCATTTTATGCAAAAAAGTGCTTTTGACGTGCATTTTGTCGATTCAAAAATGTCTTTTTTGGGCACTTGGTACACTTCTGACAACTTTTGTGCAACGTAGGTCATCCAACGACTCTCATTTGTCTCTCCGCGATGGGGTACGGGTGCCATATATGGAGCATCTGTTTCCAACACTAATGACGATAATGGTATGTCTCGGAGCGTTTCGCTCAGTTTACTGTTTTTGAACGTCAGTACACCACCGATACCCAGTTTCCATCCTAATCGGATGTATTCGTTCGCAGTCTCGCGACTTCCACTGAAGCAATGCATCACGCCTCGCAGTTGTCCGCCACTCTTCGCATGATACTCGCGGATGATGCGTAGTGTATCTTCGGTGGCATCGCGCGAATGAACCATCACGGGCAGTCCGAGTGTCAATGCCCAGTCCAGTTGCTCGCGGAAAGCGAGGTGTTGCTCGTTCTTGAACTCGGTGGAGAAATGGTAATCGAGACCTATCTCGCCAATGGCCACCAGCGGTGACGACTCGGGGAAGAGTTCGCTGTAATGGAAGACCGTGTCGTGGATATGCGCCAGAACCTGCTTGTAATCTGCCTGCACGTCCTCCGGATGCAGGCCGAGTGCCGGATAGAGATAGCCCGGGAAGCGGCTGCACACGGCCGGAACTGTTTGGCACGACTCGAGGTTGACGCCAGGGACGAGGATGGCCTCCACGCCGCCGTCTTTCTGGCGAGCGATGACCGCTTCTAAGTCCGCCGTGTAACGCGGGTCGTCGATATGGCAATGAGTATCTATCATGAGAGTTTGAGCGCCCAGAGGGCTGTTTGAAGTGGTTTGAAATTGTTTGAAATAGTTTGAATGCCCTGCGGGCGTTTGAAGTGGTTTGAAATTGTTTGAGGGTTATGAGGGCAGGAAGTAGAGGTTCGAGTCGCCGTAACTGAGGAAACGGAAATCGTGTGAGAGGGCGTAGTCGTACACGCGATGCCAGTTCTTGCCTTCAGCGTCATCGCCGTCCAAGAAAGCAGACACGAGCAGCAGCAACGTTGATTTGGGTTGATGGAAATTAGTAATCATTTGGTTCACGATGCGGAACACGAATCCGGGACGAATCATTATTTGCGTTTCGGCGTGTAGTACCGACTGACCGGTGGAGTCCAGATAATCCAAGATGGCTTGTAGGGCTTCGGCTGTTGGTGGCGTGTAGTTGCGTTCGTACGGCTCGAACTGCCCGACGTGACAGTCCTCGTCTGACCATCGTCGTTCCACCATCTGCACGCCGATGTAGTAGAGACTCTCCAGCGTACGAACGGACGTAGTGCCGACGGCCACTATATGTCCCAGGTGTGCCTGTACGTCTGCAATCGTCTGACGTGGTATGGCCACTATCTCCGTGTGCATCGTGTGCTCATTGGCATCGGCAGTCTTCACCGGCTGAAACGTGCCGGCACCTACGTGTAGCGTCAGTTCCGACATTGTCACGCCGCGGTGACGTAAGTCGTCCAACACCTCTTCGGTGAAATGCAGTCCTGCTGTTGGAGCAGCTACCGAACCCTTGATGCGCGAATAGACAGTCTGATAAGTCCTTTTGTCACTCTCTTCTGTCGCTCGGTTGAGGTAGGGTGGAATAGGCAGTTCGCCCACAGCGTCGAGAATCTCCGCAAAAGAGAGCGTTGTGTCGTCCCATGAGAAACGAATGCTGTGCGTGTTGCCGGTGGACGATAGTCGCTCTGCGCGAAACAGCGTTCCTGCCACAACCATCGACAGTGCACCCGTCTTCCATTTCTTGAGGTTACCTACCATACATTTCCACGTGCAACCGCTCTGACTGCCAAGCGACAACTGGTAGTCGTGAGGCTCAAGCGGTTCGAGGCAGAATACCTCAATGCGTGCTCCGCTCTCTTTGTGAAAAACGAGTCGCGCCTGTATTACGCGCGTGTTATTATAAATAAGGTGTGAACCTGCCGGCAAGAAGTTGCCGAGATGGCGAAAACGACTCTCTGTAATTGTCCCGTCACGGAAGACGAGCAGTTTGCTCATGTCGCGCTCAGCCAACGGATACTTGGCAATGCGCTCTTCGGGCAGAGGATAGTCGTATCGGTCAATCAGCAGCGGCATCATTAGTCCTCAGTCTTCTGTCTTTGTTTCTTGCTCTTCCGTCTCTGTTTCTTGCTCTTTGTTCTTTGCTCTTTCCTCCTTGAACGCTCTCTGTGTGCCGGCAAAGAGCTCGTATTTGTTGAAAAGGCAGTCGAGCTCGCCATTGAGCAGGTGAATCTTGCGTGTCGGCCGCAGGCCGATGCACTTCAGTGCATCTTCGTTCGAAGAGATGACCCACGCCGTCGAGCCCGAGAAGCGGAACTTCAGCGCGTTGCCTATCTCGCCATACAGCGTCTGGATGTCGAGACTCTGCTTCATTGTCAGTCGTTCGCCGTATGGCGGATTCATGATAACGAGTCCGTTCTGCATCTCCGGTTGCAGGTCTTGGATGCGGCACTGCCGGAGCGAGATGTATTTGCTCATACCGGCCCTTTTGATGTTCTTCTCTGCCGCGCGCACGCAGTAGAACGACGCGTCTGAGCCATAGATATGATGTGTGAAGGGTCGCTCATTGGAGTCGTCGTTGTAGATATCCTCGAACAGGTCTTTGTCGAAATCGTGCCAATGCTCGAAAGCGAACGATGAGCGGTAGATGCCGGGTGCGATGTTCATGGCAATCATTGCAGCCTCGATGAGGAACGTACCCGAGCCGCACATCGGGTCGTAGAGGTCGGTGTCGCCGTTCCATCCGGCTAAGAGCAACATCCCTGCCGCCAGAGCCTCGTTGATGGGCGCTTCAGTTGTTGCCTCGCGCCAACCGCGTTTGTGCAGCGACTCGCCTGACGAGTCCAGCGACAGTGTCACGGTTTCGTTCGCCACGTGCACGTTAATGTACAAGTCAGGATTAGTCAGTTTGACCGATGGGCGCTTACCTCCACGCTCTCTGAATCGGTCGGCAATGGCATCTTTGACTCGGTAGGTCAGGAAACCCGAGTGGCGAAAGGTGTCGCTATATACAGTGGCATCAATGGCGAACGAGGTGTTCACGTCCATCAGCTCTTCCCATGCAATCGCTTTCGACTGCTCGTACACTTCATCGGCGTTCTTCGCGCTGAACGTGGCAATCGGTTTCAGGATGCGCGATGCCGTTCGCAGAGACAAGTTAGCACGGTACATCATCGCCTTGTCGCCCGTGAAGCGGACGGCTCGTCGGCTTGGCTTCACATTATTGGCTCCAAGAGCCAACAACTCTTGCGTCAACACTTCCTCCAGACCTTTGAAGGTCTTGGCAATCATCTCAAATTCTTCCATTTTCTATTCATTATGTGCACTGTGGTATAAAAAACGGCACCTTGTGGTGCCGCATGTGTTCTCGACGCGCGCGTCGTCTGCCGGTAGTTACGCCAGCTTGTTCACGTGACGAGACAATTTGCTCTTCAGATTAGCTGCTTTGTTGGCGTGAATGATATTGCGTTTAGCCAACTTGTCGAGCATTGAAGACACTTTGGGCAGTTGGGCCGCGGCCTCTGCCTTGTCGGTCGTGTTACGCAGTTTCTTCACCGCATTACGCATGGTCTTGGCATAATAGCGATTGTGAAGGTTGTGCTTTTCCGTCTGACGTATTCTTTTCAAAGCGGACTTGTGATTTGCCATCTTTTTGTTGTTTTAGTGTGTTACACAATTGTCTGTTCTCGACAGAACGTTGTTTATGAGCCCTTGCGGGCAGGAGTTGAAGCGGCAGGACCGTAGCCTGCCCAAATAAGTATCACCCGTGTAGTGCCAAGGGGAATCGAACCCCTATTGCAAGAATGAAAATCTTGAGTACTAACCGTTATACGATGGCACCTTTCGAAAAAAGCGGCGCAAAGGTACTGCTTTTTTTTGACATGACAAAATTTTTTGCCAAAAAAATGCCACTTTAGCGCAACTTTTTTCTTTTTTTACCCAAAATCTGCATTTTTTGTGCTTTTTTGGGTGCGTTTTTTGCGCATTACTTGCACTCGTCTTTGCTCAGACCGGTGAGTTTGCTCGAAACGGTGATGGCATCCTCGCTGATTCCGAGTTTTACTACAGCCTCTTTAGCTGCGGCCTCGTAGCTCTTAATCTCATTCTTGGTGCACCATTGTTTGCTGGAAGAGGTGGTCTCAATACCCAGAAGAGAATACGTGGTAGTGATTTCGTAGCAATACTGTGTGTCGCCGCAAGAGGTGAACAAACCGGTGCTCAGTACAACTGCGCACGCAATTAATAGCTTTTTCATAATTTTTTTATTAAATTAACGTTTAACATTGCGTTAACTTTGTGTTTAACTTTATGTTTAACATTGCGTTAACTTTATTTTATTTTGTTTTGTTTTGTTACCCAAGATATGTTTTCAGTACTCGGCTTCGTCCGCTTGATCTCAGTCGTCGGATTGCCTTTTCCTTTATTTGTCGTACGCGCTCGCGCGTGAGTCCGAGGTCGTTTCCGATTTCTTCCAGCGTTTTCTCCGGAACGCCGATGCCGAAGAAATTCTTGAGAATCTCTTTCTCGCGAGGTTGTAGCGTGTCGAGTGCTCGGTTGATTTCAGTCGAGAGCGATTCGTTGATGAGTCCACGATCGGCGTTGGGAGAATCTTCGTTGACGATAACATCAATCAGGGTGTTGTCCTCGCCTTCTATGAACGGGGCATCGACGCTGACGTGTCGTCCGGAGAACTTCAGCGTGTCTGCCACCTTATCGATGGGCAGATCGACCACGCCTGCCAACTCTTCAGCCGACGGCCGGCGCTCGTTTTCTTGTTCGAAACGCGCGTATGCCTTATTGATTTTGTTGAGTGAGCCCACTTGGTTGAGTGGCAGACGAACGATACGACTCTGCTCGGCGAGTGCTTGCAGAATGCTCTGCCGAATCCACCAAACGGCGTAGGAGATGAACTTGAAACCGCGGGTCTCGTCGAATTTCTCTGCGGCTTTGATTAGGCCCAAGTTGCCTTCGTTAATCAAGTCGGGCAGGCTGAGTCCTTGATTCTGATATTGTTTCGCCACGGAAACGACGAAGCGCAGATTGGAGCGTACCAATTTCTCCAACGCCTCTTGGTCGCCGTTGCGAATACGCCCCGCCAGTTCCACTTCTTCCTCCACCGAAATCAGTTCTTCGCGGCCAATCTCTTGGAGGTACTTGTCCAGAGAAGCGCTCTCGCGGTTCGTAATCGATTTTGTAATCTTTAATTGTCTCATTTGCTACCTAATTTCTTTTTCTTTATTCTTTTTGTCTTTTCTCTTATCTCGTCTTATTTTACCTTTTCTCTTGTCCGTTTTGTCAGGTGCTGTCAGCCCAAACGGTGCGGTTTTTAGTCCACAAAATCCGTGCCAAGTCAGCCCCGAAGCAGCTGTTTTCGTCAGATTTTGACACATTGGCAGTTTTTCTAATACCATTGCGCGGTCATTGATGGTGCGCTGCGTAGATATCGAACGTGCGTTGTGTTGATATCGGACGTGCATTGTCTGTGGTCATCATTGATGGCGTTTTGCGCGGTCAAAATCGTCCTTTTTTGCATCGGAGCAGACTACCCTAAGATAAAAAAGTGTGCAAAATTACTACTTTTTTTCAAAATATGCAAGTTTTTTTGCCAAAAAATTTGTTTTTTTCAAAAAAAAGCAGTAACTTTGCAGCCCGTTTTGATTTTTTCCCCACTCAAATAGGGAAAAATGGTTCGGTTTGGTAGCTCAGCTGGATAGAGCAACAGCCTTCTAAGCTGTGGGTCGCGGGTTCGAATCCCGCCCAAATCACAGAGCAAAAATGAAAGAGTATGGTCAATCGACCATTTACGAATCTTTCCTCAAAGCCGTTTCCCCGGATTTTCCTCACGAAAAGAAAGAACAAAGACAAGTGCATGTGGGTGGTTTTTTCGAACACGAATTGCACGAATCGAACGAATAAAACAAGGCCTATAGGTCAAAAAGTAGGCTGTTTAAGAGTAGGTATGCGTCAATAGGTCAAAAAGTAGGCTGGGAAATAGGTCGTGTAATGCTATAGACACGAGCCCTACAAACTTATGCAGATGAATCATCAAAAAGAGATAACAAATTGGATGGTTTTTGTCGCATCAGAAAATAGGCCGTGATAAATAGTTGTCGATGCTCCTTGGTCAATCCGCAATGATTATTGAGGTTGGTTTTGAGATCAGTAAATGTGCCCTCAATCTTATTGTTGGTGTTGGGCATACCTTTACAATCCGGACGTTGGAACGTGAACAGATAAGGCAGATAAAAATCGATACTATGAACCAACGTCCGTAGTCGTCGATGCAAGTAATATGACCTGCCGTCTTTGTGCGTTGTGCGTCTGTTGAGGAAGTCGCGCCAACGTGTTTTCCAACCCTCATATGCCATCGCAAAATCCGTTCCCCTCATCGTTACCATACTCCGACATAACCGCATCAGTTCCTTGGACGCAATCAGCTTAGGATTCTTGGTTAAATATCGCCTAACTATTTGAATCATATGGAATTGGCACATCTGTAGAGGATAATAAGATAAGGCCGAAAACAAGTCGGTTTTACCATCGATAATGATACCATCTATCCTATATCCGGCTGAGACGATAGCCGTAATGGCATCAACAAAATTGCGCGTCGTCTCGTGCCTAATAAAAGCAAGATATAGCACCTCACCCGTCTCGGCATCAATGGCCAGCATGATGCCCCAATTATGCCCCCAATAGGTGGCATCCAGATGCACATATCCATGTCGTCCCGGTAGAACAGGCTGCTGCCATGCAACCACCACCTTGTGGAATAGACGCTTGATTGTAGCCTCACTCACATGGTGATGAAAAGCTATCTCTGCGATGGTTTGTTTTCCCGCAACATACTCCTGTAATATACCCCCAGGAGTGGGTTTAGAACCCGGGTTTAGAAATTGCTTTCCGCAACTTTTACACTTGTAGAATTGGGCACCTCTGCGGATGCCATTTTTCTTGATGTCAGATGATTTACATTTGGGGCATTTAGTTATATACATAGGGCGTTTTTAATTAGTTTAACGCCGCTAAATTACTAAAAATTAATGATATATGCAAATTTTAGCCTACTTTTTGACCTATTGAGCCTCATCGTTTGCCGTTTTTAGGCTCAAGCTAGCTTGAGCCTAAAAACAAACTGACTATCAGTATGTTAACCCACTTTCC
>CALAUY010000156.1 GCA_937892015.1 uncultured Bacteroidales bacterium | reverse complement strand
CATTTTTCTTGCATTTTATTTGCATATATGAAAAAAAAGCAGTAACTTTGCAGTCGATTTTGGACTAAAACGGAGTTTTGACACACATACAAACAATAAATAGACAAAAATATACAGACAAAAACAATAAGCAGCATACAAATACAGACAAAAACATATTGACGAAAATATACAGACAAAAACAATACAGAAAAACAATAAGCAGCATACAGAAACAGACAAAACATATAGACAAAATAAACAAATAAAATGGCAGAAAACAAATTGAACATTGCGGCGGATTTTGCGCCGACATCCACACAAGAGTGGAAGGACAAAATCATTGCCGATTTGAAGGGGGCGGATTTCGACAAGAAGCTCGTATGGCGCACCCCTGAAGGCTTTAATGTACAGCCTTTTTATCGTGAGGAGGACAAAGTGGGGCTTGCATCGACGATGTCAGCTCCCGGTCAGTACCCGTTTGTGCGCGGGACAAAAGAGAACAACGACTGGTATGTGCGCCAGAACATCCCGGCGATGGATGCCAAGAGCGCCAATGCCAAGGCGTTGGACGTGCTGAACAAGGGCGTTAACTCGCTGGGGTTCACTATCCCGGGTAAGGAGCTGAGTGCGGAGTATATCCGTACGTTGTTGGACGGCATCTATTGCGAGGTGGTTGAACTGAATTTCAGCACCTGCCAGCACAGAACGCTGGAGTTGGCGCAGTTGCTTGCAGACTATTTCCGTTCGAAGAACCTTGAGCTGAAGTCCGTTCACGGTTCTATCAACTGCGACCCTATTCAGAAGATGCTGACGAAAGGTCACGCGTTCGATGAAGCGGCAATCATGGAGAGACTGCAGTTGGCCGTCGAGGCAAAGCAGTTGCTTCCGGGTTTCCGTACCATCGGAGTCAACTCGCTCAACTTATGCAACGCGGGCGCTTACTGTGCTCAAGAGTTGGCCTATGCACTCGCATGGGGCGCACAGTACATGACGATGCTCACGGAAGCGGGTGTGGAGAGCGCTACAGCCGCCAAGTGCATACGTTTCAACATGGGCATCCAGGGCAACTATTTCATGGAGATTGCTAAGTTCCGCGCTGCACGCATGCTGTGGGCGAAGATTGTGCGTGAGTACGAGCCCATCTGCAACTGCGCAGGCGGGTGTCAGTGCGAGAAAGTGGATGGCAAGTACTGCCCGTGCGCGATGAAGATGAACGTGTGCGCGACCACATCGACGTTCAACATGACTATTTTCGATGCGTACGTCAACCTACTCCGCAGTCAGACAGAGACGATGTCAGCGGCCATTGCGGGTGTTGACTCTATCGTGGTGACGCCGTTCGACGTGACGTACAAACGACCCGATGATTTCTCGGAGCGTATCGCCCGCAATCAGCAGTTGCTGCTGGCGGAAGAGAGCCATTTCGACAAGGTGATTGACCCTGCTGCAGGTTCGTATTACTTGGAGAACCTCACGTCGATGTTGGCCGATGAGGCGTGGAAACGTTTCCTCGCTATTATGGACGATGGCGGGATGCTCGCACAAGTGAAAGCCGGCAAAGTGCAGGCAGACATGAACGCGACACTGGCCAAGCGTCAGGCGGACGTTGCCAAGCGCAAAGAGATACTGTTAGGGACGAACCAGTATCCTAACTTCAACGAGACGACAGACGGCAAGATTGAGTCTGCTGCCGGCTGTTGCGGCTGTTGCTGCGAGCCGGAGTTGCCCGTCATCCCGTGCGTTCGCGAGGCAGAGCAGTTCGAGCAACTGCGTTTGCGCACCGAACAGAGCGGCAAGCAGCCGAAAGTGTTCATGCTAACTATTGGTAACCTCGCCATGCGTCTGGCACGCTCGCAGTTCAGCTGCAATTTCTTCGCATGTGCGGGCTACAAGGTCATCGACAATAACGGCTTCAAGAGCGTAGAAGAAGGAGTGGATGCAGGGCTCGCCGCCGGTGCCGACATCATCGTTCTGTGCTCGTCGGACGACGAGTATGCTGAGTATGCACCCGCTGCGTACAAGTACCTCGCCGGCCGCGCCATCTTCGTGGTGGCCGGTGCTCCCGCTTGCATGGAAGACCTGCAGAAAGAGGGCATCGAGAACTACATCCACGTCCGCGTGAACGTACTGGACACCTTACAGAAATTTAACGAACAACTACTAAATAAGTGATTGATTTTTAGAAGAAAACATTAGAAACAACTTACGATGAACAAGGCTGTCAGATATACTTTCCGTGGATTGCTGGTTATCCTCATAGTAGGATTAGGTATCTTCTGTTACGGAGGATGGCACCTCTTCGGCGATGAACTCAAAGCGATGCGGTCGCTCAAAATGATAGACGAAGGTCTCTATACCTTCACTTTCAAGGGCGACTACGGTTTTAAGCAGTTCCTCGACCAAGGCGGAGCCAAGACCGACCGAGACATGGCGCAGTATATTGCCACTTTCCTCTCCAAAGGTTACATGAAATTGCCCGAAGGTGACGAAGTGGAGTTTGATGCCGGATGTTCAACGATATCCACGTCCAAACTATTCTGCCGTAGTTTTGATTTCGGCGATAAGGGTCAGAACATGGTTATTGTGCGGACTTATCCGGATGACGCCTATGCCAGCATTGCCACCTCGTCGTTTGCTTTTATCGGCATAGGCGATGAATGGCATCCTATGGCAGGCATGGATGGTATGACGGCCTTGGCAACGGTGTATATTCCTTTTGATGGCATCAACGAGAAAGGACTGTGTGTGGCAGACCTGATTGAACTGGACGGCGACACGACCGACTATGACACGGAGAAGCCCGACTTGACGATAGTGGGTGCTATACGCTTGGTTTTGGATTACGCTGCTGATGTAGAGGACGCCATTCGCCTTTTGGAGCAGTATGACATTCATAACTCCATCGGGTGGGCTCACCATCTGAGCATTGCGGATGCCGAGCGTTCGGTTGTCGTAGAGTGGAAAGCGGGGCAGATTCACGTGACGGACACAACGCTTGTTACCAACCATTGCATGTGGGAACAACGCGATTGTCCGTTGGCCGAAGAATCGCATAGACGCATGGCCCGTTTGACTGCATTGCAGATACCTGCCAATGAGGAAGATGCCCTGAGCACTCTGCAGGAGGCGGCCTATGATGAGTGGACCATCTGGTCGATAATTTTCAATCGTGAGAAACCGTCCGGCACATGGTTCATCCGTCGCAACTGGTCAGATCCTCACACCGTAGAGTTGTAAAATTGTTTTATAGGTTTTTCCTTAAAAACATCTAACAAGGGTACTTTTAAGTTTTTCATAAACAATCACTCGAAAACGTAAATAATTAATTATTATAAATCAGTTATAATATGAAACCTGATTTCAAACAAATTGATATCAAGAGTGTTCCCGCTTCATCGTTTGCGGGGGCGAACAATGCCGATTGGTTGACGCCGGAACAGATTCCGGTGAAGCACGTTTATACCCGTGATGACCTGAAAGGAATGCAACATCTGAACTACGCGTCGGGTATCCCGCCGTTTCTGCGTGGTCCGTATAGCGCGATGTACCCGTTGCGTCCCTGGACTATCCGCCAGTACGCGGGATTCTCGACTGCGGCAGAATCGAACGCGTTCTATCGCAGAAATCTGGCCTCGGGTCAGAAGGGTCTGTCGGTGGCATTTGACCTGCCGACACACCGCGGCTACAACGCTGACAACCAGCGAGTTGTGGGTGACGTGGGCAAAGCGGGTGTAAGCATCTGCTCGGTAGAGGACATGAAAGTGTTGTTCGATGGCATCCCCTTGAACAAGATGTCCGTCTCGATGACGATGAACGGCGCAGTACTGCCGATTCTGGCGTTCTATATCAACGCCGGACTGGAGCAGGGTGCGTCGCTGGAGGAGATGGCAGGTACGATTCAGAACGATATTCTCAAGGAGTTCATGGTACGTAACACGTACATCTATCCGCCGAAGTTCTCGATGAAGATTATCGCCGACATCTTCGAGTTTACCTCGCAGAAGATGCCCAAGTTCAATAGTATCTCTATCTCGGGATACCACATGCAAGAGGCCGGCGCGACCGCTGATATCGAGTTGGCGTACACGCTTGCCGACGGCTTAGAGTACATCCGCACGGGTGTCAATGCCGGCATGGATGTGGACGCGTTCGCGCCGCGTCTGAGTTTCTTCTGGGCCATCGGCACGAACCATTTCATGGAGATTGCCAAACTGCGTGCAGGCCGTATGTTGTGGGCGAAGATTGTGAAGTCGTTCGGCGCCAAGAACCCCAAATCGTACGCGCTGCGCACGCACTCGCAGACATCGGGTTGGTCGCTCACGGAGCAAGACCCGTTCAATAATGTGGGCCGTACGTGTATTGAGGCGATGGGTGCTGCGCTGGGACATACCCAGAGTCTGCATACGAACGCGCTCGACGAGGCAATCGCGTTGCCGACGGATTTCTCTGCTCGTATCGCGCGTAACACGCAGATATATATCCAAGAGGAGACGAAGATTTGCAAGGAGATAGACCCGTGGGCCGGTTCGTATTACGTGGAGACGTTGACCAATGAGTTGGCGGAAAAAGCGTGGGCACATATCCAAGAGGTGGAGAAACTGGGTGGTATGGCCGCTGCCATTGAGACCGGTATTCCTAAGATGCGTATCGAAGAAGCCGCGGCTCTACGCAAGCGCGTATCGACTCGGGCGTGCAGAAGATTGTCGGGGTGAACGAGTATCGCTTGGAGCATGAAGACCCGATTGATATTCTTGAGATTGACAACACGGCCGTTCGCGAAGAACAGGTGGCGCGTCTTAAAGAGTTGCGTGCTCATCGCGATGAGGCGGCAGTGCAGGCTGCTCTCAAGGAGATTACCGACGTGTGCCAAGAATGGGCAGATGGCAAGCCGTGCCATGCTAACCTGCTCGAGTTGGCCGTCAAAGCAGCGGGTCTGCGCGCTTCACTGGGCGAGATTTCCGATGCATGCGAGGCTGTTGCCGGACGTTATAAAGCAACTATCAGAACTATTTCAGGCGTGTATAAAGCAGGAACTAAAGACGACGCTGACTTCAAGGAGGCCAAGCGTCTGACCGACCTCTTCGAGAAGAAAGAAGGCCGTCGCCCCCGTATCATGATTGCCAAAATGGGCCAAGACGGTCACGACCGTGGAGCCAAAGTATGCGCTACAGGTTACGCTGACTGCGGTTACGATGTCGATATGGGTCCGCTCTTCCAGACACCTGAAGAGGCGGCGAAAGAGGCAGTGGAGAACGACGTGAACATCCTCGGCGTGAGCTCATTGGCCGCTGGTCATAAGACCCTTATCCCGCAGGTGATTGCCGAACTGAAGAAACTCGGCCGCGACGACATCATGATTATCGCCGGCGGTGTTATCCCCGCGCAGGACTACGACTTCCTCTACAAAGCCGGTGTAGCGGCCATCTTCGGACCGGGTACACCCGTGGCGTATAGTGCTAAACTGATGATGCAACTACTGATGCCGGAGGAGTAATCCCACGGCATCAGTCCTTGGCCAAACACGGTCGAGCAGTCGGCAGAACCGACAAACAATGACAAGCCCTGCCTCTCCGAGAAAGAGGGCAGGGCTGTTATTAGTGCCTGAAAGCTGACGACTCCGTCTTAATCGTCGTCGAATGTATCTTCTCGGACACTCTGGAGCAAGTCGTCGTCGGTCATCGAATAATCGTCCTCGTGACACCATTCGTAAGGAGTCTGTCCTGTGACGCGCTTGAAGAGACGAATATACGACTTGGCGTTCGAATAACCGCAGAGCGAGGCTATTACCTCCAACGAATACTTGTTCTCGCGGAGCAGACTCTTTGAATACTCCACGCGCGCGTTGTTGATATATTCGGGGAAACTGCAATCGTAGATTGCGGGCATCATGCGGAGAAAATACGAGTGACTGATATCCAGTCGCTGTGCGATGGTGTCCGATTGCAGTCCTTTCTCCAGATAGATACGATCTTCTTCGAGCATCTGTCGCATGTCGTCCACAACATCGCCGGTCTCAAGCATGAAGTCCCCCAGCGAGAGGTTCTTCTTTTGGTGTATGACGATAGGATTGAGGTCAAAGCCCAGATACACGAGCAGGCAACCAATGGTGATGAACGCATCGCAGATGATGAACACCGTCCATCGTACTTCGGGCAGTTGCAGTACAGAGATGGGGAAGAGGAACGAGAGTGAGAGAAAATAGCCGCAACTGAAGTCCCAGTAATACGCGGCCCGTGCTTTCCATGAATAATGCGCGCCGTGCTCCTTGACTATCTTGTACAGTTTCCTAGTCTGGCGCAGCGCCGTAAACGCCTGTAAGAGCAGCGCAACAGCTGCCCAATAAAGATGGTAGATGAACTCGCCCTTGTAGAAGATACTGATACCCATTATATCTTGGGGCTCGACATACTGCGTGACGGCGTACCCCGGTACCAGTTCCCACGCCATTTCCGGCATAAAAACGAGCAGGGTTAGCAAGAACAGAATGATTGTTGTGCGGTTGAACACCGACTCGCCGCTTTCGGGTGCGAGGAACAAGTACAGCACGGGCACGATGAGCACAGTGACGCTTGCATAGATGCGGAGCAGTGTCTCGCTGCACGTCTCGGGGTAGAACACTTGTGAGATGAGCACGGCATCGGCGAGCAGCACCACCATCAGTGTGATGAACATCGCGGCCGAGAAATAGTCCTCATCGCGCAACTTACGCGCCAACGCCAATCCGGCGCACACGTATGCGGGGATGTTCAGCAAAAGTAGCGATAACAGATGTTCGGCATTAAACATATCTCTCCGTTTTTATAGTCCTAACAAATTGTCCACGTTCGCCGGCACGATATAGTAATCGCAGATACGGATATTGCGTCCGTCGCTCACTGCGTCGGGCTTGCCTCGACTAAAGTAACGCTCTTCGTAGTCGGCCATATCGACCGTTGGCCGCACGATGTTCACATCGAAACGCATCTCCGTCTCGCCTGCGGGGATGATATTGCCGAAGATGCGGATGGTATGCGTTGCCAAGTTGGTGTTCTTGTCGGTGTCGAAATCGAAGATTAGCACCACCGAGTCGCCATTGATGACCACGTCGGGCAACGCCGAGATGAGCTTGATGGCGCTGCATGACGGCTGTATCTCCTCAATCACGAGCGGTTCAGGGCCATCGTTGTGGATAGTCCAGAACATGCGAAGTACATCGCCCTGGAGGATAGGCACATAGTGGCGACCATTGTCGATGACGCGCACGCGTGTCGGCCCTACCAGCTTACGGCATCCGACCGCTGTGAGCACCATCAGCGCGCACAGCAACCAAACGTATATTTGTCGATGTCTTTTCATATCAGAAGTATATCGTTAGTCCCGCGTGCAGATAGAGGTAATTACGTATCGTGTTGTCGTTGTTGCCCATCACGTACCAGTCGAGCGCGGCGGATAGTCCGAAATGTCCGTTAATCAAGTAGGATCCGCCAACGGATAGGCTCGTGTTGAGGTTCGCGAACGTGAGTGGCATGTTGCTATCCATCAGTGACAGGTCGGGCGCATTACCGACACTAAAAGAGGTGTAAACACTGCTTCGGTCGCCGTCCAATGGCAGATAAGTCATCTTGATGCCGCCATTCACGTACACGCGTCTTTGCATGAGGAAAGCGTCGAGCGAGGGCGTGAGAATGAACCCGTTCTCGCTGCTCCATCCGGCGGATAGGCCTGCGGAGAAGACGTGGTACTTGGTATCGTCGGCTATGTACCGCCATTGCAGGCGCTCGCTGAGCGTCCACTCCAATGGCAAGTTCTCTGTAGCCGACAGTTTAACGGTGGCTCGCGGGAAGAAACGGCTCGCCCATGTGGCATTGACACTCGCTTCGCCCCAGTGGAAATAGTGGTAATATGTGCCGCCTATCTCCACGCCTGAACCGCCGGCAGCAGTGTAGGTCGTATCTTTCGTATCGCTCAGTTGCTCCGTCCAATACGATGTCTCGCGGCCGGTATAGCCGATGACTGCATCGAAAGCGTTGTGGTCGAACGTGCGCGTATATGTGGCATGCGCGATATTGTTCCACGCGTCAGTGCTCGTGCGGCGAATGAACTGATACTCAAACGCTAACGTATTCTTCATCAATTTCGACTGCAGGGTGTAGCGATGTCGTTGTACCATGTGGTACTCGTCCAATGAGGGACGGTAACGCATCAGGCAGGCGTACGCCGAGTCGAGGTTCTTCTCTTTCTCGTAGATGACCGAGTGTTGCCATTGGTCGAGGGTGTCGATGACGAGTGTCGTGTCCGGCAACATACTCTCGCATGTTCGAATACGTCGGCAGAGGACAACGTGCAGATCAGAGTCGGCAGTGAGACTGTCAGCCTGACGAAGCGGTGTCAACGCTTCAGCCCACATCTCGTCTTGCATCATGTCCGTTCCCTCGCGCAATCGTTTTTCCGCCAGCATTTCGCGCACGTCTTGGTCGCTCGTGTCGGCAGCATACCAATCCTCGAGTATGCGTGCCGCGGCACGGTCGTTGCCCAAACGTTTCTCCACAACGTACTGTTTGGCCAGCAGTTGCGAACTTGTGCCGTTCTTGCGTTCCTGCTCTTTGAGGTAAAACCGAGCATCGTCCCACCAACCGCGCTGCATGGAGTTACTGACCAGCCAGTCGAGTGCCTCGTCGGAGTTGGTAGTGGCATAGATGCGTTCGTGTCGGGTATAAACATCCGCCGCATCGGCCGCGTATGCCGCGTCTTGATGCAGGTTGTCCCGCAGTTCGGATAGTCCGGTCGAACCGTATTTGCGAATACACTCGTCAAGATACTGCTCGGCCTCTTGGTAGCGCGCGCAGTCAGCGAGAATACCCACACGGCGTCGGATGAGCGTGCGGTTGCCGCCCGTGTTGATGACTCCGCGGGCACATACAGCCGCAGCATCGTCCATCTTACCCTCTTTGAGTAGCGAGCCCGACAAGGCGATATAGTACTGCACGTCCTTGGGATTACGAATGATGAGCTCCTCTATGGCTTGTTGCGACTCTTTCTCGTTGCCCTGCTTACTGAGCCTGACGTACTCTAACTCTTTCTGATAGATGAGGTCGTTGCGTACCTGCTCGTCGTTGGGATAGATGACTGCCAATCGTTCCAGCAACCGATTGGCCTCCACGTCGTTGTCTAACAGTCGGTAGAGCTCTATTTTCTTTCGCCAGAGGCGGATGTTGTACGGACTGAAACTGAGCAGGTCGTTGATATGAACGATGGCGGTGGAATAATTGCCCTCGCGCTCCTCCAGCTTGACGAGTATCTCCAGAGCTTCGGAGTTCGAATCGTCGTCTTCAAGAGCCAGTAGCAAATAGCGTCTGGCCAATCCGAGATTGCCCTCGTGATACCAGTACGTGCCGATAAGGCAACTGATGTTCGAGCGTCCACCCCATTCGCGTTCAGCCGCAGAGAGGATAGGCTCGGCATCGCTCCATTGTCCGGCACGGAAAAGGGTGCGGATGGTGTCTTCATACTGGTCGGGCGACATACTCATACCGGCTGTTAGACGGTCGTGTGCCCGCTCGTTGAGTTCTTGCATGCGCTGAGCCGTGCGCCCGTCCGTCTCAGCTTGATGTCGAGCCGTACGTTTGCGAACGCCGCTCGTCTGTGCCGACATCGTCAGCGACACGAGCAGCAACAACATAATATGGATATATCTTGACTTCACGATTGCTTATTTGGTTTTTTTCTTCGTACCCTTACGAACCATCACGCCCCACGAGGCCGTCTTGTTCGTCAAGAAATTGTAGTATCCGCGCAGCGAGAAGAACACAATCATCGGGTGATAGACAATCGGTTCGAACATCGCGGCAATCAGCAGTTTGATGTATCCGGACGACTTGTTGTACGAGCCTCCGGCCATGTAGTCGTAGAAAATGACGAACCCCGACAGGGTAAGTGAGAACGCATACACGGCCGCAAAAAGTATCCAGAACGTGTTCCAGTTGATGTTGTACGTGAAGAGCAGGAACACCATTGTAATGAGACCGATGGCCTCGATAATCGGTGCAAGAAACTCAAAGAGCAACGTGTATGGCATCGTGATCATGCCTAATCGTTTGTAGCGAGGATTGAATATCATGTATCGGTGTTTCCACATGTGCTGGATAAGTCCTCTTCCCCATCGTATGCGCTGACGCTTGAGCACCTTGACATTGTCGGGTCCTTCTGTCCAACAGCAAGTGTGGGGTATCTGCACCACGCGGTACGGACGTTTCTGTTCGAGGCAGAATCCCATCATGCGCGTAATCATGTCCATATCTTCTGCAAAAGAGGCGCTGTCGTATCCGCCGGCCGAGAGCATCACTTCGGTGCTGAAGAGGCCATAACCGCCGGATACGTTGTTCATCGCATTGATCTGACTCCAGCCCATCTTACCGACCAAGAAACTGCGTTTGTATTCGAGGTCTTGGAAGAGTGGGATAGGTCGGTTCGATGGTGCTATATCTATCAGTACGCCGTTCTCTGACGTACTGCCGTTACTCATCGACATCGTACCGCTGACGGCGATAATGCTGTCGTCTTGCAGGATAGGGAACACGCAGTGCTTGATGGCATCGCGCGCCAAGATACAGTCCACGTCGGTGTTGATGAAGTACGGCGTACGTACGACGTTCAGTCCCGCGTTCTCAGCATCCGCTTTCGTGCCGCCGTTCACTTTATCCACTACAGTCAAGCGGCGATACGCGTAGTTCGTTGAGCGAAACAGGCGCTTGAAGGGCTTGCAGTGGATGCGCTGAACGTACTCGTAAGGCGTCTCCTCCAGTTCGAAGTTCTCGATGAGCAACTCCAGCGTCTTATCTTTTGAGCCGTCGTTGACGATGATTACCTCGAAATTCGGATAGTCGAGCTGCAGCAGCGACGTGACGTTATCAACGATAGTCTTCTCCTCGTTGTATGCCGGTGCCACCACGCTCACGCCCGGCGCGAACGGACTGCCCTCGACTGCGTAACAGATATGGTCGTTCGTCCATTTGAGGTACTTACTGCTGTGGATATACGACAATATAAGCAACATCACGTACGACGAAATCAACGTCAACGAGTAGAAGAAAATCAGATAACCATATATGTATAATATGTTCTCCCACATAATCTAAATCCTCATCTTTACATCTTTGCCCTCAGCTTTCTCTTCGGCCGACTCGATCTGTTCAAAGAACCGCGTATCGTCAAGCCCCACATGTGCCAGTTCGTGGAACGCTTTCTTGCCCTCCGGTCCGTAGTTGTAGAGGCACGACAGTGCAACGGCGCGCGTGTTCTGCGATGACGACAGCAAGTAAGCCTGCTTGAAGAACTCTGTCTGTCTGCCTGTGTTAATCTTCGCCACTGCGAGCAGCGTCTCGCGTTTAGCTTCAGGGAACTGCGACGAGTAGTTGGCCACCAACTCGTCCTCTGAATCGGGGTCACCGATGATGGCCAGTGCTTGGATAGCCGCCGAGCGACATTTGGGGTCAGGATAGGTCAAGAACTCACGCACCTCACGTTTCTCTTGGTCTGTACCCCAATAAGGAATCTCCGAGATGAACAGTGCTTTGTGCGAGCTGTTCGTGCTCTGATGGGCGAGTGTGAGGAACTGCGGCACGGGATGTCCTTTAGCATGATGCCAACCCACAAGGCGGTGCAGCGTTGTCGGATACCATAGTTGGAAGTTCTCGTTGGCATCTTGCGTCACGTAATGAAACGGTTCGGTCTTACTACAGAACCCGAAATATGAGCGTGCCAGCTCGCGGATGCGTTTGTTGCGCGAACCCGTGTACGCCGCCAGCGCGCCCTCGGAGATGCGAATAGGCAGCGTAATGAGCGTCTGCAACGTCTCCTCTACATGATGCCCCTTCACCATGTTGTGCTCCAAGTAGGCCTGCACGCCGGTCATGTGGCACAGTCGCTGCATGTTCGGCATGAAGACGCGGTCGCTGTGCTCGAGGCGCAACTGCGCTATCAGACGAGCAAACGTGGCAGGGTCGAACGTCTGAAGGGCCGACGTATCTACTTTGCACACGTACTCTATCTCTTCGTGCGGCCATTTCTCCGTGCCGGCCAGTACCTCACGGAACGGCTGCTCAAAACGGGCACGGCAACGCTCATATAGTTGGTCGCGACGGTTACGAGCCATCGATTGCTGAGCAAACACTATCCCGAGGATGATAATCATCAGCGTGCTCACTACAATCAGCGTCAGCGAAGTCTGCACTTGCCACGAGTACTGCCTAAGATACGCATCCACCAAATAACGCACGTACGACAACACCTCCCAGCCGTAAAAATAGGCGTTGGGTGCTTCTGAGCCGCCACCTGTTGCTACTTGCAACAGCAGCCCTATCTGCCCTATATTCAATACTGCGCACAACATTGCAAGTGCAAAAGTACAACTTTTTTTTGATATGACCAAATTTTTTACCTAAAAAAAGCACTCACAGCACCTTTTTGCCCCTTTTTCTGCGCCAAACAAGCTCTTTTCCCGAACGGAAAGCGTACAAATGCAGACTTGCGGCAGAAGAGCACTCATCTCGACCACTGCGTGCACAAAAAGGAACTTTTGGAACGGGAAAAATGCACAAATACGGAAAAAAATGCGCAAAAAACGAAGAAAAACGCATTTTTTTGACAAAATATTTGGTCAATTGAAAAAAAAGCAGTAATTTTGCAGGCTTTTTCGAGAAAAAAGCAAACAGTATCGGTCGAAACAAAAAAGTATTACGAGATAATAACACCGCCCGCAGGGCACAAAGAGTACAAAAATGAAAAGGACATTTCAACCATCGCAACGTAAGAGACGTAACAAGCACGGATTCCGTGAGAGAATGATGACTGCCAATGGTCGCCGCGTTTTGGCGGCACGTCGCGCGAAAGGCCGCAAAAAACTGACGGTATCTGACGAGGGTCGTCATAAATATTCCTTCTAACGACGCTCCCTGAATAGGGCAACCTCGATTAGAAAATATTTCACCATAGGGAAAAGAGCTTCGTCTCCTTTCCCTTATTTTGCTACAATACGAACAGCTGTTATGCAAGCCACAAGACAACAAAAAATTGCCCGTCTGATGCAGAAAGATTTGGGCGACATCTTTGTCCGTTACGCAAAGAAAAATGGCAACAACCTGCTCATCTCGGTCAGTGAAGTGAGGATCTCGCCTGACTTGAGCATTGCGCACGCGTACTTAAGTATTTTCCCGACTGCGCGCGCGCAAGAGATACTCGCCAAGATAGAGGACGACATCAAGGCCATACGGTTCGAGCTCGGCAACTTGGAACACAATCAGTTACGCATCATTCCCGAGTTGCATTTCCATCTTGACACCACGCTCGACCAACTGGAGGCCATCGACCAACTGCTGAAAAATTAGCGGTGCAACGTGCGGATAGAGACCAAAATAGCGTGGCGCTACCTCTTCTCGAAGAAAAGCCACAATGCCATCAATATCGTTTCGGGCGTCAGTGCCGCCGGAGTGATGGTCGCTACAGCTGCGCTCGTGTGCGTCCTGTCCGTGATGAACGGATTCAGTCGAGTCGTAGAGCAGATGTTCTCTAATTTCGACCCCGAACTGCGCATCGAACCCGCACAAGGTAAGTTCTTCCGGCTCGATAGCCCTGAGATGGTTGAGCTGCAACAACTTAACTGCATCCGCATCTTCTCGCCGACTATCGAAGAGACGGCACTCGTGCAGTACAATGACCACCAAGTGGCGGCACAACTCAAGGGCGTGAGCGACCGGTTTCAGGAACTCACACACATCGACTCCATCATCCACGATGGTTACTATTCGGTCTATGACGGTGCTTTCGAGCGATGTGTGCTCGGTCGCGGACTGGCCGCACAGATAGGCATCAACCCACATTTCGTTGGTGGGATGAAAGTGTATGCGCCCAAACGTAAAGGGCGCGTCAACCTCATGCGCCCCGATGCCTCCCTCAACAAAGCCACCACGTTCATCGCCGGTACGTTCGCTGTCGATCAGCTGCAGTACGACGACCACGTCATGATTGTCTCGCTCGATATGGCACGGCAACTCTTCGACTACGCCCCAACTGAAGCTACAGCCGTGGAACTGGCGTTAACGGACGGGGCAAACATCAAGAAAGTCAAACGACTCGTCCGCGAGACACTCGGACCCGATTATGTGGTGCTCGACCGATACGAACAACAGGCCGATTTCTTCCGCATATCCAAGATAGAGAAACTGCTGACTCTCCTGCTCTTGGCGTTTATCCTGCTCATAGCCACGTTCAACATCATCGGTGCACTATCGATGTTGATGATTGATAAACAAGATGATACCCGCACCCTGAGCAACCTCGGTGCTACACCGCAGATGCTCCGACGCATCTTCCTCTACGAGGGGTGGCTCATCTCTGCTTTGGGAGCTACCGTCGGGTTGGTGCTCGGACTGCTCATCTGCCTCTTACAGCAACATTTCGGCCTACTCAAACTCGGAAACGGAACGGATTATGTACTCTCGGCCTATCCCGTTCAGGTGCAAGCCCTCGACATCGTGCTCGTAGCAGCCATCGTGCTCGCCATCGGATATCTAAGTGCCTATATACCTACTCGACAAATACTGAAAAAGTCATGAAACGGACATCCTATCTCCTCTTTACTGTTCCGCTGCTTGTGGTCGCTTGCAGCACGACACCCGTGCCCGTCACACCTACTCTTGACACCTACAACTACGGCGAAGTGACCCGTTATGGCGCACATTATGCGGATGAGGGCATCGAGAGCAACGTCTATATGCTCGACCTCTATTCGCCCGGATTGACGCTCAACGAACAAGGGGTTATTGAGGGTACGGGGCATAATCTCTGTTTCTCCGATGTCTTCACGCTGCCAACCGACAGTCGGTTGCAAGGCGGAGTCACGTATGTCTGCAACTCCACCGGACGTGCCGACACGTTCCTCCCCGGGCAAGATTTCGACGGGAATATCAACGGGGCTTATCTGCTCGACATCAAGGACGGACAATTAAGCAGCATCACGCTCTTCACTAACGGCGAGTTCATCATCACCCAAACGGGCGACACTACCGACATCGATATCCAACTCGTCACCACGCAGAAAACGGCTTATCATGCCGTTTTTCATGCACCACTCCACTACCAACGACCACTGTGAACGACAACCTCTACCGACAATATCACACGTACTTGAAGCTCGAGAAATCGCTCTCGGACAACAGCGTTCAGGCCTACGAACAGGACCTCCGCAAGTTGCGCGATTACTGCGCAGCCCATGGGTTAGACCCTGTGCATGCCGGTTTCGACGACCTGCAAGCATTCGTTTACGACACGTTCGCACAGGCAGGCACCAATCCGCGCACACAGTCGCGGATCCTTTCCGGCATACACTCGTTCTACCGATTCCTCCTCTACAACCATTATATCGACAGCGACCCGTCCGAACTGCTGCAAATGCCCAAAATGGACCAACGCATCCCTACCGTGCTCACCGTGGAAGAGATAGATGCTATCATCGATGCCATCGACCTTAGCAAACCGGAAGGACAACGCAACCGCGCCATCATCGAGATGCTTTACGGCTCAGGACTGCGCGTCAGCGAACTGGTAGGACTCAAACTCTCGAACATGTACCTCGCTGAGGGGTACATGCTCATTGAGGGCAAGGGCAGTAAGCAACGACTCGTACCCATCTCACCCGTTGCACAAGAGCAGTTTGGTTACTGGCTGCAAGACCGCAACCGACTGACTATCAATCCCGGACACGAGGATTATGCTTTCCTTAACCATAACGGACACCAACTGACGCGGGCGATGATCTTCACCATCATCAGGCGACTCTGTGCCGCAGCAGGCATACAGAAAACCGTCTCGCCGCACACGCTCCGGCATTCGTTCGCTACACATCTGCTTCAGAATGGGGCCGACCTACGAATCATTCAACAACTGCTCGGACACGAGGACATCACCACTACCGAGATTTACACCCACGTCAGCGTCCAAGATCTCCGCAACGCCATCCTCCTTTACCATCCCGCTAACCGCCAATAACCCGCCACACGTAATGCCTACTTTGCCTACTTCAGTAATTCGGTCTTTTTTTTGCCGTCATCCACACCGAACTGCCACATGCTGATAGAGGCAGACCATACGCACCTCATCGTTCGGAAAAAAGCCCTAATCCGCAACTTTCAGGAATGGAACGGGAAAAAATGGAGGGCAAGTTGTAACTCACAGGGAAACACATACTTTTCTCGTGGACGGAGTTGGTCCAACGTGCCCGACAACAGCACACTTAGCATGGGTTGCTTGATGGTAATGTCGTTGGTGTGGTAACTACCGATGCTGCGGGTGTCCGTGTAGGATGCGGAGATGAGGCAAAGCGTATCCGACCGCAGTGAGTGCGGAGATGAGGTGCATATCTTTTTGCGCGGTGAAGTTCGCCACAGAGATGGCTTTCTCGAGGGACTAGAGCCGCTGGCCATGGTGGATACTTGTGGTCAAGTAGAGGGACTCGTCAGGGATTTCGATGGTCATGGTGGTAAGGAGTTAAAGGTAGTACTTGAGTGTTTCGAAATCGACTTCACTATCAAGTTGGTGAATGAAATCTTGGAGAACGCCCTCGTTAACATCGCCCAAGTGGTACTCTTTCTCTGCATCTTTGCGTATCTCGGCAATCCACGCTCGTCGTGCCCGGATATAGTCTTGCTTGATACGTTCGGCATCGGCTTCTGTGATGTCGTTCAGTCCGTAATACTCGCAGATGAGTCGGTGACTCCACGCCCAGCGGTACTCGGCGTAGTTGTCGTGAATACGTACCAGTTCGTCGCGAACAGCCTCGACCGAATCGAGTTGTCCGGACTTGATCTCCTCAACAATCCGCAGCTCCTCAGAGAGTGGCAGCAACATACCGCTCAAGTCGCTCCATTTGCCGGTACCGACGTTCGATTTGGGCACCTCAAGCTTGTGGCGCTTCATGACGGCACCAATGTAGATACGCAACGCGATATCGTAGTATTTGATACCTTTCTTGAGAGAGGAGTTCTTGATGACATAATCGTGGAAATTGTATGTCTGAACATCTCCACTGGCGTTGTAGAGAGCCTCGAGCGTACGTTTGGCTACGACGATACCACCAACGGAGAAGGGTGACAACCAGTCGAAATTGATGATACTGTTCTTGCCGCCCACAGGTCTTTTGTCTCGTTTGGGCCACTTGCGGATATCGCGGTAGAGACCGACGGTTGTGAGATTACGCCCGGGCACAAGAAGCATCTCCTCTCCATTGGAAACGAGGTAAGAGAACGGCAGTTTGCGCGTGTCGGGATGGTACATAAGTTTGCCGAAACAGACGGAGAACGTGCCTATCTGGGCGGGCATGAGGATATAGGAGCCGGAGGCTGTTTTCGTACCTCGCTCAAGTATGCCCCAGTGCAGCGGACCCATCTTGTAGGCGTGGTTAGAGAAATTGGTCGACGAACCGGCATTGTAGAAACTGTACATACCACCGATGAGAAGCGAACTCTTGTGGTGACTGACCGAGAAAGGTCCGCAGAAAGCGGCACAAGCCTCGCCATTGAACATCTCGCAATTGGCGAAGAAGAGGCTTGACTCGGCCGTAAAACCATCGGATATACGACACGCCTCGCCCACAAAACAGTGCTCAAGTTTGGCGTTATTGCCGATGACCGAACCATCGTATATGACGGAGTCTTTGCAGATGACTCCCGTGCCGATTTTCACGCCTGCCTCAGGTACACTGACGAGGGTACACTCGGTCAGTTCGGCCGCCCCATCCACCACGCAGTTGTTGGATATACGGCAGTTGGTGATGCGCGTTGTGTTCGTCAGTCGTACGTTATTGCCGATGAAGCCCGAATGGGTTTTATGTCGCTCGATATTCTGCTCAATGAGCCCACGAATGGTTTGGGTGAAGAGCGCATCTTGCTCGTAACGGACCATCAGTGCCGCTATTTGCGAGTTGAGTCCGCTGAAGAGCATCACGTTTCCCTCGCCGTTCTCGTTGAGCACGGAGATGATGTTTCCCTCGCCGAATGCGGGGTTCTCGGTCGTTTCTATCGTGCCCACATTGCTGATGAGGCAGTTATCGCCGATGGAACAGTTATTGATGTAGTTACGCACGTTCTCGATGAGGCAGTTGTTGCCTATGCGTACGTTGCGGAGTACGGCGTTGCGTATGCCCGAATGTTTGCTGAATCCTTCGGTTATCTCAACATCTGTACGCAACTCACCCATCTCCACGTTCCCGTAGAAATCGACTCGGCGCACATGTTGGGGCTTAAAATCATTGCTTACTAATACCTTACGCCAATCCTCGGCCGTACAACCTTGTTGCTCGAGAACGGCTATTTCTTTTTCTTGAAGCTGTCTCATGTGATGAAGTATGTAAAAAGCAAAGCGGGCTCACTGACCTTAAGTGAGCCCGTTGCTTGTTAGTAGTCTTACAGTTGCGGTCCGGCTGCTACGAGAGCCTTACCCGCCTCGTTGGTCTCGTACTTGACGAAGTTCTTGATGAAACGTCCGGCGAGATCTTTAGCCTTGTCGTCCCATTGCTTCGCATCGGCGTACGTGTCGCGCGGGTCGAGGATTGCGGGGTTGACATTTGGCAGTGCCGTTGGTACCTCGAAGTCGAAATACGGTATTTTCTTCGTCTCAGCCTTGAGGATACTACCATCAAGGATGGCATCGATGATGCCACGTGTGTCGGGGATAGAGATGCGCTTGCCTGTTCCGTTCCAGCCGGTGTTGACCAGATAAGCCTTTGCTCCACTCTTCTCCATTCGCTTGACGAGCTCCTCGGCGTATTTAGTCGGGTGCAGTTCGAGGAACGCTTGTCCGAAACATGCGGAGAAAGTAGGAGTCGGCTCGGTGATGCCACGCTCAGTTCCGGCCAGTTTGGCCGTGAACCCGCTAAGGAAATAGTACTTAGTCTGTTCCGGCGTAAGGATGCTCACGGGTGGCAGTACGCCGAACGCATCGGCGGAGAGGAAGATGACGTTCTTGGCCTCCGGACCGGCACTCTTGCCGTTCACTTTCTTCACGATCTTCTCGATATGCTCGATGGGGTAACTTACACGGGTGTTCTCGGTAACGCTCTTGTCGGCGAAATCAATCTTACCGTCCTTGTCAACCGTCACGTTCTCTAATAGCGCGTTGCGTTTGATAGCACCGTAGATGTCGGGCTCGTTCTCTTTAGAGAGGTTAATCACTTTCGCGTAACATCCGCCCTCGAGGTTGAACACACCCTCATCGTCCCATCCGTGCTCGTCGTCACCAATGAGCAGACGCTTTGGATCAGTTG
>CALAUY010000155.1 GCA_937892015.1 uncultured Bacteroidales bacterium | reverse complement strand
TATGGTTATCTTATGGTTATCTTATGGTTATCTTATGGTTATCTTATGGTTGGGTATAGGGGCTTTTATACTGTGACACTGACCTCGGTAATGATGTGTTGAAATTTGTCGGCCGTGAGCCGTACGAAATCGTTTTCGGTGGAGACGATGGCCACGCCGCACATCTCCACGGCCCCGGGTGAGATGAGTATGCGGTCTTCTGCTTTTTCTGCGAAGAAACATGCGGGGCGACTTTGTCGTCGGAAGAGGACGATGGTGTTGTATTCGCCGTTGTACCAACTGATGATGTTGAAATCGGCGTCATCGGGTCGTGGCGGCAAAGCCTGCGGGCAAGTAGGGGGTTGCACTTTGTGGGCGAAATCATCGACAAGCTCGAAGAAACGGCGGTTCATCTCGCTCGGGTCGGTGCTGTGAATCCATCGTGCAGACGGGCAGAAAGTAGGCAACCGACGATACGTATCGACATAGACCTGCATGGGCAGGTTGCCCGTTCGAACCGCCTGAAAATGCATGTGGTCGGGAGCAGATGCTCCACATCTTGCGCCATTGTAGAAGATGGTGTAGTCGGGCAGTTCGATGGTAAATCGAAGCATGTCGTCGTAGTGTCCGCGAATCTGTTGAGGTTCGTGCCGAATGGAGGAGATGGTGAAATGCGGCGCAAAGATGGGAAATGGGTTGACGCGGATGGCGTAGTTACCATAGACGAACGTCTGCTGCTTATCTTCGAGTCCTTCAGGGCATAGGAAACACGGGCGGTGAGCGAGTGTTTCGTCGGACACGTCCGCCATGACGGAGTGAACGCGTCCCGGGTTGAAGAACAGCACGGCGGGAAAATCGCCAATCGGCAACTCTTTGCGCCGGATGGACGGGAGCAGACTATACTGAAAAGCAGCACGACCGCCGAGCGTTAACTCGTGGTCGTACATGCTTTCTATCTTGACTGCCAGCCGTGCCATTGCTTGGAGGTTTGCGGTGTCAGGCTTGCGTGTTCGTCTGAATGCGGGCTTTGAGTTCCCACGTGCGTATGCGATCCTTATAGAAATTGTTGTTGTTCATTGCGATAAGGTCGCAGTTGGCATCGGAGTTGTCGTCCCAACGGCGGCAGTTATAGACCACATCGTAGATGCGCCCAATCTGGTATTCGCGACTGACGCGTAGCCCGACTGCATAATCCTCGCCATACTTGGTGGTTGGGAAATTGATTTGCCGGAGCATTGGCACGTAGAAAGCGCGCGGAGCTCCGAGTCCGTTGATGCGGAGAGCGTTATTGCGTCCGTTGTCGGGTGTCCACTCTTTGTGGTCGATGACTCCGGGAGGCAACGTGTTACCATCGAAGTCGGTCATGCGATACGTACCGACAACCATGGCGCAGTTCTGCTCATGGAAAGCATCGATGAACTTCTGCACGGTGTTCTCATCGTAGTAGGTGTCATCGGAGTCGAGCTGGATGGCGAACTTGCCGCACTGAGGATGATGGAGTGCCACGTTCCAGTTGCCGCCAATGGCGTGCCACGACTTATCTTGTGCGATGTAGATCAGTTTGTCGTTGGGGAGGAAACTCTTGATGACATCCACCGACCCGTCCTCGGAGTTGTCGTCCACCACGATGACGTTGTACCGATATTTGGGGTCCACTTTCTGTGAAAGTGCGCTGCGGATTGCGTCACCGATAGTGCGGACGCGGTTTTTGCAGGGGATGACGACTGTTGCTTCGTAGTCAAAACCTTCGGGCGACATGTCCACATCCTTGAATTTAGGTGCGAGGTAACCGTTGATATCCTTCAGGTGCTGCGTAACAGCCTGTTCCATCTCTATTTGCACGGCGCGGTTCTTGGGATCGACGTAGTCGAAGAGTTTTTCTCCTGACTTGCGGGTGTCGAGTTCAACATCGTAATAGAGGTACTCGTTGATATGCTCCAAAGCCCCTTTCTGGCTGACTTTGAGACGCAGGTCGTATAGTCCGGCGAACTGATACTCTTTATCCATCCGTGCAACGGCCTTTTTGAGTGCCTCGGTGCGATAGAAAAGGACTGATCCGAAATCGAAATCGTCGCGAAGAGCGCCGAGTTGGTAATCGATTACGGGCGCATTGATGCGGTTGTCACCCGACTGGTTGAAATGGTCGGAATAGACCATGTCGGCACGGGTATCTTCCATCAGGGCTTCCATGCGCTCAAGGGCAAAAAGGACGAAAGAGAGTGTGGTGTACTTGGTGTAGATGAGGGTGTAGGGGACGTTAGCGTGCTCGGCGATGAATCGCATGTTTGCAGTTGACCGCATGTCGCCTTCAAGGAAGAAGATCTCGTTCACGAGTTCTTGCTTCTTAAGGTTCTTAACCGTTTGATTTACTTGCGCTTCGTCCTCGAAAGGAATGAAGCAGTTGATGTTTTTTGCCATGTGTGTTATCGTGTTTTTGTTATTACTATCCATCAAATCCTGACCACGCATCCGGCGGAATGCCGGTATGCGTTTTTTCCGAAGGGCGGAGGTCAGGAGCGGTGCGATGGTGTAGTGCTGTATCCATCGCGAAATAATCAACAAACACAATTCTCTTGTCCTTACTTCCACGACGCGAGCACACGCATCGAAGAAGGGGTGTCTTTTGGCAAGGTCATCCAAAAGACGGTGCAAAATTACAATTTTTTTTTGACATATGCAAACGTTTGCGTACTTTTTTTGCAAAAAAAATACTTTTTAGGTGATTTTTGAGACTTTTTTGAAAGAAAAATGCACCAAAATGGTGAAAAAATGCCCCAAAAAGGTGAAAAAATGCACCATAAAGATGAAAAAAAGGTAAAAAATGCACAATAAATTTGGATATATGAAAAATAAGTTGTAACTTTGCAGTCGCGTTTGAAACAAAATAGTAGAGAACGCATGCTCCACAAGCGCACACACAAATTAAAAAGATATGATACTAATAGCAGACAGTGGAAGCACTAAGACTCATTGGTGCTTGATGACCGAAAGTGGTCAGTCGTCGGAGTGTTTCACGGATGGCATCAATCCGTTTTTTCAGACATCCGATGCGATGAAAAACAGCATTTCCAATCAACTTCTTCCTCAGTTAGCCCGACTGATGTGGGTAGGGCAAATAGAGGCTGTGTATTTCTACGGTGCGGGCTGTACGCCGGAAAAAGCACCCTACGTGGTGGATGCCATTAAAGGCTGTTTTAGGAAAGTGCAGAAAGTGGTGGTTCAGAGCGACATGGTGGGTGCTGCCATCAGTTTGGTTGGTAACGGTAAAGGAGTGGCCTGCATCCTTGGGACGGGTGCTAACAGTTGCCTTTTCGAGGATGGCGAGATTAAGATGAACGTGCCGGCTTTAGGTTTCATCTTAGGCGATGAGGGCTCGGGGGCCGTATTGGGCAAGCGACTAGTGTCGGACCTGCTGAAGAACCAACTTTCGGATGAGTTGAAAGATAAATTTCTTGCGGAGTACAACACCAGCGCGGCAGAGATTATCGAAAACGTTTACCGCAAACCTTTCCCGAACCGCTATCTGGCACAGTTCTCGAAGTTCTGTTCTGCCAACATCGACAACCCGCTGATTTATAAGCTGGTGTACGACCATTTCGACTACTTCGTAAAGCGCATCTTGCCGCAGTATCCGCGAGTACCCGTGGGCTTTGTCGGTTCGGTGGCATATTATTACAAGGACATCCTCATGAAAGTGATGGAAGATAATGGGTTCGAGGTGGGTAAGATTCTTCAGAGTCCGATGGAGGGCATGAAGGAGTACTACGCTAATCTGTAAATCAGTGGATTAAAAAATAATACCATGTTTTCGAAAATAACCGAACAGTCGTCCCTGCATGACGATTTGGATAAGAAATCAGTGGAAGAACTGCTGATTGAGATGAACGAGGAAGACCAGAAAGTACCGTTGGCAGTGAAAGCCGCCATTCCTCAGATAACCAAGTTAGTAGAGGCGATTGTGCCGCGAATGAAAAAGGGCGGTCGTATCTTCTATCTGGGAGCCGGCACCAGCGGTCGTCTTGGCGTGCTCGATGCTTCGGAGATACCTCCCACTTTCGGCATGCCACCCACGTTCGTTGTGGGACTGATTGCCGGTGGCGACACAGCCCTGCGCAATCCCGTGGAGAAGGCAGAAGATGACCCCGAGAAGAGTTGGAAAGAGCTTCAAGACCGCGGCATCAACAAACTCGACACGGTGATTGGTATCGCTGCTTCGGGCACGACACCTTACGTGGTGGGGGCTCTGCGCCATGCTCGTGAGAACGGTATCCTGACGGCAAGCATCTCGATGAACCCCGATGCGCCTGTGTCGAAGGAAGCGGACATCCCCATCGAGGCCATCGTCGGTCCTGAGTTTGTGACGGGTTCTACCCGCCTCAAAAGCGGTACGGCGCAGAAACTTATCTGCAACATGATTACCACGACCACGATGATTAAGATGGGTCGTGTGCAGGGCAACAAGATGGTGAACATGCAACTCTCGAACCAGAAACTGGTGGATCGCGGAACACGCATGATTGTGGAGGAGCTTGGTCTCGAATACGAACAGGCCAAACATCTGTTGCTGCTTCATGGTAGTGTGAAGAAAGCCGTAGATGCGTATCGAGAAGAACGGTAAGACCCTGTCGGCAGAGTATAGAACAAATTTGCAAAATATGTTGTAAAACATATTCAAAAATTTGGTAGAATGAGATTTTTTTTGTAACTTTGCACCGCGTTTCTGAACGGACCGAAAAGGTACTCGTGCGTAAACGCGGTGATTACTAAAAGTTTGCACGCCCATGCGCACGGGTACGACACTCGTGCGTGGAGGGCACAAACGAAAGATGAATAACACAAATACAATAACAATAATGAAGAAAGTAGTCCTATTAATGACCTGTATGGTGATGAGTGTCCTGAGTTGGGCGAACATCACGGTGTCAGGCGTGGTGACATCTCAAGAAGATAACGAGCCGGTGATAGGGGCATCCGTCCTGGAGAAAGGCACTACCAACGGAACGATAACGGACATTGACGGACGCTACAGTCTGACTGTGGCGGATAATGCCACGTTAGAGATCAGTTATGTGGGTATGAAAACGAGGACGGTGAAAGTGACCGGCCGTCAGCTGAACGTGGTGCTGGCAACGGATGCCATTGCCGTACAGGAAGTGGTGGTGACGGCCATGGGTGTGGTTCAAGAGAAGAAACGCATGAATTTCGCCGTGCAGAACATCTCGTCGGAGAACCTGACGGAGAGCCACAACGCCAATTTCGTGAACGCCCTTCAAGGTAAGGTGGCGGGTCTGAGCGTGACAACCGGTTCGGGTTCGCCCAACGCCGGCAGTCAGATTATCGTGCGCGGTATTGCGTCTATCAACACATCGCAGAACAACGAGCCGCTGTTTATCTTGGACGGCATGCCCATCAGCGGTGGCGGTACAGCTGCGGCGGATATCAACCCCACGGATATAGAGAGCGTGACGGTGCTGAAAGGTGCAGCCGCGGCGGCCTTGTATGGTCAAGACGCTGCCAATGGTGTCATCATGATTACCACCAAGCAGGGACAAGTGGGTAAGATACAGGTGAAGGCGAGCGGCAGTTGGCAATGGGACACTCCGACGCGTGTGCCCGAACTGCAGAGCACATACGCCCCGGGGTCGCAGGGCTTCTATCGCGAGAAAACCAGCGGCGGATGGGGTCCGATGCTCAACCCTGGCGAGCAGCCTTACGACAACATCGGTAACTTCCTCACGACAGGGTTCTACCACAAGTACGATTTCTCGGTGAACGGCGGAACGGATAAGTTTACAGCGTACGCCTCGTTCAACTGGAGCAAAGCCGACGGCGTCGTTCCGGAGGACTACAAGCAGAAGTTCGGTGGACTCATCAAGGCGAGCTTCACTCCCGCCAAATGGGTGACGATGAATGTGGGCATCAATTTCACAGATACCAAGAGCCGCTCTACATCGGGCGTCAGCAGTGCCTATGCGTGGCCCATCACGGACGATATCACCAACTACGAAGAGGCGAACGGATATCCGCGCTTCTTGTATTTGGCTGATTCGAAGAAATACAACTCGACATACAGTCCCCTCTATTCTATCTACCACGACAATGGTACGGCGCGTAGCATGCGAAACGTAATCAACGGAAGCGTCACCTTCAAGCCGGTGAAGAACCTGCAGATAGTAGGGCGCGTCAGCTACGATACCAGTTCGAGCACGTCGGAGAGTTACACCGTTCCGCGTTGGGACGACTCGTACGTTATCGATGTGGTGAACAAGCCGGCAGAGGATGCGAGTGCGGCCGAATGGGCAGCCTACAATGCGTATATCGACTACATGACCAACGAGTATCCGTTCAATACGGTACTCACGAGCGAAGATATCGTCAACATGAGCAAGTCGTCGTTGGGCGCTTATAGTGCCTCATCCGGCAGAAGTCAACTCTTCACCGCAGGTGCGAACATCAGTTATAAAGTGGAACTGCCGAAAGATTTCTCCATCGACCTCATGGCCGGTACCGAACTGAAGATGCGTCAGGGTTTCTCGATGAGCAACTACGGCGTCGATTTCATCATCCCGGGTACGTACAGTCTCTCGAACACCAACCCCAACGAGGTGTACTTGACCGACCGCACGGCCAGTCACTCCGGCAAACGTACGTTCGGCTATTTCGGTGAGATTCGCGGCGACTACAAAGGGCTGGCTTCTATCTCGGTGACCGGCCGTTGGGATTGGTCGTCCACCATTAACAACAACCCGTATTTCTACCCGTCCGTGACGGCAGGTGTGACGCTGAGCGAACTGATTCCGGGGTTGAATGACACGAAGAAGAACTGGTTCAGCTACTGGAAGATCCGCGGCAACTACGCCGTTGTAGGTAAAGATGCACCATCGTACCTCTACGACCGTCGATACAAGCAGTTCGGTACTTATCCTGACGGCGGCTACGGCATCGACCCGACAGCATCGTCGGCATCGCTTGAGTTGGCACCGGAGATGTCTTACTCGTGGGAGATAGGTACGGACATCCGTTTCTTCGACAACAAGACGCGTTTAGATGTGGCGTACTACTCGACGAAAGTAGATAACCAGATTGTGACGGTGCGTGTGTCGCCTTCTTCGGGCTATATTCTCCAGACTCGCAACGAGGGTGCTATACGCAACCAGGGCGTGGAGTTCACGCTCGACCAGGACATCCTCAAGCGCAAGAATTTCTCGTGGACAATGGGTCTTAACTTCGGCCTCAACCGCGGTACGGTAGTGAGTCTGCCGGAGAGCGTGAGCGAGATAACGGGCGTGCAGTACGGCGATGTGTTCACTTCAGCTTATATGGGCGGAAGTACCACGGCCTTGACCGGCAAGGATTATCTGCGCAATGCCGATGGGCAGGTGATTGTGGATGAGCACGGATACCCGAAGATTGACCCGGACAAGAACATCTTGATTGGTAATCGTGAGGCGAAATTCAGCATGGGCCTTACGAGCAACATGAACATCTACGGCGTGCAGTTCAGTTTCCTCTTCGACGGTCGCTACGGCGGCGATGTGCTGAACGTGACGGGGCGTAACCTCATCTCTAACGGTAACAGCAAGATGCTGGAACAGTACCGTGGGCGACAGGTTGTTTTCAACGGCGTGACCGAACACACCGATGCCGAGGGCAATACGTACTACGAGCCTAACACCAGCCCGATAACGCTGGATTACACAACCATCATCAACTATTTCTATCAGGTGTCGAGCAACTTCATCGAAGATGGCTCGTATATCCGTCTGAGCTACGTGACGCTCGGCTATGATTTCTGCCGCTTGCCGTTCATGCAGCGCCAGAGATTCTTCAAAGACCTGAAACTGAATTTCACCTGCAACAATGTGTTCCTGCTCACGCGTTACACCGGCACCGACCCGGTCTGCAACGCATCTGTCTCGGCCAATGGTACCGGTTCGGCCGGCATCGACAATAGTCCGATCCCGAACACTCGAAGTTATAATATCAGCCTTTCGGCTACATTCTAAAGATAAGGAGGTATGATTATGAAGAAAGTACTTTATATTTTGCCATTGGTAGCAACAATGTTGCTGATGTCGGGTTGTAAAGATTTCTTGGATGTCAACACGAGCCAGGACGCGGCCATCACGATTACGGTGGACCAGGCCATCCCGACCGCTTGTTTCTATGCAGCGCAACTCTGTTATGACCACGCCGAGTACGGTGTCTATCTGTCGCAAGCATTGACAACCGGCGGCAAGAGCCAGACCGGTTCGTATCCGTACAGTCAAGGTTGGGAGTTCCTCGGCGTCAACCGTCACCCGATGTGGCGTCGTCATTTCTACGACTTGGGTGCCAACATCAACAAGATGAACCAGATTGCTACGGATGCCGGCAACCTCAACGCTGTACTGATGGGCAGAACAATCATGTTGGGCTCGACGATGTTCACCACCGATGCTTTCGGCGACATGCCTCGTAGCCAAGCTTACCTCGCCACATCGCCTAAGTACGACTCGCAACAGGAGGTGTACAACTGGATGTTCGCCGAGGCCGACACGCTCGTGATGCTCTACGCCGACACGGCTT
>CALAUY010000154.1 GCA_937892015.1 uncultured Bacteroidales bacterium | reverse complement strand
GGTGCCGGTGTTGTCGAGCATCTCGCGCACGAAAGACTCCGTCTCACGCGAGGCCGTTCCGTTGCCAATCGCGACAGCTTCCACCGCGTATTGCTTTATCAGACTCATAACAATTCGTGTCGCACCCGCTCGGTCAGAACGAGGCGGCGTGGGGTAAATCACGTCGTGCGTCAGTAGGTCGCCTTGAGCTGATAGTACCACCACTTTGCAGCCGGTACGAAACCCGGGATCGATGGCCAAGATACGTTTCTGACCAAGCGGTGCGGCCATAAGCAGTTGACGAGCATTCGCCGCAAAAATACGGATGGCCTCCATATCGGCTTTCTGCTTCGAGGCAGCCGCATACTCCGTTTCGATGGCCGGTTTGAGCAGCCGTTTATAACTATCTTCCACCGCCAGTGCCACCTGCTCGGAAGCCGCGCCATGGTCCTTGACAAACAGGCGGAACAGTTTGTCGAGCGCCTTCTCTTTGTCGGGCGAGATATCCACGTGCAAGAACCCCTCGTTCTCGCCTCGCCGCATCGCCAACAACCGATGCGAAGCGATGCGTGTGAGCCGTTCGCTGCAATCGAAATAGTCGAGGTAAGTCTGCGCATCGGGCTCTGCCATCTTCTTCGCCACCACGCGGCTCGTGATGACGGCCGAATAGTCGAACTCGCGCCTGACGGCCGCACGCGCTTTCTCCGAGAGGTTCACCCACTCCGCGATAATATCTCGTGCACCTTGCAGTGCCTCCTCGTCTTTCGGCAGACGAAAACTCGGTGATTGCGCCATCAACTGCTTGGCCAGCGGCTCATACCCTTTCTCCCGCGCCACATCCGCACGCGTCTTGCGATGCGGCTTATACGGCAGATACAGGTCCTCAAGCGTCGTGGCATCCAAGCACGCCTCGATGCGCGCTCTCAGTTCCGGCGTCAGTGCGCCCTGCTCACCTATCGTCTTTAGGATGGTTTTCTTGCGCTCTTCCAACTCCTGCAATCGCTGATATTCCGTCTGTATATCAGCCAGTTGCGTCTCATCCAATGAGCCCGTCCGCTCTTTGCGATACCGAGCAATGAAAGGAATCGTAGCACCTTCTTGTAGCAACGACACCACAGCTGCCACTTGTTGCTCACTAAACCCGTATTTCTTCGCAATAAACGCAAACATAGCTACTCCTCCATCTCGGTATATACATAACATCCGGCATCCAAAGTCGTTCGGGGAAGACCCGTCATGTCCGTTGGAAAAGCGAGTGCCGCCACGCTGTCAGCTATACCGCGCGCGGGCGACAGACTGTCGAGCCGAAAATCGAAATAACGGTAGTCGGAATAATAGTCGTTGACGAACACCGTGTCGCTGTCCTTTGCATACGCGTTGTCCGATGCATTGGGCAGGCGTAGCGTGTCCGTCTTCAGATAATTGCCCTTGAACTCGCCCGTATATAAGTCCGGGAAAGGTGACGCAATCATCAGTTGATTAGCCCGCACGCCGGTGATGATATTATTGTAGAACGATGCTTTGGTGGTCTTTGCTTTCGATATATTGTTCAGATAAACAGCCGCCACATCTTCGCGCGGCGTATCATACAGCCCCACGTTCGAGTTGTAGGCCGTATGGCGGTAATAAGCAGCGATGGTGTTATGGACGAACGTGGCCTCACCGCCATCCATATAGATGCAGTACGATGCACAGTTGCTTATCTCACAGTTGCCCACCGCCGCATCCGTGTTCAGCAAAATCAACCCGTACTGGTCGTTATTATGTATCCGCGCGTTGTGCAACGTCAGCGTTGGGCGTTGCGTATATGACTTGCCGTAACAAAACAGCCCGTTCACGGCCGAGACTATCCGCACGTTCGCAAGATGCCACTCCGGCGCAACACCCTCATTATCATATAGATAAACGCCTTCCCATTGCCCGGGCATATACGCGTACGGGATGCCGGAGATGTAGTCGTCGAGTCTATCTCCGCAGAATACAATCGGCTCGGCAGGCGTACCTTTCGCCTCAAGAGGCCCGTAAAAAACAGCACTCGCACCCTTATGCATATAGAACGCCGCACCGGGCTCTATCGTCACTTTCGCTTCGGGTGCAGATGCAATATAATAGCGTACTAAATATGGTTTTGCCGCCACAAAAGTATAGTCATCGTACAGCACCATCGAGTCAATAAGTGTCACATCTTGTCCATAGGCTTCAAGGCAGAGGACGCTTGTATTGCCGTTACTCAAGTAGAACGTCAACCGGTCGGTCACCAGCACCGGCGACTGACTGTTCTGCGGGTCAATGATTGCCCGAACAAACAAGTACAACGAGTCACCTGCCGGCAGGCGTATGTTTCGCAAGTAAGCTAACGAGTCCTCGCCGTCTAAGTTAACGAGGAAAGACGAACCGTCTTGTTGCGTCACTTTGTCGATAATCAACGGTGACTTGGTGTCGTTGTGCAGCATGACAATTTTTGTCGCACTACCTTGCGAGGTAAAGACGGTGTCGAACATGAGGGTATCGACCGAAAAACGGATAGTGGCCGTCGCGTCCGTCGGGCTATTACTATCGCAACTGCTCATCATCACCATCATCAACATCCCCACTATGCCCATCACTGCCGCCATCATCTTTGGCACCATCATCTTTTGCAGCACCATCTTCGACAGCCGCATCCTCGGAAACACCATCTTCGGCAGCCGCAATGCAGCCACCGTTCCTAACGATATTTTTTTCCTATACATAATCTTCATAACCATCATCATTACCCCTCTTCCTTTTCTTCCTGCATTCCTTCTTCCCTTCTTCCCTTCATTCCTGCATTCCTGCATTCCTGCATTCCTTCATCCCTTCATCCCTTCATTCCTCATCCCTGCATCCCTTCATCCCTTCATCCCTTCCTTTTCTTCCATTTCGGGTGCAAAGTTACAAAAAAAAATCCACATATGCAAGAAAAAAACACAAAAACTAACTCAAAAGTGCGAAATTGTGCATTTTTGGTGTTCTTTGCTCTATGTTCT
>CALAUY010000153.1 GCA_937892015.1 uncultured Bacteroidales bacterium | reverse complement strand
CGCGCAGCGGGAAACAGCCCCTATCGACAGAGTCGATGCCGCGCAGAGAGATTTCTAAAAACCGTTTTAGTGCTAACGTGGTTTTTAGAAACTCTCTGCGCTGAACCCATAGGGCTGTGCGCCATCAGGCGCAATCCTATCCACCATCTCGTTATCTCTATATCTCACCATCTCGTGTCATTCGTGCCATTCGGTCGATTCGTGCGATTCGTGTTCGAAAAACCACCCACCAACACCCCTAATTTCCCCCAAAATTGCCCTTTTTTCACTTTTTTTATCCCAAATCCTTGCATATATCAGAAAAAAGCAGTAACTTTGCACTCGCTTTCGGCACGGTATTTGTCGGTAAGCAAACGTAGTGCTACTCTGACGACGATGCAGAGACGTAAAAAGCAACATACAGAAGGACAACTGTCAGCTTGGCGCACATGGTTGTCCCGTGTTCAAGGGTGCCTCGGCATCCCCATGTTGTGTGTGTGTCTGTTGCTGAGTATGAGCGTGTTCGCGTACGATGACGATGATGACGACGACAACTTGCCCACACAAGCCATCGATGCGCCCATAGAGTACAAGGCCAACGACTCCATCGTCCTACTCGGCAATGGCACCGCTTTCCTGCACGGACAAGGCAACGTCAAGTACAAGACGATGGACCTCACGGCCGATTTCATCCGCGCGAAAATGGACTCGTCCACCATCTACGCCGCAGGCGTGTACGACTCTATCGAGGACGAGACCAAAGGACTGCCCGTCTTCAAGGACGGCGAGAAAAGTTACGAGTCGCGAACCATGACCTACAACATGAAGACCAAGAAAGCCTATATCCGCCACGTGGTGACAGAACAGGGCGAGGGTTACATCATCGCCGACCGTACGAAGAAAATGGACAACGACGAACTCATGATGGGCGGTGGCAAGTACACTACGTGCGACGACCACGATCACCCGCATTTCTACTTACGACTGACTAAAGCCAAAGTGAAACCCGGCGATTACGTGGCCACCGGACCGGCCTACCTCGTCGTGGGCGATGTGCCACTGCCGCTCGCCATTCCGTTCGGCTTCTTCCCCTTCACCAGCACCTACTCAAGCGGACTCATCATGCCACAGTTCGGCGACAACTCCCAACGCGGACTCTACCTCACCGGACTCGGCTACTATTTCGCGCTCAGCGACTATGCCGACCTTGAAGTGACAGGCGACATCTACACCCGAGGCACATGGGCGATTTACGCTAAGAGCAAGTATAAATGGCGCTACCATTTCTCCGGCAACGTGGCAGCCAACTACCGCGTCGATATCACCGGCGAGAAAGATATGCCCGACTACACCAAATCGACCAACTTCAGTCTCCGCTGGACGCATACACAAGACTCCAAAGCCAATCCCTACTCCACTTTCTCCGCCTCAGTGAATTTCTCCACGTCCGGATACAACCGCTCGAACATCAACTCCTACTACAACTCGCAACTGTCGTCCGAAAACACCAAATCGAGCACTATCAGCTACACCCAGCGATTCCCTGACTCCCCGTGGTCGATGACGATGTCGGGTACACTCAGTCAGCGAACCAAAGACTCGACGATTGCGCTCACTCTGCCCGACTTGAGCGTCTCGATGTCCTCCGTCTATCCCTTCAAACGCAAGAAAGCAGGGGGCGGAAAGGAGAAATGGTACGAGAAAATCAAGCTCTCATACAACATGAACACCCGCATCTCCACCGAGATGAAAGAGAAAGAGTTGCTGCACAGCGATTTTCTGCGCGATTGGAAAACCGGCATGCAGCATTCTATCCCCGTCAGTGCATCGTTCACCCTCTTCAAGTACCTCACCCTCACCCCCAGCGTCAGCTACAAAGAGCGCTGGTATTTCCAGCGAATCGACCGCAGTTGGGACGAGGCCGAGAACGCAGTGATGATGGACACCACCTACGGCTTCTACCGCGTCTGGGACCTTACCACTTCACTCTCGATGCAGACTAAACTCTACGGCTTCTTTATCCCGTCACGCAAGCTGTTCCCCAACGGCAAAATCGACCGCTTCCGGCACGTCTTTACACCCTCTATATCACTTAACTACACGCCTGATTGTGAGCCTATTAGAGCCAAAATCAACCACAACTACTATGGCACGTACGAAAAACCGATAAAGAACAGCGACGGAGTCATCACATCATACGAAACGGTCCAGTACAACCGCTTCCAAGGGCAGATGTATGGCACGCCAAGTAAAGGCAACGTCGGGTCACTCTCCTTCTCGCTCGGCAACAATCTCGAGGTGAAAGTGCGTAACGACAAAGATACCACCGGCAAGTCGCCCTACATAGTCATTTCGCTCATCGATAACCTCTCTATTTCAGGAGGTTACAACTTTATGGCCGACTCAATGAACTGGAGCAATTTCTCCGTCAATCTCCGCATCAAACTGCCCAAACCGCTCAACTACACCATCAACCTATCCGGACAGTTCGACCCCTATCTCTATGGACTCAGCGCCTCCGGAACGCCCGTTCGAACCAACCGCCGATGCTGGCAAGAGGGTAAGTTCCTGCATTTCAAGGGTACGAGCACCTCGTTCTCATACACGTTCAACAACGAAGTGGTGAAGAAATGGTTCAATGGTGATGGCAAACAGAAGCAGAAAGAGTCAGGATTGCCCGATTTCGACCCCGACGACCCCTACGCCACCAATCCTGATACGGGCGAGTTCTGGTCCGAGGAAGACCGAGCTGCCAAACGCAAGGAGAACACTGCCAAACAGCATGCCAAGCAGGATTCTGACGACGAGGGGTACATCTTCGCCGAAATACCATGGAGTCTGACCATCAACTACAGCATCCGATACGGCGAGTCTAATGTCTTTGACTACGAACGCATGAACTACAAGATGAAGTTCACCCACAACCTCTCTTTCTCCGCCAGCATCGGACTCGGGAAAGGATGGAAAGCCAGCACCTCCACCTCGTTCGACTTCACGGCAAAGAAATTCTCTTCTGCCACCATCAACATCACACGTGACCTCCACTGCTGGACAATGACCGCCAGCATCGTGCCGTTCGGCGTTTACAAGAGTTACACGTTCCATATAGGTGTTAATGCCTCCATGCTCGCCGACCTCAAGTACGACAAGACGAGTGCCGAGTCCACTAACCCCACCGTCAACTGGTGGTAAACCCGCATGAAACTATAACCATAAGATAACCATAAGATAACCATAAGATAACCATAAGATAACCATAAGATAAAAAGACAAACTCATGGCAAACATTTTAGCAATAGTAGGTCGCCCCAATGTGGGCAAATCGACACTCTTCAACCGTCTAACCAAAACACGCCGCGCCATCGTCAGTTCCGAGGCAGGCACTACACGTGACCGACAATATGGACGCTCCGAGTGGAACGGCAAGGAGTTCTCCGTCATCGATACCGGAGGTTGGGTGGTCAACTCCGATGATATTTTCGAGGGAGAAATCAATCGACAAGTCAACATCGCTATTCGCGAAGCAGACGTGGTGCTACTCGTTGTCGATGTCAATCAAGGAGTTACGCAGTTCGATAGTGAGGTGGCACATCTCTTGCGCCAAGCCGGCAAACCCGTCGTTCTGGCCGTCAACAAAGTCGATACGTTCGCCGACCAATACGCCGCCGCTGAGTTCTACGGACTCGGACTGGGAGAACCGTTCATCCTCTCCGCCATCAACGGACTCGGTACCGGCGAACTGCTCGACGAAATACTGAAGCTATTTCCCGAACGCAAAGACGAACAAGACGTCGAAGACTTGCCCCGAATAGCCATCGTCGGACGACCTAATGCCGGCAAATCCAGCCTGCTCAACGCCCTCATCGGCGAAGAAAGGACGGTCGTCACCGACATCGCCGGCACGACGCGAGACTCTATCTACACTCGATACAACAAGTTCGGCAAAGACTTCTACCTCGTCGATACAGCCGGCATTCGGAAGAAAGCCAAAGTGACAGAAGACCTTGAGTACTACTCCGTTGTGCGAAGTATTCGCGCTATCGAGAACGCCGACGTCTGCCTCCTGATGATTGACGCCACACGATGCTTCGATGAGAGAGGTTTCTTCGTCGGCATCTCTGCACAAGACCTCTCCATCTTCTCCATCATCCAGAAAAACAAGAAGGGACTCGTCGTCTGCGTCAACAAATGGGATCTCGTCGAAAGCAAAACAAACACCGACATCAAGCTCTTCGAAGCTTCTATCCGCGAACGACTGGCACCATTCACCGACTTCCCCATCATCTTCACTTCCGCCGTCACCAAACAGCGCATCTTCAAGGTGATGGAAACGGCTCTGCATGTCTATGACAACAAGCAACGCAAAGTGCCAACAGCCAAACTCAACGAGTTCTTTCTGCCTCTCATCGAAAACTATCCGCCACCCGCAACGAAAGGCAAGTACATCAAAATCAAATACTGCACCCAACTGCCCGACACGCAAGTGCCAACGTTCGTCTTTTTCGCCAACTTACCACAGTACGTCAAAGAACCGTATCGACGATTTTTGGAGAACAAATTGCGAGCCAACTGGGACTTCTGCGGTACACCTATCAACCTATTCATTCGACAAAAATAACAAAATCCGACAAAAAATGAAGAAATATAGGCCTTTTTTTGCTAAAATATTTGCATATGTCAAAAATTATTACTAACTTTGCAGTCGAATCCCTGTTTGTCAGAGACCGGAAAACTCAACAAAATTAATTTAACGAGACCTCTTGCCTCACAATGGCGTGCTATTACTCTACGCGGTGACCCGGCAACGGTAGCGATGAGGCAGATAGATTACAAAGTTTGGTAAAGTCCCAAATCCTTCCTTTAGGAGTTTTCTCGCGCAAGCACAAACAGGGGTTCTTTATTGCTATCGTCGATATGACCAACAAACACAACACGCACATCTCCGGCTCAACGATGCTTTCTTCGGATGCCTCGTCCCCTCATTCGGATGCCGCTGCTTCATCGCTTTCTTCGGATGTCGCCTCGCTCACCAATGAACACAAGGACAACAACGAACGCCGCGACATCATGCGGCAACAACCATCCGTCATCGCACGTGAGTACCTCATCATCTTTCTCGCCCTCTGCCCGTTCGCCATGTGCGTCAACTGGATTTTTGTGCCGCACAACGTGGTCGGTGGCGGACTAACCGGATTCTGCTCTATCCTCTATTACGCCACTGACGGACTCTTCCCTACTCTTTTCCCCGAATACGGCGGTGCTATACCTATCTGGCTCAGTACGCTGATTATCAACATCCTCCTACTCATCATCGCCTCTATCACGGTCGGTTGGCGCTTCTGCGTCCGTACCCTCTTCGGAGCAGTCACCCTATCGTTCTGGTATCGCATCATACCTATTCGACAAACAGCTATCATCGAAGACCCATTGCTGGGATGTATCGTGGGAGGACTCTTCTTCGGAATCTGTCTCGGCATCGTGATGCTTGAGAACGGCTCGTCCGGAGGTACAGACATTATCGCCATGATAATCAATAAGTACCGCGATGTGTCACTCGGCACATCCATGGTCATTTGCGACATCATCATCATCCTCTGCAGTTGGTTCTTACCCGTTCCTGAAGCGATGCAGGGCATCGTGGAGTCAGTCACCGACTACCGTATCCATCGCATCATATGCGGTCTGAGTATGGCATGCTGCTACACCTTCTCTCTCGACTGGCTCATCCGACGACGTCGTCACGCAGTGCGTTTCATGATTGTCTCACCACATTATGAACAGATTGCCGAAGCAATAAACAAGCAAGTCAACCGCGGCGTAACGCTCCTTTACGGAGAAGGGTGGTACAGCAAGCAAGAGGTACACGCCATCTACGTACTCGCACGGGTCGATGAGAGGCAACAACTCTACCGACTCGTCTTTGCCATCGACCCCAACGCCATGGTCACCGAAACGGACGCAACCGTTGTCTATGGGCGAGGGTTCGACAGATGGAAAGGAACACCCATCCAAACCATCAACGAATAAATAAATCTACCACATGAATAATTTACTCATTTACCACACAAAACGATCGTCCTAGTTTGCGAGGAAAGACATTAACAAATTTACAAATTTACAAATTCTTAATTGAACAAAAGATATGGTTTCTAAACGCATCCAAAGCCTCTCTGCCTCGCCCACATTGGCCATGGCTGCTCGTGCTGCCGAGATGAAAGCAGCCGGCATTGACGTCATCTCCCTTTCGCTCGGAGAGCCCGATTTTCACACGCCCGAACACATCAAAGCAGCAGCGAAACAAGCAATCGACGACAACATCACTTTCTACGCTCCCGTACCCGGCTATCCCTCTCTGCGGCAAGCTATCTGTGACAAACTGCTGACAGAGAACGGACTGACCTATTCGCCCGAACAGATTATCGTCTCCACCGGCGGCAAGCAAGCTATCTGCAACGCCGTGCTGGCAGTCCTCAACCCGGGTGACGAGTGCATCCTGCCAACGCCATGCTGGGTCAGTTATGCCGAAATGGTCAAACTGGCAGAGGCCAAGTCCGTTTTCGTACCATGCTCCATCGCAACGGATTTCAAGATGACACCCGCACAACTCGAGTCGGCCATCACGTCACGCACACGTGCCCTCATCCTCTGCTCGCCCGGCAACCCATCGGGAAGCGTCTATTCTCGCGAAGAACTGGCAGGCTTTGCCGAAGTGCTGATGAAACACCCTAACGTTCTCATTATCAGTGACGAAATCTATGAGCACATCAACTACACGGGCTCGCACCATTCGCTGGCACAGTTCCCGGCACTCAAAGAGCGCGTCATCCTCATCAATGGTGTCAGCAAAGCGTACGCGATGACCGGATGGCGCATCGGATGGATGGCAGCCGAGACTTGGGTTGTTAAGGCTTGTCAAAAACTGCAGAGTCAGTACACCAGCTGCAGTTGCTCCATCGCCATGAAAGCCGCTGAGGCTGCCTACAATGGCGACCAGCAATGCGTGGCCAACATGTGCGATGCTTTCCGACGCAGACGAGACCTCGTCGTACAACTCGCCAAAGAGATACCGGGATTCGAAGTCAACGTGCCCGACGGTGCTTTCTACCTCTTCCCGAAAGTGGATAGTCTCTTCGGCAAACATTTCCATAACGCCGATGGCGAACAGATTATCGCGTCAAGCGACGACCTGGCGATGTTTTTCTTGAACGAAGCACACGTTGCTGCTGTTGCCGGCTCTGCGTTCATGGCACCCGAATGCATCCGCTTCTCGTATGCCACTTCCGACGAACTGCTCACAGAAGCTTTCCGCCGCATCAAACAAGCAGTAGCAACACTATACTAACAGCAGTGGTAGCACCGTACTAACAGCAGTGGTAGCACTATACAAATAGCAGTGGCAACACTGTACTAAAAAAACATATAAAATCGAGTAGGAGGTGAACACTAATCAGAGGTGTTCGCCTCTTTTCGTGTTCACTTGTCCTCTCACACCACCGTACAAGCGGTTCCGCATAC
>CALAUY010000152.1 GCA_937892015.1 uncultured Bacteroidales bacterium | reverse complement strand
ACTCAGGCCCCTCGTCGACTTCATCTTGGATACCGATGACAAGGACGTCACCTCGCTAGCCGAGGAAGTCCACTCGATATACCTGAAAACCCTCTCCGAAAGGGAGTGAAAAAGACGGCCACCTAATTGACGGCCGTCTTCTTTGCTTCGGGGATTAGTCCTCGTCGTTATCGGCGGGGGCTTTCTTGAGTTCCTCGACCCAATCGTATTCCTCGATCTTGCCCTGTTCGAGGCCATTCTTCTCCATGACATCGTTGTCCCATAGTTGTTTGCCGGCCCATGGGATGTCGCTGAGGTCAAGTATTTTGCCTAAATCAACAGCCTGTCCGTTCTCCACATCATCGAGGCGCAACGCATGGTAATCGCGCATCATGAAATGGTCACCATTGTCGTTCTCGGTGGTCAGTCCGTTGATGTCGTGCGACGGGTAGATAAACAACTTGCCCTCAAACACATGTGCAGACGGGTCAGCCATGTAGTCGCCGGGGAAAATATAACGAGATTCCATATTTCTATTTACCGCCCTTTCGGGCTATTTTACAATTTACGATTTAACAATTTACGATTTATTATTCTCTTGCTGCGATGGCGGCATTGATTTCGTCCATGCGCTCATCGGTCAGTTCGTACTTGGAGATAATCCACATAGCGAGCAACAACAGCAACGCCGGGATAACGCAAATCAGCCACAGGATACCCTGTTCCGCTAAAGGCGACTGGGTGACTGTGTTACTCTGGTCAAATCCCGTCCATGCCAGAACGAGTCCGGGCACTACACCACCCAAAGCCATACCGGCCTTGTAGAAAATACCCGTAAGGGCATTGACGATACCGGCGATACGCTTGCCGGAGGTGTACTCACCATACGATATGACCTCAGGCACCAGTGCCCACATATAACCCGTGGAAACGATGACACCTGTGGATTTGATAAACTGCGCGATATAAACAATCCACAACTGCGACCGAAGCGCGGGCACCATGGACACCAAGTACAGCAGTGCCATGCCGAAAATGGCCACGGAGAGGAAGGTATAGAACATCCGTTTCTTGCCTAACCGTTTCTTAATAGCCGGCACCAGTGGCATGAAGATGAACGCCGGCACAGAGCCCAACGCCATAAAAAGCGACATGTCCGTACTCGTGCCGTGCACGTTATAAATCATATAGTACGAGCCGGCGGAGTTGCCCACTGCCATCATTGAGAACGCCGTGATAAAGAAAAACGCCAATATCCGCAAGGGTTTGTTGCGCTTGAACTCAAGGAAGAGGTCAGACACTTTGACGTTCTTGGTGTCCTCGTCCTTCATCACCACCCTTTCCTTACAGGTGAAGAAACAGAAGATGAGCAGTGCCAGTCCTATACCGGCATAGATAGCCATGGTGTAGAACCACGCGTTTGCCGACTCGGGCGAGTGAATCTGTCCATTGGGAGAGAGCCTGGCCACTATTGCGGGGATGCCGGCAGCTACACACAGACCACCAATGTTCGCCATGAACATACGCACGGACGTGAGAACCGTTATCTCATTGGTGTCGCGTGTGAGAGACGCATTGAGTGCGCCGTAAGGCACATTGATGAGGGTGTAGAGCATGGACATGCCGACATACGTGATATAGGCATAGGCGAGCGAGGGAGAAAAACCGCTCCAGAAGCACATGATAGCAAATCCCGTGAGCGGTATGCCCGCCAAGACGAGGTACGAGCGGTACTTGCCCCAGCGAGGCGAGTGTTTATCGATAAACGTGCCGACGAGAGGGTCCCACAGCACGTCCACAATGCGCACGATGAGGAACATAAACGCCGCGTCGGAGGGATTGAGACCATAGACGTTGGTGTAGAAAATCAGCAGATAGATACATATCGTCTGATAGATGAGGTTCTGCGCTAAATCACCGGAACCGAACCCGATACGGGTAAGCCACTTTTTATTTGTTGTTTGGTCGTTTGCCATTGGTTGAGTCATTTATACATTTTGATTATCTCTTTCAGGAAGGGTTTGGGATTGTAGTCCCTATCGAAGAGTGTAGCATGGGCATGTCGGCCCGGAATAGGCCAATCGTTGAGCCACGAGTCGGCATCGCCCACAGCCCAGAACGTGACACGTGCTATCTGATGGCAGTGGTGTCGATAGAGGTAGAAGAACGCTTGCCAGCGCTCACCGAAGAGGTCTTGTGTCCGTTTGTCGATGCCGTTGGCGTACGGGTCCATTTTCGCTGAGTACTCGAACTGTTGGCTCACCTCGGCTCCTGAGAACGAGTCGGGGTTAGGCAGTACGTTCATGTCGAGTTCGGAGATGATGACCTTAACGCCGGTAGCGGCAATGGCGTCGATGGCACGGTCGTACTCCACCAGTTTGGGCCAAGTGAGTCCGTTGTGGCTCTGCATACCCACAGCATCAATACGTAAACCTTTCGCTTTGAGCGACTTGACCATCTCGCAGACGGCGTTGTATTTAGCAGGAACGGACATCGAGTAGTCGTTGTAGTAGAGTTCGGCATCGGGGTCGGCCTCGTGCGCAAAACGATACGCCAGTTCGATGTAGTCGTCACCGATGATGCGTTGCCACGGGCTCTGCCGACGCGTACCATCGTCCTCGAAACTCTCGTTGCACACATCCCATCCTGCGATATGCCCTTTATAACGTCCCACCACCGTGCGGATGTACCAACGCATGCGTTGAATGAGCACCTCACGCGAGACCTCTTTGCCGTTTTTATCGCGGAACATCCACTCTGCTGTTTGCGAGTGCCAGACGAGGCAGTGACCTATTATCTGCATGTGGTTGGCCTCACCGAAAGCGACGAACGCATCGGCCTCAGCCCAGTTCCATTCGCCCTCGCGCGGAGAGAGATGCTCTGCCTTCATACAGTTCTCGGCCACGATGGAGTTGAACTGTGTGCGAACGAGCTCGTTTGCTTTGGAGTCGGTGGCTTGTACGATGGAGCTGTTGACCGCGCATCCGATGTGAAAATAGTTGCCCACAGTCTCGCGGAGTGTCTCTTGCTGCGCCATCATGCAGACGGGCAGACAGAGCGTCAGTATCAAACAAAAGCGTCTCATTCGGCAGTATTTGCAGGGGTGTTAATAGGTACAAGACGTATATTGGCCACCGACATCTGGAAAGCGTTGACAGCTTGTGCGGGATGGTCAGCATCGAGGGTGAAGTTCATGACGGTGAGAATCGTCTGCAGATTGCCGTCGATGAGTGTGTTGATGAGTTGGCGTAGTGTCTGCGACTTGGTCATGGAGAACGCTGAGAGGGGTATGGTGTACGTCTGCCAGCCATCGGCAAAACTCATGGGTTGACCCTGTTCCCATCCGGCCACGTTGGCCACGGAGCCGTCACCGGTACCATTGCGGTCTTTGTTGAGGCGGTAACTGATGTACCCTGTACTCCATTCTGCCTTGCCGTCCGTCACGGCGTAAAGGTCCATTTGTATAGCGAGGTTATCACATACTGTGGCAGCGATGACGGGTGCGTTGTTCATCTGCTCATATCGAGTGAGAGCAGCTGCCAGTCGATCACCGGTGGAGAACCGCACATACCCTTTCTTGTCGTCCGAACCGGAAGCCACCGGCCAGTCGATGGGTGCGGCACCGAAGAACGACAGCATCGAGTCGGGTGACTGCACGCTGCTACCTGACAGACTATGCCCTGCCGGCAAGTTTGCCGCAGAGCAGTACTGCACGTTGCTGCGCAACTGCCCTAAGTCGTTGATAGTGAACTCGAACTCCGTGCCGGCATAGTGGTCGGACTTGGAGGTGCCCCACTCGTTGAAGCTGTGCATCATCACGCCGCTCGTGGCGAACATGTACGCCGGCGAATAGACACTCACTTTCTCTGTAGAGGCCTGACAGCGGACACTACCCTGAATGTACTCGCCTGCAGGCACAACGAACGATATGAGTTGAGAGCCTATCTCGGGTTGCGGCACCTCTTTCCATCCGTCGGCAACAGGCAGATAGACATGATCAACAGACTGTAGGTTACGTCCGCTGATACGTACCGTCTCGCCTGCCAACGGCCTGGTCTTACTCACATTGGTTATCACGGGCACAGGTCCATGAGCGTACGTGAGGGTGCATATCTGATTGGTGTATTCGGCATGCTCCACAAAGAGAGCTATCTGCCGATTCCCAAGATAAATCCCGCGGATGGGGGACGCACCTTGCCGTGCAGCAGCGGTGGACGGGGTGAACACAAACACGCCGTCGGTGAGAGTGTAGCTATACGAGAGGTTGGTTACCGAGTCAGGCATCTGGCTGACTGCACTCACGAAGAAATGATTCAACACAGCTTCACCGTCAGCAGGAGCTGTCAGTTCCAGTTGGTAGGTGTCGTTGCCTTGTACGGCAGTCCACACACCTGCTACCTCGTCGGCATCGATGGTTATAGCTGCCGGGATGGGGTCACTCTCCACTGCCGGCAACTCCGGTGCGTGAAGACGCTCACTGCACCCAACAAGACCGGCTACTATCATGCCGCAAGATAACAAAGCGGCTATATATCTACGAAAAGTCTTCATATTGGTTGGTTGTTACTTAAAATCGTACGGAACGGGTTCTAAATTCAAGTTGGGGTCGAGCGAAACCTCGGATGGGGGGTACATCATACCCCAGAGGTTCGTTTGGGTACATTCTCGCGAGGAGCGGTAACATAGCGTGCCCGTGGTGGCCAGAGTGACCGTGCCGGGTTGGTAAGGGATGTCCGCATCGTCGGGGCGATGGTACTGGTACTTGTACTGCCTATAGCAGCCTACCATCGGATCGGCAGAGCGGTCCTTGAGGAGGTTGTTGTTGTAGTCGAGCATCTTCTGGAGTTGCTCATCGCTGTAGAACGACATCCGAACGATGTCACCCCAAGAGGTGCCCTCGCAGAAGAACTCCAGACGGCGTTCTTGTAGCAGTGTGTCGAGGTTGATGGTGGCATAATCGTCATGTGCCAAACCGGCACCGTACTCGCCGCGCTCTATCTCCATCTTGAAAGCACGGCGGCGAATGGTGTTGATGCCGCTGAGCACCTCAGCTTTAGTGCTCTCACCACCGTCAAGCATCAACCGTGCTTCTGACTGGTTGAGATAGGCCTCTGCGAGGCGTATCATCGGCGTACAGAACCCGCTGTTGCCGTTGGTGGCCACCCCGCCCGTGGCGATAGGACCGCCCACTACCTGTTTCTTGATAGGCACCATGCTCAACTTACGTTCGACCGTCCACGTCTTACCCTTTTCATGGTTATGCTCATCTTCATCGGTGCAGTCGATCTTGTCAGCACCATTATCCATCTCGTGGTAGAGATAGGTGTAGTCGGTACCGGGCAAGAAGAGATTGCCACGAGTACGACTCATACCACCGCGCAGAGATGACACGTTCACAAAATCGTACCCGGCCAAAGTGCTCCATGCCTTTCCGTAGCGGTTGTCGAGGCAATAACGGTAACAGAGCGTCTGCCCGAGGTCGTTGGCCAAACCGCGTGTCTGGTTGTGTGCAACGAACTGGATGGCGAAGAGCACCTCTTTGCAGTTGTTGTTCTGCACGCGGAACATCTCCTCGTAGTCGTCCATGAGTCCGTATCCTGCTCCCGATGCCTCAGTAATGGCGAGAGTTGCCACCGAGTCGGCTTTGGTCCACCAATCGCGTGCACTGCCGGCACGGACGGTATGTCCACCATTAGCGTATGCTCCCATTGTGAGGTACAGACGTGAGAGCAGCGTCAAGGCTGTCACACGTGACACACGACCCGTCTCATAAGGCTTGTCGCTCAGATTGGCAGCAGCGAACTCGCAGTCGTAGATGGCATACAGGAGCACATCTTCGAACGGGTTAGTGCGCGCTTGGGCACTGATGGTCGTCGGATTATCCACGATGGGCACGTTGTGCCAATAGATAGCAAGGAAATAGTATGCGAGCGAGCGAATCAGACGCGCCTCGCCCATTACGGCATCGGCCTGCTCTTGTGTGCAGACACTGTTCTCAACGCAGTACGGCGCATAATCGTTCACGATATAGTCAGCTTGTGCAATCACGTTGTAGAGTGAAGCCCACGGACGCTGAACGGTTTGTACACTCATCGCCTCGTTGAACGTACCTTGTGCGTTCCATTCGCTGTAATCGGTGTTGTTCTGCACGATATTGTTTGCCCGTGCATCACCCAGATGGAGCATGCGCTTATGGAACTCATACCACGGCTCCAGATAGAGGTTTGCCGCTGTCGCTTGTAGGTCTGAATACGACTGCAACGTTTCGTGTGCAGGCGTCATTTTTTCGTTGTCGGTATCGAGTGTGCAGGCGGAAAAGAGCATTCCAACCAACAGAGCTACAAAATATACTTTTTTCATAACTTTCATTTTTTAGTTGTCCTTTTCGTTTTCCATTAGAAAGTAGCCTCCACAGTGAACATGTACGTGCGCGGTGTCGGCACCTTGCCGGTGTCGATGCCATACAGCAGCATACCCTGTCCGGAGAACGAGTATTGTCCGTTCTGCGCGCCTATTTCGGGGTCATAGCCCGTGTAGCGAGTGAACGTCCAAGCGTTCTGCACATTGAGCGACAGCTTGAGTTGTTGCATCTTCGCTTTCTTTATCCAATTCTTCGGCAAATTCCATGCCAAAGCGATGTTTTTAATGCGCAGATAAGTACCATCTTCCACATATCGGTCAGAAACGCGGTAGTTTTGGTTGCCCTTATTGGCATCAATGCGCGTTTCTGTAGGGTCAGCCCCATCCAGTACGTAGAGGTTCCAGATGTTGGTGTTAGTAGCGTCACCATCAAGGTACCCGACATGTGCATAGTTGCCCACTCGTTTGAATTTGTTCGTCATCGTACTGTTGAGCGGAGACGGTTCATCCATCATTCGGCGCGTGAAATTGAATACTTTTCCGCCGATGGCCGAGTAGAGGAAGATAGAGAGCGACACGCCCTTATAGGTGAACGTGTTGTTCCAACCGAGCGTCACTTTCGGCAGTGGTGAACCGATGAACGTACGGTCTGCTTCATCGATGATGCCGTCACCATTGTTATCCTTGAAGAGCAGGTCGCCTACGGATGTCTTCAGTGCAGCCGTGTTGCTCACCACCGACCCGACGGCATAGTTAGGCGTGGCAGCGATGACGGTAGAGGTTCCATCGCCATTGTCGCGCAAGAAATCTTCGGCCGAGTTGATTCGTCCGGCCACCTCGTAACCGTAGAACTCACTCACTCCGTGCCCCACAGCCGTGCGAGTAACGGTCTCGCCCGTGCCATCGAAATCGAGGGTCTTGTCGATGAATCCGGCATCGGTGTTCAAGGCCGTGATGCGGTTGCGTGTGGCAGTAGTCATGAGCGATGTTTTCCATTTGACGGGAGTCTGACTGAGCACGTGCGCATTGAAAGTGAGCTCTATACCGCGGTTGTTCATACTGCCCACGTTCGCCCACATCGGAGAGGTTGCGCCGGTGAGCGATGTGCCTGTGTATGCCGGCAAGGCCGTCTGAAGCAAGAGGTCACGCGTGTTCTTGTCGTACACGTCGAGGATAATCTCTATACGGCTCTTGAGGAACTGCATATCCACGCCCACGTTCCATGAGTCGGTTTTCTCCCAAGTCAGTCCCTCGTAGTTGGGCATGTTGTATGTCTTGTAGCTGACGCCGAAGTTCGACTCAAGGTTGGTGTACGTGGGCAGATAGGTGTTGTCTGCCAAGTTGGCGTTACCCACTATACCATAGCCCGCACGCAATTTGAGGCCATTCATCGTTTTCTGTGCCGGTTTGAACCACGGCTCTTTGCTGATGCTCCATGCAGCAGCAGCTGATGGGAACACGCCCCAACGTTGCCCTTTCGCGAAGAGCGAAGAACCATCACCGCGGACGGTGGCGGTGAGCATGTAACGCTCCTTGTAGTTGTACGTGACACGCCCGAAGACCGACTTGAAACGCTTGACGGTGATGTACCCTTCATTGGCATCGTTGGACGCATCACCACTACTCAGCGCCAGACTGGAGTTACTACCACCTGTGCGGTATCCGTACAAGTAGTCGATATACCGCTCATTCGCTTCGTAACCGACCATGCCGGTGAGGTGATGCCCAACGCCGATGGTCCAGTTGCCCGTGAGCACCGACTTGAAGCTGAGATAGCGGTTCGTTGTCTTGCTGTTCTCGTGCGTGGCGTACGTTTTGATAGTACCGCCGAGGTCATACGCCGGCTCTAAATAGCGGTAGTTGTCGATATTGTAGTCGAGCGTCACCTCATTGCGCCATGTGAGCCATTCGGTCGGTTTGATGGTGAGATGGAGGTTCTCGCGCGTCGAATATATCATGTTCTTGCGTTGCGTTATGGACGCTTTGGCCACGGGGTTGGGCTGATAGACAGCCGTCTCGCTGTCATAGCCCGACTTACCCCACGAGCCGTCCTCTTCACGCACGGCGAAGTTGGGCAGTCCTTGCAGAGCCGATGAGACAACGCCCCAAGAGGCCATACCCGTGTTGCGGTCGGTTTGGTTGAGGTTGAACGTGAGCCCGGTCTCCAACCATTTGAACGGTTTCAGCTCGATATTGCCGCGGATATTGAAGCGGGAGAAATCGTTGTTGATGATGATACCCCGTTGGTTGTAGTACCCGGCCGAGAGGCTGTAAGTGAGGCTCTTACGACCACCGCGGATAGACACGTTGTAGTCTTGCCGTACGCCGAGGCGGAACATCTCCCGCTGCCAGTTGGTACCCTCTCCGAGGTTCTCCCAGTCGCGGAAACGCTCTATCTCTTTGCCCTCCAACATCTTCGCATCGTACGCCCAATGAGCGAACTCGCTCAAGTTCATCACCTCCAGATACTTGGGCAGTTGGTCAAGACCTGCCGATGCTTTCAGGCTGATTTTGGGCGCACCCTCTTTGCCTTTCTTCATATTGACGATGATCACACCGTTGGCCGCTTGCGAACCATAGATAGCGGTGGCCGACGCATCTTTGAGAATCTCAATGCTTTCCACATCGTTGGGGTTCAGGTCGGCCAACGGTTTGCTATAGACACCCGAGCCGCTTGCGGCTTGGACGATAGCTCCATCAATCACGTAAATCGGTTCGTTGGTGGAGTTGAGCGAGTTGATACCGCGCAATTGCACACTACTACCCGCACCGGCAGCACCCGAGTTGAGGTTGACCTCCACACCTGCTGCGCGACCTTGCAGCATCTGGTCCATCGTGGCCGCGGCCGTTTGTTGCATGTCTTCTGATGTGACACTGACCATTGAGCCGGTGATGTCGGAACGCTTCATCGTACCGTAACCGATAGCGACCACCTCTTTCAACGCCTGTACACTCTCTTGCATCTGTACACGCATCTCGGCCTTAGCTGCCAGTTCTTGACTGTTGTAACCCATGTACGCGAAGACCAACGTCCCGCCCGCAGGAGCTACCATCTCAAATTTACCGTCTAAATCGGTGGTCGTTCCGACAGTAGTGCCCTTCAGCATAACGGTGGCACCAATAAGGGTCTCACCATTCTGATCCAGTACCACACCCTTAACGGTGATGTTCTCTGCCCATGCCATCATCGGGCACATGATAAGAGTCATCCACACTGCCAAAACAATTCGTTTGGGTTTGATTCTTTTCATCGTTTTTATTGAGGTTGATTATTAGTTCTGTTCCGGATGGCATACTCTTTAGGCGAGACGCCGTAATATTTCTTGAAAGCCGTAGAGAACACGTTCGGTGCATTGAATCCGACGGTGTACCCCACTTGCGACACGTTGATGTCGCCTTGTCGCAACAGTTCGGCCGCTTGTTTGAGACGCATCTCACGTACCAACGAGCCCACACTGGTGCCGGTGATGTCTTTCACTCGGCGTTGCAATTGTGCACGACTGATACCGATACCATCGGCAATCATCTCGACTGACAGGTCAGAGTCGTCGAAATGGGCATTCACAAAATCCATCATTCGCTCCATCAGCTGTTTGTCGTTGCCCTTCATCTCGACGGTGAGTGTCACCGGCAGTTCGTGCGAGCGGTTGAGGTAGAACTGCAGTTGTTCGCGCAGCAGTTTTCTTTCTTGCCCGCGGTGGTAGTTATATACGGCGATGGTGATTGTCGTCGAGATGAGTATGATATAAATGAGAATTGCCCACCAGCGGAGATAGAACGGTGGTATGACATGTATAATCCACTGGGACGTTGCGCTGTAACAAATGCCGTCTCGTGCACGGACGAGCAGCACGTGCCGGCCGTACCCCAACCGCGAGAACGTCACACTGCTCTCTCCGGGCAGGGTAGTGTGCCATACCGTATGGTCATCGTCGGTGAAACGATATTGGTAGCACACATTGCGGTTGTCGCGCATGTCCATTGGCGAGAACTGCATGGTAATCACGTTATCCAAGTACGAGAACCACAGTTCGTTGGTACTGTCCACCGCTCCGTGCACCACATGCTTGTTGTGGCTTCGGGTCTCCGGCGTCACGCGTACGCCCGACATATAGAGGTTACTTAACACAATCGGACGATTGAATGGTCGGCCTGAGAGCAGTCGCGGCGTAAGTAGCATGATACCGTTATCGTCGGCCAGAAGCAGTTCGCCCGTGGGCATGTCATCACCTGCTCCGCGCACATGGCGCACGGCCTGCATGCCATTGCCCAGATGATAGTTGATGAAGACGGGCTGTTCAGCCGGCACGAACATCGATATGCCATGGAAAGTGGACATCCAGACAGCACCATCCTCGTCGCGCAACATGCGGCAGATGACGTTACTCGGCAACCCGTCCTCCATCGTATAGCGGTGGAGTTCAGTGCCGACAACGAAGAGTCCCTTGTTGGTGGCGAGGTACGTCTCTGTGCCATTGGGGAGTATGTCATATACAGCTGCCGTCAGCAAGCGCTCATCTTCTACTTCTATCATGCAGTGGTGGCGCGTATCGTAACAGTCGATGCCCGAATAGTGGCCAATCCAGAGGATGCCGGCCGTATCCATCGCCAGCTTATTGACGTAGATATTCGTCGGGTAGTACCCCTCGACCTCTTCCACCTCACCGCTGCGGGTGTTGAGCAGCACCACGCCTCCTTCCATCACGCCTACATACACACGACCGTCATCGGCCTCAACAAGACTCTTGACCATCTTGCCGTGCATGAAATGATGCGCGGGTGTTGTTGCAACGGGACTATCGTATTGGTAAAGCCCTTCTGTGGTAGTGCCGATTAGCACCGAACCATCGCTCAGCACGAGTCGGCACGAGCACGTCAGACCCGGCAATAATGTCGTTCCCACCTGTCGGCCATCTCGGTCGATACGGCGTAGTCCATTGGCAATCTGCCCTACATATAGATGACCATCGGGCGCGGCAAAACACGAATAGACCGGCTCACCGTCCGACCACGCCTCGTTGAGCGGGATATACGTTGTGCCCTGCTCGTAAGGCGAGAGGCACGTGAGGCTCTTACGCCTTGTGCCACGCCAAACCGTGCCATCAGAGTCGCGGTACGTGACGCTCTGCTCCGCTTCGTTCCACCACTGGGCAGACGTACTATAACGACCCACGGCCGACTCGTCGTCGTAACTCGATAGAGCCACTGCTGCCGGCTTGCCGTTGACGCACTCTATCCGCCAAAAACCGCTCTCTTTGGAGTGAAGCAACAACTCATCGTCGTGCCGGAAGATGGCCGTCAGAGCCGGTTCGGGCAAAAGCGACAAATCGACGTACTCAAACCTGTCGGTCTCGGCATCGTAGTACTGCAATGCCCCGTAGAAAAGTACCCACAGTACCGGTGCATCGGCACACGTGTCGGCATACAGACGGATAATACGACTCGTGTGCAGGTCGCCCTCACGTCCGTAGTCGCCGTAATAGGCTGTGAAATGTATTCCATCGAACTTGTTGAGACCGTACTCAGTGCCGACCCATAGGTAACCACGGCTGTCACGCGTGATGTCGGTGAACAGGTTACTCGTCAGCAGCGAGGGGTCGTATTCGGTCATAACAGTCGCTGCTGCTATTCGGCAGCACAGTAAGATGGATATGAGCAGTGTTTGTCGTTTCATCGTATTTAGATTATCTCAAAATGGACTACAAAATTACAAAAAATCTTGCAATCGTGCAAATTTTCGCGCCAAAAAAACGCCTTATTGAACGAAATATTTGCGTCCTTTTTCAATAATTATGCCTTTTTTGTCATCCGAAACGGGTCGTCCGAGTACATCGTAACGCCCCTGTGAGGGGTCGTTTTGGTATGGTTCGGCCATGACTTCGTTCCACCCGGATTCGGGGTCTTTCGCTCGCACCTGAACGCAGTCGAGCAGGACGGTTGACGATGCCCATGCGGCACTGAAACCCAGTAATAAGATGTTCGTCCCTGCAAGGAGCTGTACATTCGTTTGCAGTTCGCTCCATCCGCTCGTTTTGCCGGCAGATGGCAGCGTCACCTCATTGCCGTTGAGGCGCAACACGAACGGGATGGCCGACGTGGTCGCAGTGCTCTGATAACGTATCGTGAGGGTGTAGTCACCCGCTTCGGGTATGCGGAGTGTGTCGCGTAGCATCGATGTGGTGCGGGGTACTACCGATACGTAGCCCTGCCCATAGTAATCCGATGCGGGATTAGTGCCCGGATGGTTCAGCACGGTGATGCTACTGCCCTGATAATCCATGTTCTCCACCTCGTACTGCTGCACGCCCGTATAGACAGCGGGCGAGACGGGTGCCGTCAGCGGTTGCGGGGCGTGGTCAGTAGTGATGATGCCCAATGTATATGGCTGATAGGCCATGCCAATCGTCGGTTGTATGGCGTGGACATCGCTGACGGTGATGTCGAGCGGACCATTATGGGTGACGGTTAGGGTGAGATTGCCGTCGTCGAACGTTGTATTGAGGGTAGAGGTCGAGTGGTTGGCACGGTCGTTCCACTGCACTTGCGGCATCGCCGTCAGTCCGCGCACGATAATCCGGTTGGTTTGCGGCACCGCCTCGGCGTACGGTGCCGTCAGATAGGTGTTGCGGTAGTTGTTGAGATAGACCCTCAAGGTACCGCCGTCCGTGAGGTCTAATGAGTCGATATTGCCCGTCACACTCTTGACGGCATTGGCAAAATAGCGAATACCGCCCGCGGATGAGTCGTTGTACTGATACGGATTGTACGTCACGTACGTGTCGCCTGCTCGCGCTACGAATACCTCGCCGGACGAGATTGGTGCGAACAGGCCCGACAACTCGGCCACTTTGGTTTGGGTGCTCGGCCAGCGTGTGTTGAGCGTTGAGGCGGGGATAGTCGTGAGGCTCGATGCCTCGTCGTCGAGCAGCGCATACACTTGCGGGATGGTGGGGTAACGACCGCTCTTCTTCGTCCACCACCGTTGGTCTTGCCAACCCGCTCCATACGACACGCCACCCGCATCCACATTGAACCGATAGAGTCCGTCGAAGAGCGTACGGGGCGTCACGTACGGGGCTTTATTGCCGGAAGCGATGTCGTTCACGATACACACTTTCGTGCGGGCCAACACTTCGCTCCGGCTGAGGATGCGCCAATCGCCGTCCACCACCTTACGAATGATGTCGGCGTAAAGATTCACGCAATGGGGGAACAGTGCGTGCGACTTGATTTTCCAGTTGTCGCGTACCACCGTGAAAGAGGTACGGGTCACTTGTTGCCACGTCAACTCAGGCCCGTCGAGCACCGTCTGACCCGTCAGCAACATGTGTTCCACGATGGGCATCAAGGCCGAGGCTTCAACGAACGTGTTGCCCGTCGATTGGTTGAGGTCGTCGGTGTTGCTCATCCAACCCGACGTATCGAACCGGATGCCGTAATGACCGGCATAACCGCTGAGCCACATACCGAGGCAGTTGGATTCGATGTCGTAAAACCCTTTCTTCATCGTGGTTTTCTCGGTGCAGATGAAATGGTCGGCATAGGCCTCGAAAGCGGCACGCAGTGCCGCGTTGTTCTTGAGCATGCCAATGGGCATCATCAGGCAGTTGTCGTAACTCTGCGTGAAACTCATGGTCAGATACCCCCCGTACTGATGCGCCAACTCCAAGAGAGCGATGTACGTCTCTTGGCGTTCTTCCCATGTGGGGCAACCCTCAGCCCCGAAGTCCCAGAACTGCTCGGCAAAACTGTAACCGATAAAATTAGGGTAGTCTTGGTAGTATCGCTCATAGATGTCGCGACCCGTGCCGTCGGAGGTGATTTCCGGCAAGCGATTATGTGCACCGCTCGACGGCTGAATCATGCACCAAACGCCCCGCGTAGCACAAGCGCGAATCCATGAGTCGATAATCAGAGGACCGCTGTGCGTGATATTGTCGCTCGACGAGAGCGAGATACTGAATATCACGAACGGTTGTATGTCTTCAGGAATAAGATCGATGATTTTTTCGGGGTCAGGATAGTTCCAGCAGTCGATGTGCAGTATCCATGCCGGGGCATCCGGACCGATGGGGCGTCGGATGACCTCTGCCCCGTTCTCGGCACAGAGCCGAGAACAGAGCATCAGCAACGATAACAACAACATCAACAAACGTTTATCCATGAAACGAAAAAACTTTATTGCATTCTCTTACCTGTCAGGTCGAAACGTACGCCATCGCGGATGATGACGATGTGGCCGTTCTCCACTACTTTGTATGCTTTCGGTTCGGCACGCAGTTCGGTGATGCCCGAACCTTCACCGGTCAGACGGATGCTCTCGGCCTCCACCTCTATCATACCTGCCTCGCAAGCACCTCCGATGGCAATCATCGTGACAGAAGCAATCTCTTCGGCCGTCATCTGTTCTGCCAGCACAATCTCTTTCTCTGAGCCGTTGATGGTGGCATACGACTGCGTCTTCACAGTGGTGCTGTCGGTCAAGAAGAGCACGCGCACTTTGTTTCCGCCACCCACGCTCTTATCGGCCGTCATGTCCTTGAAGTTAGAGAGTGTCAGGTACATGTGGTCGTAACCCGAGAGCGTACCGGCCTCGAAAGCAAACAACTGCATCGTGTTGGCCGTTGATGCCGTCCATGAGAGGGCATGGCCGTACGAGCACTGGTTGTTGTTCTGACGATGAACGAAACCTGCGCATGCGAGAACGGTTGAGTCGGCTTTCATCAGCTTGATGCTGGTAGGATCAACTACGATACAGCCTGCATCGCATGCACCACCGAAAGCAATCTCCACAATCGAGGCAATCTGCTCGTCAGTCATGATAGTTGACAAGGTCACGTTCTTCTCTGCACCATTGATGGTGGCAAACGATTGCGTCTTCACGGTCGTTCCGTTGCCGTCGATGAAGAGCAGACGTACTTTGTTGGCACCGCCTACCGTCTGACCCTCAGTCATATCCACGAAATCCGAAAGGGTGATGAGGATGGATGCATAGTCGGAAAGAGCACCGGCCTCAAGGGCAAACACTTGCATCGTGTTCGAGTTGCCTGCCGTCCATGAGTACGTGGGCTGATATTTGCAGTTGTTGTTGCCATGACGAGCCACCAGCCCTTCACATACCAACTCCGTTGCATTCGCTGCGATCACGCCCGCAGCAAGCATCAAAATAGTAAAAATCTTTTTCATTGTTGAACGTTTTATTTGATTAATTCTTTTTTTCTCTCGTTATCTCGAAATCTCGAAATCTCGAAATCTCGCACGGCTCTGCCGATCGTCCGCAGCGCAGCGCAGGAAAGAAATCTCGAAATCTCTCTCAATAGACCATCAGTCTCGTAGCGAAATGGCAGAACCAGATCTTGTCGTCCTCTGAGCCGTCCGACAGTTTGGCCATCGAGATACGCACGCTCAGCACGTTCTTCAGGAGTCCGACGCACTGGTCTTCATCGCCCCGCAAGTCGAATCGTACCGTCTTGCGTTTGGTGATGCCGTACCCCATCTGGTCTGTCAGCGTGGCACACGTGATCTCGCGCGTCTTGCCGTTCTCATCCACGTAACGGACAACCACTTTGAGAACCACGTTCGAACCCATCACGTCGAACTGCACACGCGTATGTTTGGAGAAGTCGCCCTGCATGCCCGGCAGGTCGAACCAGCGGTTCGAACTACCGGTAAAAGTGGCAGTGCACGTCTCCACATCATAGTCGCAGTTGGCTCCCCATTTACCCACATCCTCCATCGAGAGGATGAGATAAGGCTCTTTGCGCGGCCCTGCCCAAAGTAGAGCCACCGTGCACAGGAGACACAATATCAGTCCTATCCTTTTCATTGTCAACTACTTACTTCGCGTACATGGCAACGATGGCCTCGTACAGTTCTTGCTTGCCGCTGGTCTGTTTGGGCTCACCCACTTGCTTGCCGTAAGCATACACCTGCTCGAGCGTCAGTTTGCCGTCCTCGAAATCTTTGCCGAGTCCGCTGTCGAACGAGGCGTAACGGTCGTGCAACATCTTTGGCAGGGGCGACTCTTCCATGATGGCCACTGCATTGAGCAGTGCCCGTGCGCATGCGTCCATGGCACTGATATGTGCGATGAAGATGTCCTCAAGGTCGGTGGAGTTACGGCGCGTCTTGGCATCGAAGTTCGTACCACCGGTACCGAGCCCGCCGTTGCGAACGATCTGCATCCAAGCCTGGGTCAGTTCGAAATTGTCAATGGGGAACTGGTCGGTGTCCCAACCGTTCTGTGCGTCGCCACGGTTAGCGTCGATAGAACCGAGCATACCGGCATCGACTGCGCAAGCCAGTTCGTGCTCAAAGGTGTGCCCTGCAAGCGTTGCGTGGTTGACCTCAATATTGACCTTGAAGTCTTTGTCGAGTCCGTGGGCTTTGAGGAAACCGATGACGGTCTCGGTGTCCACGTCATACTGATGTTTGGACGGCTCCATGGGTTTGGGCTCGATGAGGAACGTGCCCTTGAAGCCCTTACTGCGGGCATAGTCACGCGCCATACGCAGCATAGTAGCCATGTGCTCAGATCGGAAGAGCGTCGTGTAGGGAAAGAGTG
>CALAUY010000151.1 GCA_937892015.1 uncultured Bacteroidales bacterium | reverse complement strand
AAGCGTAGCGTATCGCCCGTGTGCAACGTTGCACACGGGCGATACGCTACGCTTGACGTACTCCCTCTTGCCGCTGAACATCACCAATCCTGCGGTACGTTGGAGCTCTTCGGACACGGCCGTACTGACGGTCGATTCCACGGGGTTGGTGACGGCGTTGTCGCTGGGCTCGGCACAAGTAAAACTCGTTACGCTCGACGGCTCTAACCTGAGCGCTTCGTGCGCGGTGATGGTGACGCCTATCCTCACTGACTCCATCGCCCTCTCGCTTACTGAACTGACGCTCACTATCGGCGACTCGGCAACGCTGACTGCGCACGTCTTCCCCGACAACGCCACCAATGGTGCCGTGCTCTACAGCAGTTCGGCCGCTTCCATCGTCAGCGTTGACCACAACGGACTCGTCCGTGCCCTCAGTGTCGGCACGGCTGTCATCACTGCCTCTACGGCCGACGGCACGAACATCACTGACTCATGCATCGTCACGGTCGAACCGGTCTATGTCAGCGAGATTCTGCTCAGCATCGACTCAGCCTCGCTCTTCATCAACCAAAGTACGACAGTCACGGCCACCGTCCTTCCCGACAACGCCACGTTCAGAATGGTGGAGTGGAGCACGTCTGACTCTACTATCCTCGCCGTCACACAAGACGGACGCATCACCGGCCTCGCCGAAGGAGTAGCACTGCTGTATGCCACTGCCATCGATGGTTCGGGAGTGGAGGCATCTATCCCGGTCGAAGTGAGAGAGTTCACCGCCATCAACACCATCCTCGCTTCTGACCCTGCCAACAACATGATGTTTGACATCCTCGGACGGCGACTTTATACCATTCCAAGTCCCGGATTCTACATCATAAACGGCAAAATGACGTATATTGTGAGGTAACTTGCAAAAAAAATGGCAAAATATTTGCGCATGTCAAAAATTTTTAGTAACTTTGCACCCCGATTGAGAAAAACTATATTGGAAATGAAGAAAACCGGTACACTCTTTTTGGCCGTACTCCTGTTCGGAGTTCTTGCTTCTTCGTGCACGTCACAGAAGAAGATGGCTTACGTGCGCGAGATAACCGCCGCATCGGCCGACTCTGTTAACGCCACTTTCCATGCCCAGCGCGAAGCCCACATCGTCTGTGGCGATGCCCTCACCATCGCTGTCAATGCCCTCGACCTTGAGGCGGTAGAGACTTTTAATATGCCCCTCTATAACCCGGGGCAAGTCGGTACGGACAGGATGTACTCTTCATATCAACTCCAATATTACTTGGTGGACAAAGACGGGCAAATCAATTTCCCCACACTCGGCAAGATTCACGTGGAAGGCATGACTATCTCAGAACTGCGAGACTACCTCACCGCTGAAATATCCAAGTCGGTCAATGACCCTATTGTCAACGTCCACTTCGCTAACTACCAGATAACCGTTCTCGGTGAGGTCACTCGCCCCGGACGCTACAGCGTTTCATCCGAGCGTGTCACTATACTCGATGCCCTTGGTCTGGCCGGAGACATGACCCCTTATGGTAAGCGCGACAATATCCTCATTGCACGCGAAACCAATGGAAAGATGCAGTTCGAACGACTCAATATCAACAATGCCTCTATCTTCGCCTCACCGTTCTTCTACCTCCAACAAAACGATGTCATCTACGTTGAACCGAATGGCGTTCGAGCCGTCAACTCGCAGAATATATCTCTCTATCTATCAATGCTTACCACACTCGGCTCTATGGCCACTGTAATCGTATCAGTGGTAAACAACGCGCAATATTGGAAACAAAATAGCGGAAACAATAACGGCGAAAATGAATAACAGCGGAAATTAACTATATCGCATGGATCAGAATCTCAATAATATCCCTGAAGAGGAACAGTCTTTCGACCTCATCAAACTCCTCATCTCATGTCTCAATCGCTGGTGGTGGTTTGTTATTGCAGTCTTTGTGTGCCTTACAGTCGCTTTCTTCTACATCAAGCGCCAAGCGCCCCAGTATGCCGTCTCCGGCTCTATCATGATTCGTAACGACCAAAGCGGTAGCGGCCCTATGTTCCAGTCCGAGATGCTCGACCTTATGGGCTACTCCGGCAACAAGTCTGTAATGGACGAGGTGGAGATACTCTCCTCATATACCATCATGGAGCAAACAGTGCGCGCACTGAATCTTCAGACCAACTACTACAAGAAAAACGGACTTCGTTGGGTGGGACAGTACCCTACACCCGACATAGCAGTCACTTATCCCCCCCAGTTCCTTGATACCATCACTGCCGGAGTGGGGATTGATATTGAGCGTACCGACGATGGATACGAAATAGAGGTGTCGTGCCGCAAACTGACGAGCGAGCATTCTTTGACCTCACTCTCCGAACCTATACAAACTTGCGCCGGACTGGTCACCCTCATGGAGATACACCCGCTCGAACCGGGAGACAAGATACAGATAGCCACCTATCCCGTGCCCGCTATCACCGATTCTTATCGCGCACAAATACTCTGCGAAGCGAAGGATGCCAAAATGGAGCGAAGCAACATCATCAACATCAGTTGCAATACCGACCTCCCCAAACGGGCTATTGACGTCATAACCAAGATGGTAGAACTCTACAACATGGATGCTGTACTCGACAAGAATATCATGGCATCCAACACCGCAGAGTTCATCAACGACCGCCTAAATATCATCACGATGGAACTCGACACGGTCGAACGTGCTGTCGAATCCTACATGCAGCAAAACGGAGTCACTGACATCGACCAAGAACTGCGTCTCGCCCTCACGACCAAAGATGCCTATCAGCGTCAGCAGACTGAATACGAGATGCAGATTAACCTCCTCAACTATATCGAGGAGTACCTCTCTGACCCCAAAAACGAGTATAATCTTATCCCTGGAAATCTGGGTGTAAACGACCCGTCCCTCACGGCCCTCATGCATGAGTATAACGCGTTGTTACTCAACCGCATGAAGATCACCCGTTCCGCTACCGAGGACAACCCCAAACTGGCGCAACTTGACCAGCAATTGACCCAACTTCGCAGTGGTATTATCACCTCTATCCGAAACAACAAAGAGGGACTGGTTATCTCTAAAAACGATATCACTCGCAAGGACGAACAATACAACCGCCTCATCCGACAAGTACCGGCCAAAGAGCGTCAGTATATGGAAATCAAGCGCCAACAGGAGATTAAAGAGAAACTCTTCATCTACCTCTACGAAAAACGCGAAGAGAACGCCCTCACTCTCGCTTCTACGGTCATGCCCGCCAAGATTGTGGACAAACCTCGTTCATCCTCTCATCCCGTTGCTCCGCGCAAGTCGATGATACTCCTCGTTGCACTCGTCTTCGGTTTCGCCATACCTCTGGTTCTCATCTTCCTGCTCAACTACTTTAACCACGAGATACAGGACCGTAAAGAGTTCCAACAAGTCGTCAAGGCACCTTTCCTCGGGGAGATAATCACGGACAAAGAGGGAAGTAATATCGTTGTTGACAAGTCCGCCAATACAATCTCTGCGGAGATGTTCCGTACCGTGCGTACTAACATGAAATTCATGCTGCCGGATAAGCAATGTCCCATTATATTGGTTACATCGTCTTTGAATGGTGAAGGCAAGTCGTTTGTGGCGGTGAACACATCTATATCCCTTGCTCTACTTGGCAAGAAAGTGGTGCTGGTGGGTCTTGACGTGCGTAAACCGACTCTTTCCAAGTATATGGGACTTCAAACTCAAGGTGCTGTAACATCCTATTTGTCTGATAGTTCGGTTTCTGTCGATGATCTGATTGTTCCGTCAGGCGTGGTGGATAATCTGGATGTAGCACCATCCGGAGTTGTGCCGCCTAATCCTGCCGAACTAATCCAGTCGCCTCGACTGAAGATGCTCTTTGACGAACTGCGCAAGCGGTATGATTTGATTGTGGTGGACTCTGCTCCCGTGACTCTCGTATCCGATACGTTCCACATCGCTCCGCACGCCGATATGACCATCTTTGTCACCCGTGCCAATTACACGTCTCGTGAGATGTTGCCGTATATACAGCAGACGTACGAAGAGAAACGTTTGCCGAACATGGCTTGCGTGCTCAATGGCATCAAGGCTGGCAGTTCTTATCGCCACTATGGTTACGGGCATGCGTATGGATATGGTCACTACGGATATGGTTCATATGGTCATTCCAAGAAATGAATTGGTACGTCCTTAAGATGCGTTCGTCGCAAAACGCACTGCGTTTCCGCAGTATCCTTACGGCTATGCAGTGCGAGTTTTTCCTTCCTGTTGTTACTCAAGTGGTTAGAAGGGGAGGTGTGGACGAGCCTGTCGAAAAACCCCTGCTCTTCAACTATGTTTTTCTGCGCACAACAGAGCATGAGGCCTTGCAGTTTGTGGCGGACAATATAGGTATCGTATTGCTTCGTGTGAAACTGCCTGAAGGTCAGTATGGACCGTACATGATTGTTCCTGATTATCAGATGGATAGCTTCATTCGGGCAGTTGGGTATTATACGGATAATGTTCCGTTTGTCAGTCCCACTGCGGATATGCTGCTGAAGGGCGACAGAGTGCGCATTCTTGGTGGTCCTTTCAAGGGAGTAGAAGGTCTGCTTGAGGCTCAGCAAGGAAAGGATGGTGGCAGGGTCATTGTGCGTATTACGGATTTGTTGGCTGTTCCGACCCTTGAGATTGATCCTTCACTGATTCAGGTGCTGGAGTTTGCACCGGTCGGTAAACATCTGTATAAGAAACTCGACTCGTTTGAGCCTCGTCTTTATAAGGCCATCGAGTGCCGTCTGCATCACGAGCCAATACCGACTGAACTGAACAATCATGTGTTGGTGTTCATCCGTCGTTTTTCGCAGCTGCAAGTTCATTCTCTTAACGCTCGTGTTCGTTTCCTGTGCTATTTGTGCTTGGCGTATGCCGTTCAGCATGATTCGGAACATGTTGCGGCAGTTGAGTCCCAACTCTTGGAACTGCAATCGTCTGTAAAAGGAAGTTCATCAAAGACCCTTTTGGAACGCACTTTGAACCAAATTCCGCAACTTTTATAGTCAAAATGGCATTTTTCTTCAGAAAAAAGTGCCAAAAATTTGCATAATTCATTTTTTTTTTGTAATTTTGCACGCTCTTATTGTAGAGTACGCTTTTCCCGATGGCAGAACAGTGTCTGTTGTCGGGAAAGAAGAGTGTGTGGTGGAGTGAAAGTTTTCCCCGCGTTCATTTTTTGAGCTTTTCTTTGTATTTGGTTGAAAATCAGTAGTTATATTTGCTGGTTTTTCACGCGCACGGATGCGTGCGATTTTCCCAAGTTGGAGAATGGATGCATGCCGAATAGTAATCTTGTTGGAGAATGGATGCATGCCGAAACATAATCAGCTCCATGCGCTGTATGTATCGCTCATCTTGCCCAAACTGATGGGCGTGAATCTGCGACTTGCATTCGCGAAAAATGCAACAAAATGACTTTTTTCGACATAAGTACGCGTTTTTTCCCCTTTTCGGGACTTTTTCTTTGCATAATCCAAAAATTTTTCGTAACTTTGCAGGCTGTAAGATTGCGTTTGGAAACGTAATTTTTACCCCCCCCCGTGCGGGGAACATAAATGATTGAAAATTAACACAATATGAAACATACGAACAAAACATCCGTTTTTACGCGCGCGTTCATGCACGCGCTCGTTGCGCTCGCGGCTATAACTCTGCTCGCTCCTTCTTGCGCTACTAAAAAAGACATCCTCTATTTCCAGAACATCGACGAAGTGGAGGCAAAGAAGCAAACTACTGAGTATGAAGCGGTTATCAAGAAAGATGACCGACTCACCATCGTTGTGTCCGGCCCCGACAAAACCGTTACCGCGCCCTACAACCTCACACTCGGCGAGATGGGCGTCAACGGTTACAGCTCATCCACCAACCCCGAGCAATCAACCCTCACCTACCTCGTTGACCCCAACGGCAACATCAACTTCCCCATCCTCGGATCCATCCACGTGGAGGGCATGACGCGCAACCAACTCGTCAACTACCTGCAGACCGAGATTGGCAAAGATGTCAAAGACCCCATCGTGTACGTCTCCATCAAGAACTACAAAATCACCGTCCTCGGGGAAGTCAAAGCCCCCGGCACATATACCATGGACTCCGAGAAAATCACGCTGCTCCAAGCACTCGGGCGCGCCGGTGACCTCAACCTGACCGCCGAACGTGAGGGCATCCTGCTCATCCGCGAGGAGAACGGCGTTGCCAAGCATTACACCATCGACCTCAAGTCGGCCGAACTCCTCAACAGCCCGTATTACTTCCTCCAACAAAACGACGTCATCTATGTGCCCGCTTCCGCAAGCCGCGTCGCTACGGCCACTACCGCAACTGGCATCTGGTCAACCGTACTCTCGTCCGTTACAACCACCGTCTCACTCGTGACATTGGTCATTTCTTTGAGTAACCAAAATAGAACAAGTGGTGGTACACAGACAAGTAATAAATAATATTCACTTCATTACGGGTACTTCAGCCCGAAAAAGTCTGTACAACTTTTTCGAACGGTCTCTATACCCCCTTGCAACAACCTATACATCCTCTATTCGATAATTACAATTCGCTCAATATGGAAAACAACAATGTAGAAACACTGCCTCGTGAGCAGAAAGAGCAAGAGTTTGACATCCGTGAGTTACTGGAGTTTGTTTGGCGTATCCGTTGGTGGGTCATCGCCTCAGCTTTCGTTTTCCTTGTGCTCGGATTTATATACGCGCGCATGCAGACACCCATCTACCAACGTCAAGCGTGGATAATGCTCAATAACAACGATGGTACCAACACCGAGATGGCACTCTTCGCCGAACTGACCGGCAACACCCGTGCACGCAAAATCGATAACGAAATCTTCATCCTCAAATCCCCGTCTCTGATGGGCAATGTGGTCAAAGAACTCGGACTCAATACCCGCTATTTCCAATACCGACTCCCCGTCCTCGACCGCTCTCACTACGGACGCTCTATACTCGCCCGTAAGATGTACGAGTTCTACGGAGATAGCCCTTATTCGTTTGATTTTCAGGTCGATTCACTCTACCCCGAAGATATGCGTCCCCGCGCTATCTCCGTCAAGTTTAAGCATACCAAACGCGGGACGTTCGTCCTCAAGAAAATCTCCGTCAACGGATACAAACAGCACGTGCCCGACGGAGAGTTCAACTATGGACAATCCGTGCCGATGGAGGGCTTCTCTTTCACTATCGGACTTAACGAACTGGCCAAAGAAGAGATGGTGAAAAACTCCTCGTACCTCTGCACGTGGGCCGAACCAAAAATCGCAGCGAAAGCTTTCGAGAAAACATTCGACGCCACCGTCGAAACGACTATCAAACAGGCCAAAACATCCGATGTGGTATCCCTCGTCATCTCCGATTCGCGACCCGACAGAGCTGAAGATATCCTCAATACACTCATCCTCATCGCCAACCGCGAGGCGCGCGAGTACAAGAATCAGGCCACACTCCAGACTATCGACTTCATCGACCAACGTATTGCGGCCATCACCCTCGAACTCGGCAACGCCGAACGCAATGTCAAGCAGTACCAGACCAACGCGACCATCGTCAACCTCCAAAGTCAGTCGCAAGCGGCTATTCAGTCCGACATGCAGTATAAAAACCAACTCACCGAGGTCGAACTGCAGCTCCAAATCCTCGACATGATTACCGCTTACATCCAAGAGCAAGGAGAGGGTACTTACCAAGTCATCCCTACCAACATCGGACTCCAGGATGCCGGACTTAACACCATCATCGCCAACTACAACTCGTTCGTCTCTGAACGTAACCGAATGATTGCCAACTCTTCCGAGACCAACCCCAGAGTGCTCAACATGAACACCCAACTCGAGGACGGCAAGAAGTCCATTGAACTCTCCATCGCCAACCTCGTCAAGGTCTATAACATCCGCGAAAAAGAACTACGCAAAACGCTCGCCACCTCGCAGCGACAGATGGCCACCATGCCCGGACAACAACTCGAAGTGCAACAGCTGAGCCGACAGATAGAGATTATCGAACCACTTTACCTCATGCTCCAGCAAAAACGTGAGGAGGCACAGATCACCATGTACTCCCAGACAGAGAACTTCCGCATCATTGAGGCCGCTTTCGGAGAACCCAAGCCCATCAGCCCCAACAAGCGTATGATGATGCTCGTCGCACTCATCCTCGGCATTGCGCTTCCCATCGGCATCTTCTTCCTCCGCATGTTCCTCAAAACCAAAGTGGAGACCAAGAAAGATATTAACGACAACGTCGATGCCACCGTCCTCGCGGTTATCCCTAAAGGACCGACTTCCGATTCGCCCCTCATCGGCGAGAACGGACGCGACACGCTCTCCGAGTCGTTCCGAATGTTGCGCTCTAACTTGCAGTACTTCAAGGGAGTCAAGGTCATTCAGCTCACTTCTTCTACACCGGGCGAGGGTAAGTCTTTCATCGCCGCCAACCTCGCACTCTCTATCGCCCACACCGGAAAGCACGTACTGCTCATCGGCCTCGACCTCCGCAAGCCCGTGCTCCCGAAGATGTTCCCGCAAGTCCATTTCGACAAACAGAAGAGCGCTGTCGCGTATATGATTGGTCGACTGGACAACATCAACGACATAGTTGTACCTTCCGAGGTGTCGCCTAACCTCGACATCATCATGTCAGGCGTCATTCCGCCCAACCCCACCGAACTTCTTTCGCAAGGCAAAGAGGGTGAGATAATCAACTATTTCCGCGATAAGTACGACTACATCATCATCGACTCTGCTCCCTATCTACCCGTATCCGACTCTTTCCTCATCAACGCGTTTGTCGATGCTACGCTCTACGTCGTTCGCGCTAACTACACGCCGCTGAAGATGTTACCCGAAATCAACGAGGCCATCCATTCAGCTGCCAAACCGATGAAGAACGTCAACATCATCCTCAACGACCTCGACCTTGCCGCCAACAAGTACCGCTATGGGTACGGCGCAGGGTATGGCTACGGTTATGGCTACGGCCGCGGATATGGCTACGGCTATGGTTACGGTTATGGATATGGTTACGGCAACGAGAACAGCAAAGATGCGAAAAAATCCAAGCGTCACTCCCACCGCAACTAACCAATTAACCAACTAACCAAATAACCAAATAACCAAATAACAAACAAACTCCTCCCTTCCCGCAACCGCTAACGCGGTGCAACGACATACTGACATCAACACCCGTTCGTCCATTCGAGCAGGGGAAAGAGAGAAGTAACTCTACACGACCGTTTGGCGTTTTCTTGGAACTCACGTAAAACGTTCATAATCAAACAGCAAAACGCATTGCCCTCAAAACACGAAATTTTCACAAGTTACTCCGTAAACACCTCACAACATGAATATCATCATCACCGGAGGTGCCGGATTCATCGGCTCACATGTCGTCCGGCTCTTCGTCAACAAGTACCCACACTACCGCATCATCAACCTCGACAAACTGACGTATGCGGGCAACCTCGCCAACCTCAAGGACATCGAGGACAAGCCCAACTACCGGTTCGTCCGAATGGATATATGCGATTTCGAGGGTGTCCTCTCGCTCATGCAGTCCGAGCATGTCGATGGCATCATCCACCTCGCGGCCGAGTCGCACGTTGACCGCTCAATCAAAGACCCCTTCACTTTCGCCCAAACGAACGTGATGGGCACACTCTCGCTCCTGCAAGCAGCTAAATGCTACTGGGAGACACTCCCCGAAAAGTTCGAGGGCAAACGTTTCTATCATATCAGTACCGATGAGGTCTATGGTGCCTTGCAGATGACGCATCCCGAAGGGATTAAGCCTCCGTTTACGACCAAAGCCAGCAGCGGGAAACATCACTTGGCATACGGAGAGAAGTTCTTTACCGAGGATTTGAAGTATCAGCCGCATAGCCCCTACAGTGCGGCCAAGGCCGGTAGTAGACTATTCATACACGTGCGACGCGAACGGTGCCTACACGGGTTGGAGTGGGTTTGAGGGCAGGTGTGAGATATGTAATCTTGTGCAGATGACGGGGATAATGCCGACCACTTTTGCTGGAGCATTCACCCGGCTGGAGCGGCAGAGGACGGCCCATATATTCCCAGGTGCGGCAGTTAATCCCTACGTTATCCGAGACTACACATTTCATATGCGCGACCTTGTGGGGACAAATAGGTGCGTCTATTGCGCCGAAGCAACAGGGAATATCATAGCATTCCCCGTCGGCTATGTGAACCAGCACAGCTACCGAACCCCTGTATTCACGTGCATAATGTAGAGAGAGGAGGGGAGGACGAACATGTACGCAGTAACATTAAGCGACGGGACGGCCATAACGAGGCTGCACCTGAATGGCAGTGTATTTGAGACGACGCAGACTATAACGCGTGAGGACATAGAGGGGAAACTTCGCCACGTGAGGATAGTGCGCACCGAGCCATATGAAGACACAGACATGGAGGGCTTGGCCGGGGAATACGAGAGCATGAAGCTGGGTTATTTTATGAAGCACGGAGAAGTGACGCAGATACTATTACTGCCGCGAGATGAGGCGGAAGCGGAGAAGCTGCAGTTACGCGGAGACATAGACTACCTGGCGATGATGACAGGTGTTGAACTCTAGGAGGTGAAAAGGTGAATGTACGAGAAAGTGAAGAAGTATTACGACGAAGGGGTATGGAGTGAGTATCGAGTGCGGAAGGCCTGTGAATTGGGGCACATAACGTCAAGCGAGTATGAGCAGATAACTGGGCTGAAATATTAAGTTCCGTAAAAGAGTAGTAATTTTACTTACTCTCATAGCAGTAGATTAGCTGTTATGGGAGTAAATTTTTGTGTGTAAGATTATGTCTAATTCCCAGTCGAGACAAGGCGAAATCATATTTAACTGTATCAAATTTATA
>CALAUY010000150.1 GCA_937892015.1 uncultured Bacteroidales bacterium | reverse complement strand
ACCATAAGATAACCATAAGATAACCATAAGATAACCATAAGATAACCATAAGATATAATAACCACCACATCATGAAAAAACTATTCGTTTTGGTACTGACCGCTCTGGTGACGCTGACCTCTTTCGCCCAGTCGTCCACCGAGGGTAAAGAGTTCTGGGTGGCACTGACGCTCTGCGCCGCGCCCAGTAGCGGCTTACCCGAGCCGTTCATTGCGGTGTCAACGAAGAAAATTACCAACATTACCATCACCAACCCCAACGACCCGACTTGGGCGGGCGTAACGCGCCGCGTGATGGGCAATGCTTGGGTCACGTTCACTACACAAGACATCCCGCTCGCAGAGTGGTATCCCACCTCAGCGAACAATATTGCCAACGCCAAAGCGCAAGCTGGACAGACGCACAATTTCGGTCTGAAAATCACCACCGACGAAGAGGTGTCGGTGTTTGCGGCACTCCGGATGACTAACTCGTTCGATGCAGCGAATATCTTGCCCATCACCGTATTGCAATCGGAGTACTACACGCAAGACTATCCGCCGTACATCAAACCCAATGATGGTGAGGCACTGGCGATGTTCACCATCATGGCTGTAGAGAACAACACGACCGTATCCATCACGCCCAAAACGGCCACAGCTGACGGCCATGCAGCTGATGTGCCGTACACCGTCACCCTCAATGCCGGACAGACGTATTACGTCATCTCACAGACTCTCACCTCGCTCTCAGGCTCGCATGTGGTGGCTCAAGACGGGAAGAAGATTGCCGTCTTCCAGGGCGACGTGTTCACCCAGATTCCGGGAGGAAAGGCCGCAAGAGACTGTACGTTCGAGCAAGCAATGCCTATCGACTACTGGGGCAACCATTTCGTTGTCACCCGCTCGCTCGAGAAAGATGCCAACCGTGTCCGCATCACCGCGATGGAAGACGGCACCGACGTGTCTATCAACGGACTGCGGAAAGCCACCATCGATGCCGGCTATACGTACGAGTTCGAACTTCGTAACAGCACTCTCACGCTCAATGCCAGCAGCGAACATCCCTGTTCTGACAGTTACGACGAAAACGCAGTCGTAGTGGAGACTAGTTGCCCCGTAGCAGTCTATTCGTACGACGTGAGCAACGGCTACAAGGCCGGCACAACCGAGATGAGCAACGAATACGGCGACCCGTCGATGGTCTGGATATCTCCGCTCGAACAGAAAATCAACGACATCACGTTCGGTGTATGCGGTACCGACAAAACCAAACGCCATTTCATCGACATCGTCTGCCTCTCGGCCGACACCTCCCTCACTGTGCTCTACTCGGCCCAACGGGCGAACATCCCCCTCACGTTCCAGACGGTCACGGGTTATCCCGCTTACGCTTACGCCCGCATCTTCCTTGTGGACGACGATTCAGGCCTCAATGAGAGGGTGTTCCACCTCAAGAACAATCACGGCGTCATTGCCCACGTCTATGGTAACGGCGATGACGAGTCGTACGCTTACTCCGTCGGCTCTTCGGCCGTCAAACGCGGCATACAAGTGGGCAACGTCACCCTCGAAGATGGCACGGTGGGCAACTCCACGTACTGCATCAATGCGCCGATAACGTTCAACGCACAAGTGGGTTCCGACATTATCGACCAAGCGTTCTGGGATATGGGCGATGGTGTTACGTTCACCGACCAGAGCCGTATCTCGTTCGACTACACCTACGAGACCCCGGGTTGGTACGATGTGTCCGCTACTGTCAACGCTCACAAAGAGTGTCCCGACACTATCTACCCTGCCGAAGTGGTCAACGTCCGCATTCACGTCATCCGACCCGACACGTTCGTCACCCGCAAGTTCATCTGCGAGGGCGACTCGCTCGTCTATGGCGGCAAT
>CALAUY010000149.1 GCA_937892015.1 uncultured Bacteroidales bacterium | reverse complement strand
AATGGTTAGAGAACCTCAACGACTGGAATCTCAGTCGCTCACGTTATTGGGGCACACCGCTGCCCATCTGGCGCACGGAGGACGGCAAGGAAGAGTTGTGTATCGGTTCGATAGAGGAGCTCTTCCGCGAGATTGACAAAGCGATGGCAGCGGGCGTGATGACAACCCATCCGTGGCCGAAGTTCAAGGTCGGCGATTACAGCAAGGCCAACTACGACCCGAGCGTCATCGACCTGCATCGGCCGTATGTTGACCGAATCGTGTTGGTCAGTCCATCCGGCAGACCTATGCACCGTGAACTCGACCTCATCGATGTGTGGTTCGACTCCGGAGCCATGCCTTATGCCCAGAACCACTATCCCTTTGAGAACCAAGACCTTCCACGCACGGCCGACTTCATCTCCGAGGGGGTCGATCAAACGCGCGGTTGGTTCTTCACGCTGCACGCTATACATACGATGATTGACGATTCGGTGGCGTTCAAGAACGTTATCTCCAACGGCCTCGTGCTCGACAAGAACGGCAACAAGATGTCGAAACGATTAGGCAATGCAGTGGACCCGTTTGGCGCACTCGACACGTATGGAGCTGACCCCGTCCGTTGGTATATGTTAACTAACTCATCGCCGTGGGAGAACCTGAAGTTCGACCCTGAAGGCGTGGATGAGATCCGCCGCAAACTGTTCGGGACGCTCTACAACACCTACTCTTTCTTCGCGCTGTACGCTAACGTAGATGATTACGAGCCTTCAGAATCTCGAAACAGCAATTCCTCTCTCACCGAGATTGACCGGTGGATTCTCTCGTGCCTGAACAGTCTGGTGAAAGACGTGACGGCGTATTACGAGGCATACGAGCCAACAAAAGCAGGTCGCGCCATCAGCGATTTTGTGCAGGAGAACCTCTCCAACTGGTATGTGCGACTCAACCGCAAACGTTTCTGGGGCGGTGGAATGAGTGCCGACAAGCGCGCTGCATACGACACACTCTACACGTGCCTCGTGACGGTTGCGCAACTGATGGCACCCAACGCACCTTTCTTCTCTGACCGCCTGTATCGCGACTTGGTAGGTGATAACGAGTCGGTGCACTTGAGCACATGGCCCGTGGCTGACGAGCGCCTCATCGATAAGGAGGCCGAACGCTCGATGGCCCTTGCACAAAACGCAACCTCGATGATTCTCTCGCTGCGCAAACGTGCGGAGAAGAACGTCCGTCAGCCCTTGCAGAAAGCCGTCATCCCCGCTCCGGACGAGACCACACGAGTGGCGTTGGAGAAAGTGGCAGAACTAATCCGTACGGAAGTGAACGTCAAAGAGTTGCAGATAGTGGGCAGTGATGACAACACCATCCGCCTTGTGAAGAAAATCCGTCCTAACTTCAAGGTGCTGGGAAAGAAAGCAGGCAAACAAATGAAAGACTTGGCAGCTGCCATTGCCGCCATGACACAAGAAGACATTGCCCGCTTTGAAACCGTTGGCTCTTTCAACATTCAATTTTCCACTCTCAACCGGACATTAGTCCCCGAGGACGTAGAGATTCTTACGGAAGACATGCCGGGATGGATGGTGATGAGTGACGGCAACTTGACCATCGCCCTCGATATTGAGCTGACGGAAAGCCTTATCGAAGAGGGCGTGGCTCGCGAACTCATCAACCGCATCCAGAATCTCCGCAAAGCATCAGGACTGGAGATAACCGACCGCATCGATGTGCTTTTTGAGCGACATGAGAGCATCAACGCCGCTGTGGAGCATTTCGGCGACTATATCGCGTCGCAAGTACTCGCCACCTCGCTCGCGATGGTGGACGAACTGACAGACGGTACATCGGTGGACGACATGCACATCAAAGTGAAAATCACCAAACATCAATAAAATGAAACGTTTATATTATCTCCTCTCAGTGGCTCTTGTGGCACTTGCACTTACCGGTTGCAACATGTTCGGTCCGACAACCGAATACACGGCCACCGACTTGCAGGGCAAGTGGACAGAGTCGGACAACCCGCTCTGCTACTGGGTCTATTCGCTCACGAAAGACGACACGGGCGAGTATTACTGGGGCAAGACGTGGGACGAAAGCGATGAAGTGTACGAGAGTGACCTTGTAGAGCACGGCAACGGGTGGTTCAAATGGAGCCTCTCGAGCAATACACTCACGCAACTGCACGTGCTGGAAATAAGCAGCGCTTTGGTGCCGAAAACGTACACCGTCAGTTCGTGCAACTCCTCAACACTGGTGCTCAAAGATACATACGGAAAGACCATCTCTTATAAGAAAGTGCAGTGAAAAAGTTTTTCAAGATACTGGGCATCACGTTTGCCTCGTTGTTGGGCGTGGCGATTGTGGCAATTGCTGCAGTCGTCTTGGTTGTTTTCTCGCCGAAATACCTGACGCCTATTGTGGACAAAGTGGCGAAGAACTACATCACGTGCGACTACCAAATCGACCAAGTAGAGCTGACGTTCTTCTCCACTTTCCCCGAGTTCGGGCTCAAGACGGGTCGTATCCTCGTCGTTAATCCGACGGAAGGAGCGCAGAGCGACACGTTGCTCATGGCAGACAAACTGGTAGCACGCGTTGAACTCAAGCAGTTGCTCAAAGAGGGCTGTCTCAATCTCCGCGAAGTGGGACTATTAGGCGTGCAGGCCAATGCTTTCATTGCAGAAGATGGTCACACTAATTTCGATGTGCTCAGTTTGCCGAGCGATACGACCGAAGAGGACACCACCGCAGTGCCGTTCATCCGTTCGGTGAAGATTGAGGACTTGCGCATCAACATGGATGCCGCGCGCCTGTCGTTGCTCGACCTGCAAGACACTATCTCTGCAACACTGCATGATGTGGATATCAGTTTGAGAGCGGACACGAAAGACTCGGTGTATGCAGGACGATTGAATCTCGTTTTCCCGCGCTTGAGTGCCAACTACAAGGGCGTTGACTATGCAACGGATGCCGATGTACGACTGGATCTGCCTTTCCGTGCTGATATCGGTTGGACGGACAAGGCACTGGACGTAGAGCACGTTCGCCTTGAACTGGAGGATGCCCAGTTGTCTGTCAATCAGTTCGTTGTCAAGATGAGCGGTAAGGCAGCTCTCTTGCCGGAAGTGGAGATGGACTTACACCTGAACACGAACACGTGGGTTATCAGCGAGGTGCTGAAGATAGTGCCGAAAGAGCTTTTTGCGTTGCCTGAAGAAATCCGCGCTGATGGCAAGATAGGTCTGCGGGCTCATGTATATGGCCAATACAACGACCGAACGATGCCGCTCGTTTGGGCACATGTCAAGCTAACGGAAGCAACGGGCGAGTACGCCGAACTGCCATACACGTTGAAGAACGTGGAGGGAGAGGCCAACGTGAGTCTCGACCTCAATCACGACAAGGCCGATGCCACTATCCAAACGCTGACAGCCGATGTGCGTAACTCTTCGTTTGCCGTGAGTGGAACGGTGACGGATATCTTGAACAAGATGCTCTTTGATTTGGATGTGAACGCGGATGTGCAGTTGCCCGATGCCGACTATTTCTTGCCGGACAACCTATACGCCGGTGGTCATGTAGAGGGTCCTATCAAACTAAAAATAGCGCTGGATGACCTGACTGACCTCAATCTGACACGAGGAACTATCACAGGCGATTTGCGCGTCCGCGGGCTGGATGCCACGATGGATTCGATGGCCATACAAGCACCGAAAGCGCGCCTTACATTCGCCATCCCGAACGCCGTTCGTCCTGCCAAGAGCGACCAACAAGCCGTCAGCAGGCGCAAGAACTTGGATTTCCTTTCCGGTACACTGGCGTTGCCGTCCGGCCTCACTTTCCGCCAAGAAGACGGCATAGAGGCGCGACTGGAGGAGACAACGATTGGTATGCAGCTGGGGAACATCCTCAAAAGCGACGTGCTTATTGCCGATTTGGACGTACAATCGGCGTTCATAGAAGGTCGGATGACGCAGCGTGACTCACTCGGTCGCCTCATTCGTGCAGAAGGTGCACTGACCCGGCCCGACATCTGCGGTTATGTGGAGTACAACCTTAAAGACTCGACACAAGTACCGACCGTAGAGTTTGATTTTGCTTTGGATCACTTGCAAGGCATGTATGACACCATTGCAGTCGATGCGCTACAACCCAAGGGGTCTCTCTCTTTCCGTGCCGGACAGAAAGACAAGACGCTGCCTGCCGTGCGGGTAAAACTGAACCTGAATCAGTTGGAGGCCGATCTCGGTGAGACGTTGGTCCTCAGCACAAACAAGCTGGCAGTAAACGTGAACGCGCATCGCAGTAGAGGCAAAGACAATATCCTGCTTGAATGGAATCCGAGTGTCGATTGCGACATCCGTGATGTGGATGCAACGTTCAACCCGGATATTCTGGATTTGCCGGTACTCATCCCCGCGATACGTTTCAATTACTCGAACCGCGTCTTCAATATCGACACGGCGCGCGTGGAGCTGGGGAACTCCAATTTTGCCTTGTCGGGAAAGATATGGAATATAGGCCCGTGGTTAGAGGATAACGGTTTGTTGACGGGTACGCTCAACTTGACCTCCTCGATGACAGATGTGGACCAACTGCTCAGTCTGACGTCCGGCATTGGCAACTCGTCAGAGATAGAGGATGAGACGATATCCGAAGAGGAGCAGACAACCGATGCCGATCCTTACTTGGTGCCGAAAGGTGTCGATTTGTCGCTCAACACGCGCATAGAGAACGCTCGGGCGTTGCAACACGATATCCATAACCTCTCCGGACGGCTGTATATTAAAGACGGACTTCTTGTGCTGGAACAGATGGGTTTCATCTGCAAAGCGGCACGGCTGGAGTTGACGGCGATGTACAAGACCCCTCGCAAGAACCATCTGTACATGGGTTTGGATTACCACATGTACGATATCGATGTGGCAGAGTTGGTGGACCTGATTCCGCAAGTAGATACCTTGTTGCCGATGTTGCGCGTCTTCAGGGGCGCGGCTGAGTTCCATTTGGCCGCAGAGACCTACCTGAACGGGTTCTACGAGATCAAACCGTCCACCTCGCGCGGGGCATGCTCCATACAAGGCGAGAACTTGACGGTGCTGGACAACGAAACGTTCACTACCATTGCCAAACTGCTGCGGTTCAAGAAATCGACGGAGAACAAGATTGACTCTGTCTCGGCAGAGATTACGCTCTTCAAGAAAGAGGTGGATGTTTATCCTTTCCTTGTGACGATGGACAAGTGGATGGCTGCCGTGGGCGGTCAGTACATGCCATACGACAAGGCCCGTCAGCACAACTACCATATCTCGCTACTCAGTCCGTTCTATCTCGGTGTAGATGTAGTCACGGACCCGAAGAACAATGACAAACTGAAGATTAAGCCGGCTAAATGCAAGTACGCGAAAGATTTCCGACCCGTGTTCACCAAAGTGGTGGATACGCAAGCAATGGATATCCGCAGACTTATCCGTGCCGCGTTAACCAAACAAGACGAATAATCAAATAGAAAACAACACGAAAAGACGAATAAACAAATAGAAAACGAGACTAAAGACGAAAAATCAAATAGAATCGATATGAAAAAACTCTTAATTCTCAGTGCAATGATGATGACATTAGCAGCATGCAATTGCAGTAAAGACAATCCATTGTTGGTAGAGCAGTCAACGCCGTTTGGTGTACCTGCTTTCGACCTAATCAAGATGGAGCACTACAAGCCTGCTTTTGAGGCGGCAATCAAAGCGTACAACGACGAAGTGGAAGCAATTGTGACGTGCGAGGAGACTCCCACGTTTGCCAATAGTGTAGCGGCTCTCGACCGTAGTGGGCAGTTGCTTCAGCGCGTAGAGGGCGTGTTCTTCAATCTGCTTGAGACCGATGGCACAGACGAGATGAACGCGTTGGCCGAAGAGGTAACGCCTCTCATCACCGAATGTGAGGACAATATCCTGCTCAACGAAGCCCTTTTTGCGCGCATCAAGGCTGTGTATGAACAGCGTGAATCGTTGGACCTGACGTCCGAACAACTCCGCCTGACGGAAGAGACGTACAAGAAGTTCGTCATGAACGGTGCTAATCTGGAGCCGGCGGCCAAAGAGCGGGTGAAAGAGATTAACCGCGAACTGGGGCTGTTGTCGCTCAAGTTCGGGCAGAACGTGGTGGCAGAGACGAACGCCGTCCAACATTTCGTTACGGATGAGGCTGAATTAGATGGCCTGCCGGAGAGTGCCAAGCAAGCTGCGGCCGAAGAGGCAGACGCGGCGGGTCATCCGGGCGAGTGGCTCTTTACGCCCAAACGCACCAGTTTCACGCCCGTGCTTCAGTACTGTTCTAACCGAGAGTTGCGTAAAGCGTTGCTGATGGAGTACACTACCCGCGGCAATCACGACAATGCCAACGACAATAAGTCGGTCATCAACCAAACGATGCGTTTGCGTACGGAAAAAGCGCATCTCTTCGGTTTCGACTGTTCGGCCGACTATATCTTGCAAGACGCGATGGCCCACAATGCAGAGAACGCCATGGAGATGCTCATGCAAGTCTGGGGTCCGAGCCTTGAGGCTGCTAAACGAGAGCGTGCGGCACTGCAAGTGCTTTTAGACCAAGACCTTGCACGTGATGGTTCAATCAACGACCCCGCAGTGAATAAGCTTCAACCGTGGGACTGGTGGTATTACACGGAGAAACTGCGCAAGTTGCGTTACGACCTCGATGAGGAGCAACTGAAACCGTACTTTGAGCTGTCGAACGTCCGTCGCGGTGCTTTTGAGTTGGCGCATCGGTTGTATGGCATTACCATCGAGCCCGTGGAGGGACTGCCCGTGTATCATCCGGATGTGGAGACGTTCCAAGTGCTGGATAAGAACGGCGAGTTGCTTGGCATTTTCTACACGGATTATTTCCCCCGTGCAACCAAGCGACCGGGTGCATGGATGAACAATATCCTCAATCAGTATATTGACGATGAGGGCGTTAACCATCGTCCGGTAATCATCAATGTGGGCAATTTCAATAAGCCCACATCCGATAAGCCGTCATTACTCTCGATGGACGATGTAGAGACGCTGTTCCACGAGTTCGGTCATGCCCTGCACGGATTCTTCTCGCAGTGCACCTATCAGTCGCTTTCCGGCACCAACGTGCCACGCGATTTTGTGGAGATGCCCTCGCAGTTGATGGAGAACTGGTGTTATGCTCCCGAAGTGATGAAGACGTACGCCTTCCATTATCAGACGGGGGAGGTTATTCCTGACTCGCTGATAGCGAAGATTAACGCGGCCTCGAAGTTCAATCAAGGGTTTGTGGAGACGGAGCTGCTTTCGGCATCTATCCTCGACATGGATTATCACATGTTAACTGAGGTGGACACGATTGACGTGAACCGTTTTGAGGCCGAGAGCATGTCGCGCATGGGAATGATTCCTGAGATTATCGTCCGTTACCGCAGTACGTTCTATAACCATATCTTTACTACGGGTTACGAGGCGGGTTACTACAGCTACACGTGGGCAGCAGTACTTGACTCGGACGCATTCCATGCCTTTGTGGAGACGGGTGACCTCTTTAATAATAGCGTGAGCGCGCGCATGCGCGAGGAGATACTGTCGAAAGGCAACACTGCCGATGCTGCGGTGCTGTATCAGAATTTCCGCGGCAAGAAGGCCGACCCGAAGTATCTGTTAGAGAAGAAAGGGTTGCTGTAACTTGCAATGGAAATCTTAGTACAGGCGATAGAGTTGCTGTTAGTAGGAGGCGCTGTGGGGTTTCTGCTGAAGACGTTTAGGCGACAAGACGTTGTGGAGGAGAGTTTTCTCTGCGGCGTTCTGTTGTCAGTGGCCGGTTGCCTTGTGCCGGATGCGTTGGTGTTCTTTCCTGTACTATGGTGGTCTTTCACGGTGCTGTGGTCGGACGGATTACGTGTTTATCTGGCCTCTTTGTGCGCCATACTGCTCGTGGCTTTTTATGCAGTGGTCGTGTGGCTCGTGGTGCCGGACAGCGGCGTTGTGCTGTTTGTCAGTGAGCGTATGACGGGTGCTTTTCATCGTGTACCCATCTATCGTATGGGTGACGTGCCGCTTTATGTGTGGTTGTCGGTAGCCGTGTCAGCTGTGGTAGGCTTTTGGGCACTTATTGCTCATCTGACGCATTATACAAGAGCAAACGCCCGTATTCAGACTTATCTGATTGTGTCGGTTCCGTTCTTTGTCCTGTCGTTGCTCTCGACATTGTTCCCGAGTTTGGCAGGCGTGAGTCTCTTAAGCGTGTTCATCGGTCTGTCGCTGTTTTTGGCAGTGCTGTACGTGTATGCATACGGTTTTCCGCGTATTCGTATCTCGGGAAGACGTAAGCAGACGAGTCGTCGTAAGTGGAAAGGGCGTAAGAATCCGTATAAATAGCGCAAAAAGCCCGACTCGGAAGAGCCGGGCTCGTTTGCGTTATCAACTGCCAACTATATTAGAGGGCAGCGTTCAGAGCAGCACCTGCTTTGAATTTAGCAACTTTCTTAGCTGCGATGTGGATTTTCTGGCCATTGGAAGGATTAACACCTTCGTGAGCGGGGTTCTCTTTTACAGAGAAAGTACCAAAACCAATGAGCTGTACACTTTCGCCATTAGCGAGAGCTTCCTTGACAGCAGCAACGCCGGCAGCGATAGCGTCGGCAGCAGCAACTTTAGAGATACCGGCTTTAGCAGCAACGGCAGCAACGAGTTCAGACTTGTTCATAATTTAAAAATTTATTAGTTAATAACGTTATTATCTTTAGGAAAACGGGTGTTTTTTGCCCATTCCTTCCGATTTTGACTGCAAAGATAATAGTATTTTTTGAATTGACAAACTTTTTTGGCAAAAAAATCACTTTTTTATGTCATTTTTGTCGTTTTTTGTGCATTTTGTAAAGATTTTGTAGATAAAATGTGTACCAAATTGTAACTAAAGTAAGCAATGGCACTGATAAACAACAATTCGTGGTCGCAGATGCCACCGGTAACAAAAAATCTGCTTTTGATTAACTTAGTTGTGTGGGCATTTAATGCTCTTGCGCAGCGTTTCGGAACGGACTTGACGGCATGGTTAGGACTCTTCAACTGGGGTTGTTCGGCTTTTCGCGGTTCGTGGTCGTTCCATCTGTGGCAACCATTCACGTACATGTTTCTTCACGCCAATTTTTGGCATTTTTTCTGCAACATGTTCGCCGTGTGGATGTTCGGGGTAGCAATAGAGCGTCAATGGGGCTCGAAGAAGTTCCTCACGTATTACATGGTGTGTGGCGTGGGTGCAGCTCTTGTTCAGGAGTTGGTGTGGATGTTCACTCTCGGCAGCGGGATGAGTGTCACCATTGGTGCGTCGGGTGCCGTTTTCGGCATTTTGTTCGCATTTGGTTGGCTTTTCCCGGAGGTGAAGATGTTTTTGCTGTTCATCCCTATACCTATTCCCTCTCGTTGGTTTGTGGCATTGTACGCCCTTTTTGAGCTGTTTGCGGGCATTTATGGTGCGACGGGTGACAATGTGGCGCATTTCGCGCATCTGGGCGGCATGTTGTTTGGTTGGTTGCTGCTGTTGTATTGGATGAAAGGTCCTCATCGACCGCTCCGCAGACATCGTGATGATGATGACGATGATGATGACGAGCCGTACAGACGGTATCATTACCAAGCACCCGTGAACGACGACTGAACGTGAACAGAGTTTTTCATTTTATCGGTCACAGCGTCTGGATGGCGTGCAATCTGGTCGTGGTGTTGCTGCTATTAGCAGCGGCATTAGCTTGTGTTGTGCCGCCAACGACGCTGCGTGTTCCGGCGTTGCTGGCCATCGGATTTGAGTGGCTGGTTTTTGCCAACGTCTTTTTTGGTGTCAGTTGGCTTTTTACGCATCGCAAGTCGTGGAGTCTGGTTTCGTTGCTGGCCATAGGGGTAGCTTGGATGCCGCTGCGGTCCACGTTTGCTTTTCCTCAGAAAACAGAGAAGGACGAGGCGGCTCATGAGTTGCGTGTACTGACATACAACACCCATCTGCTACAGAACAACACGCCAGTAGAGCGTAATGAGTTGTTGCGCTATATCCACGACTCGGATGCCGATATTGTGTGTATGCAAGAGTATGCGGTGTATAAAGACGGCAAGTACCCCACTTTTCAACGGGTGAAGAGTATGTTGGAGGACGTTTATCCTTACACGTATTTCGATTTCGCGGTCCATAATCAGCGGTTGCAGTACGGGTTGGCAGTATATAGCAAGTATCCGCTCATCCACAAAACGTCTATTCCTATCCATGCCAGCGGCAATGGTGCCAATTTCTGTGACGTGGTGGTTAGGGGTGACACGTTCAGGCTCTTCAACAATCACTTGCAGAGCAACTCCTTGAAGCCATCGGAGATAGATTCGTTGCTCTCCAAGAACCCGAAAGATTACACACTGCATGCGCTGCGTACGTCGCCGAATAACACACGTGTGTCGTCGAAGTTGTTCAGCGCTTTCGCTGCGCGTAAGGACCAAGTGGAGACTATTCGTCCGCTTATCGAGTCCTCGCCTTATCCCGTTATCGTATGCGGTGATTTCAATGACGTGCCCGCGTCGTACGCGTACCGACAACTGTCGCGCGGGTTGCGTGACGCTTTTCTGACGTCGTCAGTGCTTGGAACGGGTCATACCTATGTCCGTTCGCTCTTCGGCGTTCGGATTGATTATATCCTCACAGATCCGAAGTTGCGAGCGGACTCTTTTCGTGTGGACAAGCTCATGTATTCTGACCATTATCCTGTCCGTGCCACGTTGTATTGGTAGTGTCGGATGAGGTTATTTCTGCACGAGGGCCATGGTGTCGGAAGCAATCATCAGTTCCTCGTCGGTAGGGATGACAACGACCGTCACTTTGGAGTCCGGGGTAGAGATGACTGCCTCTTTGCCGTGTATGGTGGCGTTCTTGGCCGCATCGATTTTGATGCCCATAAACTCGAGTCCCTTGCAGGTTTCTTCGCGCATGGATGTTTGGTTCTCGCCTACACCGGCAGTGAAGACGATGATATCGACTCCTCCCATGGCAGCAGCGTAAGCGCCTATATATTTCTTGATTTTGTAGTTGTACATCTGTTGTGCGAGGATGGCCCGTTGGTTGCCCTCGTTGCATGCTTTCTCGAGGTCGCGCATGTCGCTGCCTACACCGGAAACACCGGCCACACCGGATTTCTTGTTGAGGAGGTTAGAGATGCCGTCCGCGTCGAGTGCGAGTTTTTTCTGTAGGAAAGCCACAGCCCCGCCGTCGATATCGCCGGAGCGAGTGCCCATCATGATGCCCTCGAGAGGCGTAAGGCCCATGGAGGTGTCCATGCACTTGCCGTCTTTGACTGCGGCGAGTGAGCCGCCATTGCCGATATGGCAAGTGATGATACGTTGCTTGGTGTAGTCCACACCGAGGAACTCACAGGCCCGTGCGCTGACATATCTGTGACTTGTTCCGTGGAAACCGTACCGACGAACGCCGAACTGCTCGTACACCTCGTAAGGCAGAGCGTACATGTAGGAATAAGCGGGCATTGTTTGGTGGACAAGGTCTCTGCAAGGACGAGGAATTCCTTCAGATAATCGATGTTCACGATTCCACCTCATGTGCAGACGAAAAGCCGTACAGGGCATCTTCCAGTTATAACGCATCCCCACTCGCACGCGCAAGCGCGTCCGTGAGACAGCCAGCCGCAAGACAGCCAGCCGCAAGATTTGTCTCGTCGCCGCCTGCAGGCGCAAGGACAGACGACGCGGACAAGGCCTCGTTCGCGTGCACCCCGGCGCTGACCTGCATTCGGACACGGCTAGGACGAGATTTCCCGGCCTGCGCTTGCAGTATCAATTGCGGACGCTCCTGTGGTAAAGTTAACAACTTGCATACGTGCACTACAGGTAAGGAATTTGCATGCTAGGCATCGGCGGCACAGAGCTTGTCATCATATTGATTTTCGGCATGGGCATTCAGTTGCGTGCCGAGCGAGGTGTGGCCTCGTACTATCATGATAAATTTCACGGACGCCGCATGGCCAACGGCCAACCATACAACCGCGACTCGTTCACCTGCGCCCATCGGCGCTATCCGCTGGGGACGTGGCTGCGCGTGGCGAATCCCAAGAACGGACGGGCCGTAGTGGTGCAGGTGACCGACCGAGGTCCCTACTCGCGCACGTTCACCATCGACCTGAGCCGAGCCGCAGCCCGGCACCTGGAGATTATAGCCCTCGGGCATGCTCCGGTGGAGATAACGCAGGTGTCGTCGCGCG
>CALAUY010000148.1 GCA_937892015.1 uncultured Bacteroidales bacterium | reverse complement strand
CTGAATCTCTTAAATATCTATTTCCATTTGAATCACTTCTCGCGCAGTTGGTTGATGAAGATGCAGCACGTGTTCGTTTTGTTAATAGTAGCCGTCAGTTTGCGCAGTGCTTGCGACATGAGGCGTGCCTGCAGCCCCACTTTGTTGTCGCCCATCTCGCCGTCAATCTCAGCTTTGGGGGTGAGAGCGGCCACCGAGTCAATCACGATGATGTCGATGGCAGCGGAAGAGATGAGTTGGTCGGCTATCTCAAGTGCCTGCTCGCCACTATCGGGTTGAGAGATGAGCAGGTTGTCAACATCTACCCCAAGTTTCTCGGCATAGAAACGGTCGAAAGCATGTTCAGCATCGATAATAGCGGCAATACCGCCGTTCTTCTGTGCCTCAGCAATGGCGTGAATGGCGAGGGTGGTCTTACCCGACGACTCCGGCCCGAAAATCTCGATGATTCGTCCGCGTGGATAACCGCCCACGCCGAGCGCGATGTCGAGGCCCAGCGAGCCGGTACTGATGACGGCGATGTCCTCAATCCTATCGTCCCCGAGTTTCATCACCGTGCCCTTGCCATGAACCTTATCGATTTTGTCCATGGCAAGCTGGAGTGCCTTGAGTTTCTCTAAAGACGGTTTTCTTACTTCTGTATTGTCTGCCATTGTCGTGATGTTATTAGTTCTTAGCTCCGAAATTGTCGAGGCAGAAATAGGTTGGCGTGTTGATACCAAACTCGCCCTTATCGGTTGACTCCAGCTTGCAGCTGATCTTGTCAACGATGAGGAGGTCGGTGAGGTCAACGTACGTCCACTGCTTGATGATAATAGACTTGCCGTCTCGGAAATCAGCGAGATAGAAATCGACGCTACCCATCTTGACGCCGGCGAGGTAACCGGTGAACGTCAGTTTGAGGTAGTCGTTGTTGTCGGTGGAGAAAGCACGGGCATAAGCGTTACCATTCTGAATGACAGAAGCGGTATAAGCGGTGTTGGTTACGTACGTTCCCGGGATGACGGCAAGCGCTTTCGCGTAAGTGATGTCGAGGCTGGAGCCGGTGGACTCATAACCCTCTGTCTCTTGATAAGCCACCACGTAGTTGTTGCCGGCAGCGGCTCCACCCGGGGCAGAATGATACTGATCGGTGTAATTACTGAAAGCATTGGATTTCTGCGAAGTAACCACGAAATTGTAGTAGTAGTCGCCGTACGTGTTAGAGTAGCCTGTCGTGAAGCCGAAATCGCCACTAACCCAACCATAAACATTAGGGGTAGAGTACGAGTTGATGGAGTCGGCACCGAGCGAGATGTTCTCGAACGTAGCTACACTGACTGTTTCTTTGTTTTTGTTGTCGCAAGATGCGAGCACTGCCATGCCAACGAGGGCAATGGCAAAAATCTTCAGATTCTTCATTTTTATTATATTGTTAATACTTTGTTTCATGTTTCATGTTACATGTTTTCCCGAAAAGCACTGCAAAATTACTGCTTTTTTTTGACATATGCAAATTTTTGAGACGAAAAAAGCAGATAAATGTGATTTTTTGGCAAATTATCCACATTTTGCGTCAAAAAATCCACCTTGTAGCAGTGCGGAAAAGTTATTTGAGGAAGTAGTCGCGGAAAGTGGCTTCAAACGTTTTGACGGTCGTTTCGAGGGTATTGTAACTCTCACCTCCTGCGGCATTCATGTGTCCGCCGCCGTTGAAGACCTCGTGCGCATAGACGTTGACGGGTCGGTCGCCTTGTGAGCGGAAAGAGATCTTGACTCGGTCGCTATCTTCGCGCATGAAGACCGAATAGTAGATCTCCCCTATCTGTAGTGGCAGGAGTTCAGACGTGTGCTCTTCCGATCTCGAATCCCTCAGAGTCTCCTTTTTGGTAGTTGAACCGGCGTAACTCGCTCATCGACAATGTAACGAGTGCCGTGTGGTACTTGGGGAAGATGCGCATCTTGCGGAACAGGCAGTACCCCATCAGTTCCATCCGGTGAGAGCTGTACTGGTTGAAGACGGCATCGAAGATTTGGTCTTTGTTGATGCCCGCACGTAGCAGTTGGGCAATCATCTCGTAGAGGACGGGGTTGTTGGAATTGAAGGCAAAATTGCCGGTGTCGGTCATCAGTCCACAGTAGAGACACGTGGCAGTATCGGTGGACAATGAACCATTAGTCGGTTGCTGTATTTGTAAATTATTGATTAGTTCCAAAACGAGGTAACAAGTGGCAGGCGCGTTGGGGTAGGAGAGGATGGCATCAACCATCTGTTCGTCGGGATAGAGATGGTGGTCGATGAGCACTTTAGGGCAACTGACCAAGTCGAATAGTGCAGCGGCATCACCGATACGTTTGGGTTCATTGAAATCGAGGCAGAAGAGCAGGTCGGCCTCTCTTGCTGCTCGCTCGGCCTCCTCTTTGGCGTTGGAGTAGATGATAATCTCTTGTGCACCGGGGAGCCATGAAAGGAAATCGGGGAACGGATTAGGTACGACTACGCGCACGTCAACGTATCCGCAGGACTGCAACCAATGTTTCAGTCCGAGGGCAGAACCCATTGCGTCTCCATCGGGGGAGAGATGGGTGAAAATCACCACATGCTCTCTCCCCGCGAGGAGCGCTTTGACAGTATCTGTCTGCGCTTGTGTAATCATAGAATTACTTGTACAGGGCAGCTATGCTGTTATACTTATACAGGGCAACTTGGCCGATACAATAGTACAGGGCAACTTGGCCGTTATACAACGCCGGAGAAGCCCATGAACGCCATGGCGAGCAGGCCGGCAGTCAGCAGCGCGATG
>CALAUY010000147.1 GCA_937892015.1 uncultured Bacteroidales bacterium | reverse complement strand
CGATACTGTCAAAGGACTATACGACATTGTCGGCGACACGCTGGGGGTGACAGAGAATCTGGTTGGTCCGGGAATGATGATGGCCTCATGCGGTATCGCCTACGTCATGAGATACATACGAGCTCAGATGGAAGGTGGATGCGAGATGGGATTCTATCCGAAACAGGCTCTGCAGATTGCATTACAGACCATGCAGGGAGCCGTGAGCCTGCTGAAAGAGACTGGATGGCATCCGGAGGAGGCTATCGACAAGGTCACCACTCCTGGCGGAGTGACCATAAAGGGACTGAACGAGCTTGACCACTCCGGTTTCAACTCAGCCGTGATACGCTCACTGAAAGCAGGACTTAACAAATAACGGGACGAACGTACAAATTACGGGAAACAAAAAAAGTTGTGCTTGCGCACAACTTTTTTTTAATAAACCAAGTGTGAATTAGTTGCCTGCAGCGATAGCACCTGCTGGACATGCACCCTCACATGTACCACAATCCACGCAAACGTTTGGATCAATCTCATACTTGCTATCACCCTCTGAAATAGCACCTGCTGGACACTCACCTGCACAAGTACCACACATCACACAATCATCATTAATTACGTAAGCCATAGTAGTCAGTCGTTTTTTAGATGATTAGTAGAAAACAGTAGTAAATTCAGTGCAAAGGTAAGCGTTTTTTACCGAAAAACAACCAACTTCCCCCAATAATTTTTGGCTCATGACTATTTATTGGTGATCTTCAACAAGAACTGTGCCGCACACATATATTTAGGCTTACAATCTTACCGGCAGCGGTACAATCTCTGACGAAGATTTCAGCGGTGTCAACGACTTCGCAGTTAACAACAACTGCGCGATCACCCGGTATAATCTTATGGAACAACCCGTTGATAGCCACTTCAAGGGCATCATTATTGAAGAGGGAAAGAAAGTTCTCGTACAGTAATCGGGCAATAAATGCCCGGTTCTCCCGTCTTTGGAATATACAGAGTAAAAGGCAATCGCAAGCGGCTCTTGCAGAGTCGTTTGCGATTGCCAATTTGTGGAGCTGGAGGGGTTTGAACCCTCGTCCAAACGCGGAACTAATGCGCTTTCTACATGCTTAGTCGGGACTTGATTGTCGGCCGACGGCAGGCTCCTGACGACCAACCGTACGGCTTATCCCCTGAATTTCGGAGGCGATGCGGGGCCATTCTCCTCCTATCTCCGATATTTTGGCACCACCGTTTCGGTAAGCCTCGCAGATACGGCAACCGGGTGATGTCTCGTTCCGACCAACCTTGGGCCGGAATTAGGCCGACTTACTATTCTTCGGTCAGGCAGCGAGAGCGTAGTTGTTTTCGCCAGTTAAAATTTAGTAATGACTGATTTTAAAGAGCATTGCCATTATCGCTCTGCATGCTTACGCACCACCTCTACACGCTGTCAAAGCCAAATCAGCCCCATAGTATGAAAGTTGTGCGCATTTTCGCACTCACCGATAGGCGGCGCAAAATTCGAACCGCGAAATTAGTTTCTTTTCGCGGAGTTGCAAACTTTTGGTGCCATTTTTTTGCGAACACCTTTAAACTGCCGCTATTATTCGGCGGTTTCGGGCGTTACCAACCACTGCGCGAGGTTAGACTGCACGATGCCTTCGTGGGTACCTTGCGGAGCGGGGTCGGTGGTAAGGAGCAGTTTGGGGAAGTTGTCGGGTACCTCTCGCAGCGGCGCGAGTTCGCGTTGCAGGGCGCGCTCATCGGCCACGGTCACAGCGGTCTGCACATACAGCGTCTGTTCGTCCCGCTGACACACGAAGTCGATTTCTTTATTGCCAATGCGCCCGACAGACACGCTGTAACCCCGACGGAGGAGTTCCAGATACACCACGTTTTCGAGCACGAGTTCGCTATATTCGGTGGTATGGCCGAACATCATATTGCGCATTCCGGGGTCGGTGATATAGTATTTATGGCCCATGCGCAGCACTTCCTTAGTTCGCGTATCCACACGGTCCACACGGCGGAAGATGTAGCTGTCGCACAACATTTGCAGATAGTTGTCGATGGTGTGGCTGCTTGTCTTGCGACCCGATTCGGTGAGCACGTCGGCAATGGTTTTGTAGGTGGTGAGTTGGCCCACACTCTCGGCCACGATACGTATCACCCAGTCAAGCAACTCGGCGTCTTGCACCTTGCCACGCGACATCACGTCTTTGAAGACGATGGTATGGTATACGCCTTGTAGGTACTGCCAGATGGATTCGGGGTCGTTGTTGAGCGTGAGCACGTAGGGCAGCGAGGTGCTGCGTACGTACTGCTCGTAGGCCTCGGCGGGTTCCAACTCCAGAGCCGAGGCGAACTCGGCAACGGAAAACGGCATCACGCACATAGAGTCGACAGG
>CALAUY010000146.1 GCA_937892015.1 uncultured Bacteroidales bacterium | reverse complement strand
TGAAACTTGAAACCTGAAACCTGAAACTTGAAACCTGAAACCTGAAACTTGAAACTTGAAACCTGAAACTACTCTAAACTTTAAACTTTAAACTTTGAACTATGATTTTACTCATCAGCCACCCAATCAGCCAACCGATAACTGCTCCGCAGACAATATCGAGAGGGTAGTGTACGCCCAAATACATACGGCTGTAACAATTGATAATCACGTACAAAACCACCAACCCTTTCACCACGGCAAACAATGTTTGCACAGCTCCCAACTCTGTTGTGTCGTTAATTTGCGCTCGAAGCGGCAACTTCCGCAAGCTCTTCACTATCAGCCAAAAAGAGGTGGCAACTGCCATGGTGTTGGCAGCATGCGATGACGGAAAACCATACTGTCCGCCCGTGTATCCGTTCAGGATATGCAGCATCGGTGCAAGTTCAGAATGCGTTGGACGAGGACGACAAATCCATTTCTTTAGTAGTCCCGACGTGATAAAATCAGCCAATCCTGCCGATGCTCCCATGCAAGCCACGCCAAGCACTACCAGCAGAAAAACCTTCAACCCACGTTTCTCCCGAATATCCGCTTTGGACGCAACAAAATAAACAACCGCCACAAGCAGCACATACAGCGGAATCCAAATCCACGACTGCGTGCAGTACCACATCACCGTGTCCCAAAACGGCGAGTGATGACCGTTAATCCACAGCAGCAATTCGCTGTCCCATTGCAAGAGCTGTTCCATTTCAAATACGCTCGACAGCACTGCCGCTCACCCAACCGACATTATCGCCCACATGCACTGAACACCAACCGTTTACAGTCTCTTTCACCCATACTTTCGTTCCTTCATGCAAGATGAACAGGTCCGTTCCGGATTTGTCGGGCGATGACTTGGCATTGACGATTCCCTGCACAATAATTGCCTCTTCGCGTGCGCTGTCGCGATGATGAAGCGATGCTGCACAACTCAAACCGATAATCGAGCACAGCAAACATATCCATGCCAGATGAAAACCGCTTTTCCTCAACACTATATTACGTCCGAAAGCGAACGCGAAAGTGCACAGCAGAAAGGCAATAAACAGCACAACCGAACAACCGAACCACATCGATTCGGCGAGTAAGTTGCGGAAAGAAGTCGCCCATTGCGAGAGGAAAAACTGATGATTATCTTCGATATTGTCGATAATCTTGCTCTGTGCAAATGCCAGATTATGCTTGCAATCGGCATAATGAGGCTTCAACCTAAGCGCACGTTCATATGCCAGAATAGCTTGCGCTATCTCGCCCGTCTTGAAGTATGCGTTACCGAGATTGTAGTACACTTCCGCAACCGGAGTCTCTTCCAAGATTGCCTCGTATTGCTCGGCTGCATCAGCGTATTGGCCATCAGCGTACAACTGATTGGCCGTCTCCCAATCTGCTGCTACACTGCTTGCCGCAAACATCGACAACGCCGTCAGGATGATATATATTCGTCTCATAACTTTGTATTTTTGGTATTATCTCACAGCTTTGTATTTCCCCGGATTATCTTACAGCTTTGTATTTTCAAGACTATCAATCAGTTTGGCAGTTGCATCATACAACTCTTCCTTACTTCCGGCTGCTGAAGGAGCGTACCGAGCAAACTCAGCGGTCGAAAGCACATGACTGACTTCCTCAATCAGTTCTTCCGCTATTTGTTTCTCGCGCAAGATGCCCGAGATATTCTCTTTCGTCAGGTTAGCTTGCGGAATGGACAGACGGTCGCTCAAGTACGTCCATGCTGCACGTTCTATCTCTTCGTAGAACGCTGCATCTTGACCTGCATGCATGAGCTTCTTCGCCTGTTTGAGCCGTTTCTGCGCCACTTTGTTGGCCTTACGATACCTAACCTTATTGATGTCGGCATTGTCGCGAATCTGCTTGTGGAAAACGGCGAACAAGATGATGGCCATCAGCAACGGAATCACGTACCAGAGCCACCAAAGGCCACTCAATCCTTGACGCTGACGAACATCTTGTTCCAATGCTTTCGTCTCAATATAACGGATATCTGAACCCAGTTTCTGGATGTCTTCTTTGTTGGTATATGTGCCTGTGGTCACCACCGTCTGGTCGGTTTCGTTCGCTCCACGAGCCACGTGTATCGTATAAGATTCGGTCGTCAGCGTCTTGTAGCGGTTGTCGTTCGTATCGAAATACGAGAACGTGATTGGCGGAATAGTGTAATCACCCGCTGCACGAGCAATCGCCAGATACTCAATATCTTTCGAACCACTCACGCCCGAGGTGGTGTTCTTGAAATTGTTGCTTACTTTCGGGTCGTACACCTCAAAACCGTCCGGCCAATCGACCGATGGAGTCTTGACCATCTTCATGTTGCCTTTACCCGAAATCGACAACTTCAGCGTCACGGCATCGTTGGTGGTGATGCTGTTGGCAGAGATAGACGAGTGAACGTTGAACGTGCCGACTCCGCCGCTGTAGCCTGCCGGTTTGCCGGCCGGAAGCGACTGCACATGAATCGTTACGCCGGGAGCTGTCAGCGGTTTGGTCACGTTGCTGTACGTGGCAAAGAAATCGTCGAAAATAGAGCGCACTTGCGTCCTGTTCTGTACTCGCAGAACGGCCTCAAAATTAGCGGGTTCAATCTCTATATCGCCCGCTTTTTGCGGGAAGAGAAGCGTCCGATACAGCACGGCCGTCTGATAGTTTCGCCCGTTGTAATGCTCCAGTTCCGTTTGTATCTCGCCCTGCTCTATCTCCTGTTTCAGAAAGCCCTTGAACTCCGGCAACTTCGTGTTGTTCGTGAACTGCGCCACGTCAACGCCGGCAAAATACAGTTTATAACTCAGCAGAATACACTCCTGTTCGTGCACTTTCGTCTTGCTGACTTGCGTCTTGATGAAGATGTCGCCGTTGCCTTTCGATGACGACGATGATGCTGACGACGAAGATGATGGCGCAGCACTGCTGCCCTCTTGTTGTGCAGGCGTTGCAGCCGAATTGTCGTCAGCAGGCAGTACGGTGATTTTCAGTGCGTTGGAGTGATACGTGTCGCCACCGACAACGATTGTTGCGGGGTCAATGGTGAACGACCCTTCTTTGCGCGCCATGAGCGTATAAGTGTACGTCAGCGAGAACGTGGACGTTCGTTGCCCGTTAACAAAAGAGGTCGAGCTCGACTGCGACGAGTACGGACCGGCCAGTATATCGAACTCCGGCATCTCCGGCGCACGCAAGTCTTTGGCGCGATGGTTGACCGAGAAAGTCAGCTGGAAAGGTTTGCCCATCACCACCTGTTTCGGTGCACTCGCTTTGAAAGATACGTCTTCCGCCCGCAACTGACTGCCAACAGTACCGAAAAACGGCAGGCAGACAATCGCCGCAAGCAGAATAGTTATTTTGTATTGAGTCCTCATAATGATAGTATAATCTGTTTATCACCAATCTTTGTCGGTCTTGAATTTCGACTGCATTTGCTGACGTTTGGCTTTATCTTGCGTCTCCTGCTCGTCTTGTTCGAGGGCTTGCAGGATTTGTTCAGCTTGTTCGCGGTCCATTTCCTGTTGTTCCGGCTGTGGTTGGTCCTGACTGTCTTGCTGATCTTGTTGTTGCTGCTGATTTTGCTGCTGTTGATCTTGTTGATCTTGCTGTTGTTGCTCTTGATTCTGATTCTGCTGTTGTTGCTCTTGTTGCTGTTCTTGCAGCATCTCCATCGCTTTTATCAGGTTGTACCGCGTTTCATCATCCTTGGGATTGGCCATCAGACTCTGTTTGTAAGCACCGACGGCTTTATCGTACTGTTGCTGCGCATAAAAAGCATTGCCCAGATTATGATACACTTGCGCCAATTTCTTCTTGTCAGCATCCGTGTATTTGCCGTTCTTGGGCTGTAGAAGTGCGCCTGCTTTCTGGAACTCTTCGGCTGCTTCAGGATATTTCTGTTGTTTGAAGAGAGCGTCTCCCAGATTGAAATGTCCTTCAAACGAGTTGCCGTTCTTGTCCAGTCCTTTCCGATAATTGACTTCCGCCTCAGTATATTGCTCTTTGTTGTAGTCTGAATTGCCTTGACGAACGTCGAAATACTCCTTTTGTGCCATGGCAAGCGTTGGAGTCAGAAGGACTAATATGTAGAAAAACCACCGTTTCATTGTTTATCTCCGAATAGGTTCAACTTACTGATTGTCTTGTTTTTGCGGCTGAAGATAAAGAAGTCGATGACCAACAGCAGCAGCGCAATCAAAACGAATGATTGATACTGCTCGTTGTAGTCGGTATAGACTTTTGTTTCTATCTCCGTAGTGGCCAGTTTGTTCAGCTCTTTCTGTAGCGCACGCGAAGCGGTGTTGCTGTTGTCAGCCCGCACATAGATGCCGTCTCCGGCTCCCGCTATCTCTTTACACATCTCTTCGTTGAGTCGGCTGACGACCACTTGCCCGCTTCGGTCTTTCTTGAACGAACCGTGTCCGTCCGGAATGGGCGAGCCTTCGGGTTTGCCGATGCCGACAACATACACGTGCATCCCTCGCTCTTTGGCCGCTTGCGCCGCCGCTTTGGCATCATCTTCGTGGTTCTCGCCGTCAGTGATGAGGATGATGGCACGACTGGCTTCACTCTCTTCCGAACCGAAAGAGCGGATACACGTGTTGATAGCTGCACCGATGGCCGTTCCTTGTGCAGGAATGAGGTCGGGCGAGATGTTTTGCAGGAACATCTTTGCCGAGACGTAATCGCACGTGATAGGCAGTTGCGTGAACGCATCACCGGCAAAAACAACCAGTCCCAGTTTGTCGTCCACCATCTGGTCAACCAGCTTACTCAGTATCTGTTTGGCTCTGTCCAGTCGGTTAGGTGCCACATCTTCCGCGAGCATCGAGTTGGAGATGTCGAGCGCAATCATCACCTCAATCCCTTCGCGTTTGATGGTCTGCTCTTTGCTGCCGTATTGCGGTCGGGCCAGCGCGAAAATGAGCAACGTCAGGGCCAGTATCTCGAGCGTGAACTTCACGTGCGGACGCACAACAGATGCGTTGGGCATCAGCTCTGCCATCAGCGACGGATCACCGAATTGCAGCAACTGCTTCCTTTTGTATCGCGTGTATAGCGCGTGCGCGAGAATAAGCACGGGGATAAGTAGCAGCAGCCACAAAAATTCTATATGTGCAAAACGAAACATATTGGTCTTTTTTTAGTTAGATATAGTTCGTAAAACGAAGAACCTCAATAGTATTTCTAACAGCAGACACAGCGCGGCTGCCCACAGATACGGCGTAAAATTCTCGGTTTTTTTGCTGAACTCACGCACGCGAATCTTGGTCTTCTCCATCTGGTCAATCTCTTCGTAGATGGCCTTCAGTTTGGCGTTGTTGGTAGCACGGAAATACTGGCCGTCGGTAGTAGCGGCAATCTGCCGGAGCGTGTTCTCATCGAACTGCCCGGAGATGGTTGTGTATTGCGTCCCAATCGGCGTTTGGTACGGAATGCGCGCCTCGCCTTTCGAACCGACACCAATGGCATACACTCTGATTCCGAACGTCTTAGCTATCTCGGCCGCCGTCATCGGGTCGATGTCGCCGCAGTTGTTCGAACCGTCCGTCAGCAGGATGATGACTTTCGATTTGGTAGGACTGTCTTTCATTCGGTTAACCGCGTTGGCCAAACCCAGTCCGATGGCCGTTCCGTCGTCAATCATGCCGAACTTAATCGACTTGAAGAGGTTGATGAGCACTGCGTGGTCGGTGGTCAGCGGGCATTGCGTGAAACTCTCGCCGGCAAAAACAACCAGTCCGATGTTGTCGTTAGGTCGGTCGTTGATGAAGTCGGTCGCCACTTGTTTGGCAGCCTCTAACCGATTGGGTTTCAGGTCTTCCGCCAGCATCGTGCCGGAGATGTCCACTGCCATCATGATGTCGATACCTTCTGTCGATTCTTTGCTCCAACGGTTGTTGAGTTGCGGTCGGGCAAGACAGATGGTGAGCAGGATGATGGCCGCACAACGCAGCAAAAAAGGCAGGTGCAGCATGTATATACGGGCACTCTTAGGATGCTTGCGCAGCACGCCTGTCGATGCCATCTGTAGGCTGGCATCGCTCTTGTGCATCTCCCAAAAGTACCAGAGAATCACCGGCGCAAGCAGGATAAGCAAAAACAAATATCCGGGATTAGCAAATGTCATTGTGATTGCGTTTTATTGGTTCTATACTTGCTCAAAATCATCGTCGGTTGCTTCATCGGACGGTTTTTCAGCCGGCTGTGCCGTCTCTTTGACAAACAGATACGCTGCCGTGAGCGAAGTCTCGCTCTCATCGGGCGTGGGACTCCATTTGGCGAACTTCACCAAGTCGGCGAGTTGGAGCATCGATTCGAGTTTCTGATACAGACTTTTCTGGTCGTTTTCAGCGAGTATAGGCTTCATGGCAACGAGCGTCTCGTTCGATGTTTTCTCGGTGGAATGGATGTCGTACCGGCGACCGATATACTCGCGCACCACGAACGTCAGTTCCGAGAAATAGCGCTTGTATTCGCCTGATTGCCAAGCTTTCTCCTCTTTGATTCGGTCGAGTTTCTCCAGTGCCACCTCGTCGCACGGACGGAGTGTCTCGGGATTGACCGGCTCTACGACCTCTTGCTTGCGGAATTTCTGTAGCCATTCGATGAGGAAACCGATGCCGATAACCAAACCGACAATGAGGATAGCGAGCAGCACCCAACGGAAGATGCCCCACCACCACACTTTGGGTCGCATGACATTCTTGATGTCGGTGATAGCATCGGTTGTGTCCATCTCGAAGGGTTGTATCACGTTGAGTGACAACGAGTTGGTGTACATCGTGTCACCATTGACAACGAACGGAATCGGGTCGATATAGAAGAGCGAATCCTTGAACGAGGTGATGACCAAGTCTTGGTGATACACCGTTCGTCCATCGGCTGTAGCAGTGGTGTCGATAGCACTCTGTTCCACCACTTCGATATCTTGTTGCAGCGTGTTGGTGAAATGCGGAAAGCGCACGCTGTCCTGCTCCGATGCTGTGGCTTCAAGGTGCAGTGCACTCTGATCGCCTATCCACAGCTGGGTGGAGTCCAGTTGCGCCGAGAGAATCACACTCAAAACGATGGTAAGCATAGTTGTCATTGTCTAAATAGTGTTTTCAGTGCTTTTACGTAGTCTTCGTCGGTGCGGATGCTGACGTGGTCAGTATGCGTTTTGGTGAACAGGTCGGATAGTGCCCGTTGGCTGATAGTCCACGCTTTCGCGTAAGCATCGCGTAGCTGTTTGTCGGCCGTGTCAACCCATATACGTTCGCCCGTTTCCGCGTCTTTCAGCTTGAGCAGCCCTACGTTGGGCAACTCGGTCTCGCGCTTGTCGTAGATTTGGATGGCTTGCAGGTCGTGTTTGTTCGATGCAATCATCCACGCTTTCTCCAACTCGGTTTTGCGACCAATCTTTGCCGTATGAACGAACTGCTCGTCTAAAAAATCGGAGATAACGAAAGCGGTGCAACGCCGTTTCTGCGCATTGGCGAAGTACTGAAGTGCCGCTGTGATATCCGTTTTGGCTGATGTAGGTTCGAACGTGAGTAGTTCGCGAATGATGTGCAACACGTGTGTCTTTCCCTTTTTCGCAGGGATGTATTTCTCGATTTGGTCAGAGAAAAAGATGACTCCCACTTTGTCGTTATTCTCGATGGTGGAGAAAGCCAGCGTAGCTGCCACTTCGGCCATCATGTCCCGCTTGAACTGGCTGAGCGTGCCGAAATTTCTGGAGCCGGACACGTCCACCAGCAGCATCACCGTCAACTCGCGCTCCTCTTCGAACACCTTGATATACGGACGATTAAGTCGTGCGGTCACGTTCCAGTCGATGCTCCGCACATCATCGCCGGGCTGGTACTCACGCACCTCGCTGAAAGCCATACCACGCCCCTTGAACTGACTGTGGTACTCGCCGGCAAAGATGTTCTTCGACAGACTGCGGGTCTTAATCTCAATCTTTCGAACCTTATTGAGTAGTTCTTCGGATGTCATTGTCACATTTTACATTAAACACCAAGCAATTGACAATTGTAAAATCGTCCAATCGTCAATTTATGGAACTTGCACTTTATTAAGCACTTCGGTGATGATATCTTCCGAGGTGATGTTGTTCGCTTCGGCTTCGTAGGTCAGTCCGATACGATGGCGCAGCACGTCGTAGCACACGGCACGTACATCTTCCGGCACTACGTAACCTCTACGATGAATGAACGCGTATGCGCGTGCGGCTAAAGCAAGGTTGATGCTGGCACGAGGCGAACCACCGAAACTAATCATGCTCTTCAGGTTGTCCATGCCGTAGTTCTCGGGGTAGCGCGTCGCAAAAACGATGTCCACGATATATTTCTCGATTTTCTCGTCCAAATAGACTTCCCGAACAATCCTGCGTGCTTTCATGATGTCCTCGGTCGAGAGGATGGACAGCACCTGTTTCTTCTCGCCGCTGATGTTCTGGCGGATGATTTGTTGCTCCTCTTCTTTCTGCGGATAACCAATCACCACTTTCATCATGAATCGGTCGGTTTGCGCTTCCGGCAGCGGATAAGTGCCCTCTTGCTCGATGGGGTTCTGGGTGGCCAGCACAAGGAACGGCTCGGCCAGTTTGAACGTCTCCTCGCCAATGGTTACTTGGCGTTCCTGCATCGCCTCCAGCAGTGCCGACTGAACTTTGGCCGGAGCACGGTTGATCTCGTCTGCAAGGATGAAATTGGCGAAGATTGGGCCGCGTTTGATGTGGAATGTCTCGGTTTTTTGGCTGTAAATCTGCGTGCCGAGTACGTCCGCCGGCAGCAAGTCCGGAGTGAACTGAATACGACTGAAGTCGGCTTTAATCAGGTCGGCCAACGTCTTGATAGCCAACGTCTTGGCCAGTCCCGGTACACCTTCCAAAAGGATGTGGCCATCGCTCAATAAACCTATCAGCAGGCTCTCTACCAAGTGCTTCTGGCCGACAATAACTTGGTTCATACCCATTGTCAGGGCATCTACAAACGAACTCTCGCGCTCGATGCGCTCTTGCAGTTCGCGAATATCAACAGAATTGTTCATTATTGTATGTTGTTTGATGTCTTTTTTTATTCTACCCCGCAAAATATATGCCAAATGTGGCAAAACGTGCGAATTTTGTAAAAAAAACTTTTTCTTCTTGCCTAATCCCTACTATCAACACAAAAAAAATGCACACTTTGCACACTTTGCACACTTTTGCACACTTTGGAGGAAGAGGAAGTTATGAACCAAGAATTCCGATGAAGAACGAAGAGCGTCTTTCAATCCCACGCTTCTATCCGGTCCGCTATCTCCGGCAGAGTGCTCTTATGGAACACGGGATCTTTGCCCTGCTTCTTCTGCTCGCGATAGTCGTCAAGCAGCCTGAACGCATACTTGCCGAGCAACACTATCGCCACGAGGTTACATGCCGTCAGAAGAGCCATGAACAGGTCAACGATGTTCCAAACGGTTTCGGCCGATGCCACTGCTCCACCGACAACCACCACTCCCGCCGAAAGGATACGGAAAACAGTCAGCACGGTCTTGTTGTTCGTGATGAAACGGATATTCGCCTCGCCGTAATAATAATTGCCGATGATACTGCTGAACGCAAACAGCAGAACTGCTACCGCAACAAACGTGGGTCCAAACGCGCCAATCTCGCTCTTGAGAGCCTCTTGCGTCAGCGCTATCCCTTCTAATCCGGGCACGTCGTACAACCCGCTCAGCAAGATGATAAAAGCGGTACACGAGCACACCAACAACGTGTCGGTGAAAACACCCAACGCTTGGATGAGTCCTTGTTTGACGGGGTGCGACGTGGTCGCCGTTGCTGCCACATTAGGTGCACTACCTTCACCCGCTTCGTTACTGAACAAGCCACGCTTGACACCAATCATGATCATCGCACCCATTGCGCCGCCCACGCCCTGCTCAATACCGAAAGCATTGGTAATGATGAGTTTCAGCACGTGAGGCACACTTCCGATATTCATCCCGATTATCACCAATGCCAGTATCAAATAGCCGATGGCCATCAATGGTACCAGCACGCTGCTCACTTTAGCGATACGGTGGATACCGCCGAAAACAATCAGCAACGCCACCGCCGCCAACACAACACCCACCACCAACGGATTCCAACCAAACGCTTCGTGCATCGCACCGCTGATGGTGTTCGCCTGAACGGAGTTGTTTGAGAGCGAGAACTGAAGAGTGATTAGCACTGCGAAAAGTACTGCCATCCAACGGCAATGGAGTCCTTTCTGTATATAGTACGCCGGACCACCAACGTACGAGTCGTTGCACCGTTCCTTGAACAACTGAGCCAATGTCGATTCCACGAAAGCAGATGCCGAACCGATAAGTGCTATCAGCCACATCCAGAACACCGCGCCCGGACCGCCAATGGAAATCGCCGTCGCCACGCCCGCCAGATTGCCCGTTCCTACACGAGTGGCTATCGACACCGCAAACGCCTGAAACGATGACACATGTCGCTGCTTGCCCGATTTCGCTTCTTCTTTGTTTGACTGTGCTCCCTCCTTGTCCGATTTTGCTTCTTCTTTGTCCGATTTCGCTTCCTGCTTGTCCGATTTCGCTTCTTCTTTGTCCGTGTCGGGTTTGGTGGTCGATTCTCCAGATCGGAAGAGCACACGTCTGAACTCCAG
>CALAUY010000145.1 GCA_937892015.1 uncultured Bacteroidales bacterium | reverse complement strand
CTAGTCTGATTAGAAACGAAGGCTAATAGGAAGACGGTATCATACCCCTCCCCCGCAAGCGGGACCTGTCTGAGGAATTTTTTCCTACGCTGCGCTCCCGAGAAACTGCTTCGGAAGCCTACAGGCCGTAGATTTTCTCTATCTGTTGCATCAGTTGGTAACGATTCCAATCGTTTCGGTTGGCAAAGACGAGCACGAGGGCGGTATCTTCGGGGTAGCGTGCAGCGAGGATTTGGAATCCGCCGTTGTCGCCGGTGTGGTAGATAACCGTTTTGGTGGAGTCTGTTCGTGGTTCGATGAACCAGCCGAGTCCGTACCATGTGTTCGGTCGGTTCTGGTAGTCGCACCACGTGCTTCCTGAGACTTGCGTTTGCGGTGTCCAAGCTTTGTTCAGCGTGCTATCAGAGAGGAGTATGCCGTTGCGGAGAGCTTTCTCCCATCGGGCAAAATCGTGCGTGGAGGTGTAGAGTCCGCCGTCGGCACGTGTGGCGAAGAATGTCTCTTCGCCGTAATCATACTCCTCGCCGTTGACGTACGCGTGCGCCATGCGCGGGATAATGGTGGTGTCATCGGCGAAGTAGTACGCTTCCATGTTTGCAGGTGCGAAGATGTGGCGTTGCATGTAGTCGGAGAAGGGTTCGCCACGCACTTGTTCGACAATCATGCCGGCCAAGACGAACGTGGGGTTGATGTACTCGTAGTCGGTCCCCGGCGTGAAATGCAGGGCTTGAACGTGCGGCAGATAAGCCACGGCGAGCGAGTCGGTGCCGAAGATTTTCTCCTGACGCGACAAGTACCCGCGTTCGTCGGGCACGCCGGACGAATGGGCGAGCAGATGGCGCAGACGCACCTCTTTCCAGAACGATTGGGGGAAAGAACAGTGCTGCGCGACGGCATCATTGAGCGAGAGTCGTCCTTGTTCGGATAATTGCATCATCGCCACGGCAGTGAACTGTTTGCTTACGGAAGCGATGTTGAAGAACGTGTTGCCATCGATAGGCGTTTTTGTCTTGAGGTTTGCCAGACCGTATCCGCGGTCGAAGAGGGTAGAGTCTCCCCTCATCACGAGCACTGCCGCGCCTGCTTCGTTGGCGGGGAAAAGTTGACGGCAGAGACTGTCTAACTGAACTGTTTCGACGGATGTCATCGGTTTGGAGCATGCCGAGAGCATCAACACAACCGCCGTCACGACTACAAAAAAGACGTTCCAAACAGCGGCAAAAGGGTGTAATCTGTTTTTCATTGTGGCTACAAATTTGGTGCAAAGTTACTGCTTTTTTGTGACATAAGCAAATTTTTTTAGAAAAAATGCACTTTTTTTGCGAAAAATCTTGCATATATGGATTATTTTTTGTAACTTTGCAGGCTGATTGGTAAAATCGGCCAAATAAAATGTTATTGCATGACAAAAATTTACTAAGATGGAAAAACTTAAATACCCGTTCGTGGCGAATTTCTTGTTAGGAATAGCCGGAGGGTTGAACTATTTAGCATTCAAACGTGCCGCGCGTCATCCGCGTAAAGCACAAGAAAGTACGTTACGCGAGATTCTTGAGATAAGCAAGGACACTGTGTATGGTCGTGAGCACTATTTCGAGGACATCCTCAAAGCGAAGGACGACAAAGAGTTGTACGAACAATATCGCAAGTGGGTCAAACCGAATAATTACGAGGACCTTCAGCCGTACATCGAGCGTCACAAGACGGGCGAGCCGGACGTGCTCTTCCCGGGCAAACCGGCACTGTACGCCACGACGTCCGGCACGACCAAAGAGCCCAAATGGATTCCTATCACATCTCGTTACCTCAACGACGTGTACGGCAAGATGAACAAAGCGTGGCTGTTCACGATGATTAAGAATCGCCGGATGGTATTCGCCGGCAAACTGGTAAGCATCGTGGGCAAAGTGGTGGAGGGCTATGCTCCCGATGGTACTGTATGCGGTTCGATCAGCGGTTTTGCGCAGCGTGACTGCCCGCAGTTCGTCAAGGACCTGTCGCCGTACCCGTTCACCGTGTATGAGATAGAGGACTACAACGCGCGTTATTACGCCATCATGCGGTTCGGGATAGAACACAACACAACGCTGATTATCACCGCCAATCCCTCGACCATTGTGGAGATGCAGAACAACGTGAACGAGTTTTTCGACAGTTATGTGGAGGATATCGAGAAAGGTACTATCAGCGACAAGTTTGATATCCCTGAGCATATCCGCGACTCGTTCAAACCCTATATGAAACCCAATCCGGAGCGTGCGGCCGAGTTGCGAGCCCTGAAAGCCAAGTACGGGACAGTGCTTCCTAAGCATTACTGGCCTGATTTCCAACTGCTTACCACATGGCGTTGCGGCAATACGAAAGTCTATCTGGATAAGTTTAAGGACTCGTTCCCGCCGCAGATGTTCCACCAAGAGTTCTCGTACTACAGCACCGAGTGCCGCTTCGGTCACGTGATTGACGACACGGACAACACCATCTTCTCGCCGCATATGCACTATTTTGAGTTCGTGCCGGAGGAGGATATGGAAAAGCCCGACGAGGAGAAACGTTTCGTGCAACTGCATGAGTTGGAGGAGGGCAAACGGTATATTACGTACGTGACGACGTACGCGGGTCTGTATCGCTACAACATGAACGACCTGGTGCAGGTAGGTCCGCGCTATTGGGGCACGCCGTCGGTGACGTTGGTGCAGAAAATCAACGGCATCGTGACGATGACCGGTGAGAAGTTGCATGAGAAGCAGTTCATTGATGCCGTCCGCGAGGTTGAGGAAGAGATGCAAACGCCCGTTCAGTTTTTTATCGGTTTTGCTGATTTGGAGAAGTCAGCCTATCATTTCTACTACGAGTTTGCTGACCCCAAAACGCCGCAGAGCGTGGCGGAGCAGTTCAGTAGCCGCGTGGACGAGGTGCTGAAGACGTACAACATGGAGTACAAGGCCAAACGCGACTCTTTCCGCGTGAAAGCGCCTATAACGCACCGATTGGTGCCGCAGTCGTTCGAGCAGTTCAAGGCAGCATGTATTGCCGAGGGCCTTCGCGATGGGCAGTTCAAACTCAATCTGTTGCTGCAAGACGAGAAACGACATGCTAAATTCAAGAAACTGGTAATCGAATGAGTTCGAGCAAGCCTTACTTGGACAATGAAGGGCGAGCGTTGCCGTTTCCTTATCTCATCAATTTCGTGTTGATGATAGAGGGCGGATTGCAGACTATTCGTTTGAATAAATGGTCGCGTCGTCCGCATCATGCGGCGGAAAAAACGCTGCGAGACATCTTAACCATCAGCAATGATACGGTATATGGCAAGGAGCACCATTTCGACCGCATCTTGTCGGCCACCTCGCCGGAGGAGCTGTTCAGGCTATACCGTTTCTACGTGCCGGAAAACAACAGTTTTGAGTCGCTTCGACCGTACGTGGAGCGTCATAAGAACGGTGAACGGGATGTGCTTTTCCCCGGCAAGCCGGACATGTACGCCACAACGTCGGGCACGACCTCCGAGCCCAAATGGGTGCCGATGACGCATAAGTACCTCAAAGATGTGTACGGCAAGATGTCGCACATCTGGACATGGAACTTCGTCAAGCACCGTTCGCGCATCTTTGGTGGTCACATCTTCCCTATCGTGGGGAAAGAGGTGGAGGGATACGCACCCGACGGCACTATCTACGGCTCTGTGAGCGGTGTATTGGTTCGCGACATCCCCTCTATCATCAAGAAACATTACGTGGCCCCTGCGTGCGTAATGGCCATCGAAGATTATGCGGCGCGCAACTACACGCTCATGCGTCTGGCTCTGCAATGGCGCGATGTGACCCTATGGGCAACGGCAAATCCATCTACCATCCTCGAACTGCTGCACACGGTGGACGAACATATCGACGAGATGATCCTCGACATTGCCCTCGGAACACTCTCCGACAAGTTCGAGATAGCGCCGGAGATACGACAAGAACTGACGCATTGGATACAAGCGCAACCCGAACGTGCGAAAGAGCTCAGGGAACTCAAAGAGGCGGGCAGGATGGAGCCCAAATATTACTGGCCGTGGCTGCAATACTTGAGTACATGGAAATGCGGCAACACGAAAGTGTATATGGATAAGTACATGGATAAGTTCGATTTCGAACGGACGTACTATCAAGAACTTGGGTACATTGCCACTGAGTGTCGTTTCGGTTTTGCCTTGGACGACACTGTCGAATCGGTGCTTTTCCCGCATTTCCATTACTACGAGTTTGTGGAGGAGAACGAACTGGACAGTCCGAAAAAACATTTTCTGCAGATTGACGAGCTGGAGGTGGGCAAACGATATAATGCGTACGTGACCACGTATTCGGGCCTTTTCCGCTATAACATGAACGACCTTGTGGAAGTGGGAGGGCATTATTACAACACGCCTACGGTGCACATGGTAAGCAAGGTGAACGGCATCGTGTCGCTGACGGGCGAGAAACTGTACGAGCCGCAGTTCATCCAAGCCGTGCACGAGGCGGAGGAAGAGACGGGACTTAAAACGAAGTTCTTCGTCGGGTTCGCCGATGTGGATGAGAGCAAGTACCATTTCTATTTTGAGTTCGACGACAAGGTCGTTCCCCGCGGCAAGAACCGCGAGCCGGACACCGAGCCGGTGACGCAACAGGATGCCGACTCTTTTGCACAAGTGGTAGATGCTCATCTGCAGAAAATCAATGTCGAATACGAGAGCAAAAGACAGTCGTTCCGTCTGCACGAACCGCAAGCGCATATCTTGATTTCGAACGCCTATTCGCGCTTCAAGGCGGCTTGCCTGCGTGATGGGTTCCGCGACGGACAGTTTAAGTTCAACTTGTTGATGCAAGACGAGAAACGCCGCAACAAGTTCAGTCTGCTCGAACAGATGGAGAAAGGAGCGGCACGTCTCGGCGAGTCGTTCATGGAGGGTGCCAATCGTTGGGATACGCGTATCGATGCCAATCGCGAACGTCGTCAGGAACGCCGTCAAGCAAGGGCTTATCGTCGTGCACAGCGAAGGAAAGGGAACGCAGAGGAGAAATGATTTCGATTGCGGATATAGATGTAGAGGCTATTGATGCCGTCATTTTCGACCTTGACGGTACGATGTACAACAAGTCATCGCTCGTTCGGCGAATCGTATCCGGAGAAGTGGGGCGTTTGGGCATGCTTGGTCGCGAACAGGCAGCGCGCAAAGCACTCCGTGGACGCTATTTTGGTTCAGCAGAGACTTTCTACGAGGCTTTCTTCAACGAGATGGCTCGCGACCAACAGATAGTGGCCTCAATGGCGCGGTTCTGGTATTTCCACGACTATATGCCGCAGATGGTACGTACCCTGAAAGTGATGTACAAGGCAGAAGAATGGGCGCTGCAACTCGTCACTGACCTCCGCAAGGCCGGCAAGAAAATAGCTGTTTATAGCGATTACGGCTTTGTGTCGCAGAAAATGAAAGCATTAGGCATCGAGCCCGAAATGGTTGACCTGATTGCCGCAGCGCCGGACCTTGGAGGACTGAAACCTGCCGTCGAACCTATACGAAAAGTGATTGAACAACTGGGCGTGCCGGCCGAGCGTTGCTTGATGATAGGCGACCGCGACGATACCGACGGGGAGAGTGCCCGTGCCCTTAACATGCATTTTATGATGATAGACAACAACCACCAAAACAAGCGTCCTCTGAAGGACAATATCCGCTACAAAGACCTCGTCGTCAATCCCGATGTGTACGTGCCTGACGCGGGCATCGATTACCCCGAGGACAATCCCACAGCACGTCTTTTCCGTGCCGAGTACGACCGTGAGTTCGTGGTGGACGACAACTACCCGTTTGTCGATGATCGCCTCTCATGGAAATTGGAGCAGAAACTGTGGGGTTATCCGTTCGTCCTACATTTTGTGGTGGGGTTTTTAGATCTGCACTGCAAGTTCGGGCTGCGTTTCGAGGGGCGCGAATGGCTGAAAAAATACAAGAAAGAGTTGGCAGGCGGTGCTATCACGCTCGGCAACCACTGCTCGCCGGTGGACTGTCCGGCCATCGTCTTGGCGGTGAAAGGCAAATATACGACGAAAATCCCGATGTTCACGCCGAATTTCCGCACCAAGAACCAGTACTTGATGCGTCTGATTGGCGGGGTACCTATTCCCGAACCTGATGCCAGTATGTCAACGATGATGAAGTTTAATCGAGCGTTCGACACGTTCCATGAGCGCGGTTATTGGTTCCACATCTTCCCCGAGGCGGCACAGTGGCAGTACTACAAACCGCTGCGTCCGTTCCAAAAAGGGGCGTTCACGATGGCTTATAAGTACAACATGCCGCTCGTGCCTTGTGTGGTCGTATATCGCAAAA
>CALAUY010000144.1 GCA_937892015.1 uncultured Bacteroidales bacterium | reverse complement strand
TAGACGCGCTCGTTTCAGGTGCGAGTGTTTAACCACGTGCAGGTTCGAGTCCTGTCTCGGGCACTACACATCTCGCGCAGGTGGTGAAATTGGTATACACGCTACTTTGAGGGGGTAGTGGCCGCAAGGTCGTGTGAGTTCGAGTCTCATCCTGCGCACAGGGACATCTTCCGAAAGGGATGTCCCTTTTTTGTGCACTAAAAGAGTACTAATTTTTTCGAAAAAGATAAAAAATCTTAACAAAACACCTAAAAATGGGCAGAAAAGCCCAAAATATTTGCATATTTGAAAAAAAAGCAGTAACTTTGCAGTCCGATTCGGTTTTAGAAGACCGAACGTGTGATTGTGCACATGCACAGCGCGTGCGTGCGCGCACGTAAAACATAAATAGGTATAAGATATGAAAAGAGTAGTTATAACAGGAATGGGAATATATTCATGTTTGGGCAAGACGCTCAACGAGGTCCGTGACTCGTTATATAACGGCAAGTCGGGCATCATCTTCGACCCCGAGCGCAAGGAGATGGGTTTTCGCAGCGCCTTGACAGCCAAACTGGAAGTTCCTGACCTAAAGGGCGAATTGAGTCGCTCGCAGCGCAGTTTCATGCCCGAACAAGCCAAGTATGCTTATTGGGCGACGCGCGACGCATTGATGCAAGCCGGCATCGACCAAGACTATTTAGACAAACACGACGTGGGTCTCATCTATGGCAACGATTCATCGGCCGACCCGGTCGTGCGGGCGGTGGACACCATCCGCGAGAAGAAAGACACAACGCTCTGCGGTAGTGGTGCCATCTTCCAATCGATGAACTCGACGGTGACGATGAACCTCGGATGCATCTACCACCTCAAAGGCATCAACCTGACTATCAGTGCCGCTTGTGCCAGTGGCAGTCACTCCATCGGACTCGGCAGTTTGCTTATCCAAAATGGCCTGCAAGAGATGGTGGTATGCGGCGGGGCACAAGAGGTCAACCCCTTCTCTATCGGTTCGTTCGACGGCATCAGCGCTTTCTCCACCCGTGAGGCTGAACCGACGAAAGCATCGCGCCCGTTCGACCGTGACCGCGACGGACTGGTGCCGGGAGGCGGGGCGGCCACAGTCATCATCGAAGAGTATGAGCACGCAGTCAGGCGCGGTGCCACTATCCTCGCCGAGATTATCGGATGGGGATTCTCGAGCAACGGTGACCATATCAGCAGCCCGAACGTAGAGGGTCCGACCAAATCGCTCGAGATGGCCATACGTCAAGCGGGTATAGATATCCGCGAGGTGGGTTACATCAACGCCCACGCCACCTCAACGCATATAGGCGACACCAATGAAGCCAAAGCTATATACAACGTTTTCGGAGACCAACGCGTCGAGGTGACCTCCACGAAGAGTCAGACAGGACACGAGATGTGGATGGCAGGCGCAAGCGAAATCGTCTATTCCATGCTCATGATGAAGAATGGATTCATCGGTGCTAATCTCAACTTCGAAAACCCCGATGAAGACAGTGCCAAACTGCTTATCCCCGCTCAACGGGTGGACAAACAGTTCGACACGTTCCTCAGCAACTCTTTCGGATTCGGCGGCACTAACTCGTCGCTCATCGTACGTAATTGGAAATAAACGAATAACATTATAAATCAAACAATATGAGTAAAGAAGAACTTATTGAAAAAGTGAACACCACCCTCGCTGAGGAGTTTGAAACGGACATTGAGAAGATTACTCCCGAGGCAAACATCAAAAAAACATTAGAGCTCGACAGCCTCAGTCTCGTGGACATGATTGCTCTGATTGACAACGAGTTTGGCGTGAAGATTGCCAATACCGACCTGCCAAAGATTCAGACGTTCGAAGCCCTCTACGACTATTTGGTTGAGAACATGAAATGAGAGCGGTATTCACAGACAGCGAACTGTTTGAACTGATACCGCAACGTCCGCCCATCGTGATGGTGGACTCACTGGATAACGTCACCGATGAGGGCGCAGAGACAGGTTTGCTGATAAGCGATGCCAACCTGTTCGTGCAAGACGGTCAGTTCCGAGAGCCCGGGTTGATTGAGCATATAGCTCAGTCAGCCGCGGCTTTTGCGGGCTATAAAGGCTATGCGCGCGGCGAAGAGCCCAAGCTGGGATATATAGGCGAATTGAAGCGCTTTTCTTTTTACGCGCGCCCGAGCGTGGGTTCACGCCTGCACACGACGCTACACGTGCTCGGAGAGGCCGGTGGCATCACGCTTCTCGCAGCCGAGACCCGCTGCGGCAACGATATAGTGGCAGAGGGACAGATGAAGATATTCTTGAAAGACGACTGACCAGAACAGAATACGGACATGAAACTGATAGATGATTTTTACGACATACTCTCTCGGCAAGAGGTTGCCGGTGACACGCTTTTCACGGTGGCACTACGTCCTGACTGCAAGGTCTATGACGGCCATTTCCCGGGTTCGCCCGTCGCGCCGGGGGTGTGCAACATCCAGATGCTGACTGAATGCGCTGCGGAAGTGGCAGGGCATCC
>CALAUY010000143.1 GCA_937892015.1 uncultured Bacteroidales bacterium | reverse complement strand
GCGAGAAGAACGGCGAGACAACGCTGACGATGGACGACATGCTGGTCAAGCTGTTCCAGGAGGTGGAGCATGTATGGCCGAAGGTGGGCTATCCCCCACTGGTCACCCCGTTCTCGCAGTACGTGAAGAACGCCGCGCTGATGAATATCTACTCACGCTCGATGGGTGAAGCACCGTTCACTCGGATGGACCCGGCGATGTGGGGCATGATTCTTGGCAAGTCGGGCAAACTGCCGGGCACGTTAGCACCGGAAATCGTCAAACTGGCGGAAGAGAAAGGGTTCGATTTCTATACCGACGACCCACAGAAACTCTACCCGAACGAGTTGCCGCGTTTCATCAAGGAGATGGAAGAACTGGGCTGGGATCGTGGTCAGGACGACGAGGAACTGTTCGAGTTCGCCATGCATGAGAAACAATATCGCGAGTACAAGTCAGGTCAGGCCAAAGAGCAGTTCAATAAAGACCTCTTGGAACGTATGGACAAAGCGGCAAAGGGCGGTCAGCAGATTGTCTTCCTCAGTGCGGCTGATAAACGCGCGATTCTCCACCCCAACAGCGAACCGCTGCAAGCACCGCAGGCAGGCAAACTGCTGTGGGAACTGGATTTCAACGAGGAAAGTCAAGCACCCGTGTTCGGCAAAGCTTTCCGTGCCGGCGAGACGATGGCGTACATCGAGACGCAACACGGCATAGAGGCACTGGTTGCACCATACGATTGCATGCTGGTGAACGTAGCGAAACAGCACGGAGCTAAGGTGACGAAAGGCGACGATGTGGCTTGGTTTGAGAAAGTGGAAATCCCACTCCAGCAGAAAGTGGCGGAAAAAGTCACGGCTGTTGTGGAGAAAATAGCCAAGAAAACGGCCGAGAAAGTGCAAGAGAAAGTGGCAACACCCGAGCCCAAAAGCAAATGGAACAGGCCGGGGAGCAAGAGATAGTTGAGAGTTGAGAGTTTAAAGTTGAAAGTTTAAAGTTTAAAGTTTAAAGTTTAAAGTTTACGGATATGAAACAATATAATTTCAATGCAGGGCCGAGTATCCTGCCACAAGAAGTCATCAAACAAACGGCCGATGCTGTTCTCGATTTTGAGGGCAAAGGACTGAGTATCTTGGAGATTTCGCATCGTGCCAAGTATTTTCAACCCGTAGTAGATGAGGCTGAGTCGCTGATGAAAGAGCTGCTGGGCGTGCCCGAAGGGTATCGCGTCATTTTCGTTGGCGGTGGTGCCAGTCTGCAGTTCTGCATGGTGCCGTACAACCTGCTGGAGAAGAAGGCGGCATACCTTAACACGGGCGTGTGGGCGAAAAAAGCACTGAAAGAGGCCAAGGGGTTTGGCGAGGCTGTGGAAGTGGCGAGCAGTGCTGACCACAACTTCACATTCATCCCTACCGATTATGAGGTACCGCAGGATGCAGACTACCTGCATATCACCACCAACAACACCATCTATGGTACAGAGATTAACGACCGTAAGTTGGCGGATATCTACGCCAAACGGGGCAAAGTGCAGTTGGTGGCCGACATGTCGTCGGACATCCTCTCTCGCCCTATCGACGTGAGTCAGTACAGCATCATCTACGGCGGTGCACAGAAGAACCTCGCGCCTGCGGGTGTCACGTTCGCGATTATCAAAGAGGATTGCCTCGGGCACGTCAGTCGTTATATCCCAACGATGCTCAACTACCGGACACATATCGACGGTGGCAGTATGTTCAACACGCCTCCCGTTCTGCCACTGTATAGCGCGATGCTCACACTGCGTTGGCTGAAAGCGTTCGGCGGTGTTGAGGCCATCGAGAAACGTAATATCCGCAAGGCTGAACTGCTGTATGACGCCATCGACCACTCGAAGATTTTCGTTGGTACGGCGGAGGTTGACGACCGTTCGCGGATGAACGTCTGCTTTGTGCTTAAGCCCGAATATCAAGACCTTCAGGACGATTTCTTCCAGTTTGCGTCCGGCAAAGGAATGGTTGGCATCAAGGGGCACCGCTCTGTTGGTGGTTTCCGTGCCAGTCTGTATAACGCAATGGATATTGAGGGCGTTGAGGCACTCGTAGCATGCATGAAAGAATACGAAAGGAGAGTTTAAATTTTAGAGTTTAGAGAATTATGAAGATACTTATTGCAACAGAGAAACCCTTTGCGAAGGTGGCCGTGGATGGCATTCGCACTGAGGTAGAGAAAGCCGGATACGAGCCGGTGCTTCTCGAGAAATACAAGCAGAAAGAGCAGTTGCTTGAAGCAGTGGCAGATGCCGACGCACTCATTATCCGCTCTGACAAAGTGGATGGCGAGGTACTTGATGCGGCCAAACAGCTCAAGATAGTTGTGCGTGCCGGAGCGGGTTACGACAACGTTGATTTGGAGGCGGCAACGGCTCATGGTGTCGTGGTGATGAACACGCCCGGACAGAACAGCAATGCTGTCGCTGAGTTGGCACTCGGACTGATGGTGTATGCCATCCGCAATTTCTATAACGGCACCTCGGGCTCGGAGCTGAAAGGCAAGACGCTCGGCATTCATGCGTACGGCAACGTCGGTCGCAATGTAGCGCGTATTGCCAAAGGGTTCGGAATGCAGGTGATTGCGTACGATGCCTACTGCCCCGACGAGGCGATGATGGCCGATGACGTACGGCCGGTACATTCGTGCGAAGAGCTCTACTCGCAAGCCGATATCGTCTCGCTGCATATCCCTGCCACACCCGAAACGGTGCAGTCTATCAACTACGAGTTGCTGAGTCATATGCCAAAGAACGGCCTGCTCGTTAACACCGCCCGCAAAGAGGTCATCAAAGAAGACGACTTGGTGCGCTTCATGGTTGACCGCCCCGATTTCAAGTACGTGACGGATATCATGCCGGTGGCAGATGCGAAACTGCGCGAACTATGCGCTGAGCGCTATTTCGCAACACCCAAGAAGATGGGTGCACAAACGGCCGAGGCGAACATCAATGCAGGTATAGCTGCGGCCAAACAGATTGTGGACTTCTTCCAAACGGGCAACAAACGTTTTCAAGTGAACAAGTGAAACAGTGAAACAGTGAAACGTCTGACGTACATACTGCTCATACTTCCCCTCTATGCAGCTGCGCAGATGAACATCTCGGGGACGCATTACAACCTGCCATCACCGGTGAACATCGACCATGTCGTGCTCTTTGCCGACCTATCGCAGAGCGATGCGTACCTCGAATATACGGGTTCGGGCACGTTCGAATGGCGCGACATGAGCGGTGCTGTTGTGCAGTCGGGAACGGGTGCAGAGGTACTCTATCCCGAGACGGACAAAGGATATGTACTCTACACGCCGGACACCACCATCACGCTCTATGTGCTTGACTACAGCCTGTATCGCGTCACGCTTGATGAGCTCACAGCCACGCCCGACTGCGAGCGGACTAATCTCACGCTCACGGCCACCATCCCCGAGATGGCGTACCAAGACAAGTACCTCATGACGCATAAACTGACCCGCGAGGCAGAGATACGTTACACCACCCTCGGTTGGGACAGTCAGGAGAACGAATGGGTTGATTCGGTCGCCGTGGAGACGGTACGACTGCAAACGAACATGTCGGTGGATGCACCGCTCAAAGATACATATTTCGTACTCACGGCCGACCAATACGCAACGGCACTGGGCATTGAGCCCGACAGTATCGCCACCGATGAGATAACGGCCGTTGCGGTGGCATGCCACCCGATGTCGGTCACCACCAAACGTGGTGACACGATAGAGAACGAGCCCGAGAGGCCGATTGACGAGACGCAACTCACGGGCTCAGCACCATTAGAAGTGAATTTCCTCTCCAATGCCAATAAACCCACGGCGCAGTTCTTCCGTTGGGAGATATACAAGGGCACAGACCTCATCGCGCAACGCACCGATGAAGACCAACGCTTCACATTCACGACCAACGGCACCTACCAAGTGAAAGTATGGGTGAGCAACGACCGATGCTCAACCGACTCGACCGTCTTTGACATCAGTATATCCAGTTCGCAGCTGTTGGTGCCGAACGTTTTCACCCCTAACGGTGACGGTCAGAACGACGAGTTCAGGGTGATGTATCGTTCGCTTGCCGAGTTCCACTGTTGGGTCTATAACCGCTGGGGAAAACTCGTCTATCAATGGGACGACCCGGCCAAAGGTTGGGACGGCACCATCAACGGACGACCCGCACCCGCAGGCGCGTACTATTATGTTATACGCGCGCGCGGAACGGATGCCGACCCGACTGTCAAATACCACAGAACAACCAAACGCCGACCTGCTGACATCGGCGTCTATCAACTCTCAGGAGACATCAATTTAATTCGATAAAACATGAAGATTAAAACTATTCTTACCATGGCACTTGTTGCTACAACCCTAACCGCCGCGGCGGAAACGAACCCGTTCATGAACTACAAGAACTGGAAGACACCGCACGGCACATACCCGTTTAATGACATCAAACCCGAACATTATATGCCTGCCATCGAGCAGGGGATGAAAGAGGGATTGGCCGAGATTGACGCAATCGTCAACAACCCGGCAGCCCCGACGTTTGCCAACACTATCGAGCCGTACGTGCGCTCGGGACGGCTACTGGACGTGACGCTCTCATGCCTCTTCAACCTCACCAATGCCGACACCAATGACGAGTTGGATGCCATCGAGACCGAAGTGACGCCCAAACTGTCGGAATATACCACCACTATCCGCCTCAACGAGGGGCTGTTCCGCCGCATCAAAGCGGTGTATGACCAACGCGCCAAACTCAAACTGACGCCCGAACAAGCCAAGATGCTTGACGACATCTACGAGAGTTTTGCCAACAATGGTGCCAACCTCAACGAGCAGGACAAACAGACCTACCGCGAACTGAGCTCACATCTGAGTCAACTGACGCTTGCGTACGGGCAGAACGTGCTCAAAGCGACGAACGCATGGACGATGCTCATCAAAGATGAGAGCTTGCTTGGTGGCCTCAACGACGACACCAAACAGATGCTCCGCAAGAACGCACAGGCCAAGGGATACGACGAGGGCTGGATGCTCAACCTCAAACCGACAACGTACATCCCCGTCATGCAAGACTGCGACAACCGCGACATCCGACGCGAACTCTATATGGCGTACAATACCCGCTGCATAGGTGGCGAGTTCGACAACACGCATATCATCAAGGACATCGTCAACACTCGCCTCGCCATTGCACAACTCTTCGGCAAAGAGTGCTTCGCCGACAAATCGCTGCACAAAACGATGGCCGAGACTCCCGCAAGCGTCTATGCCCTACTCGACCAACTGCGCGACAACTACATGCCCGTGGCAGTCGCAGAGGTCAAAGAGCTGCAAGAGTACGCCGAGTCGATTGGTTTCTATGCACAACTACAAGGTTGGGACTTTAGCTACTATTCCAAGAAACTCAAGAACGAGAAATACTCTATCTCCGATGACGACCTTCGCCCGTATTTCGAACTTGAAGCCGTCAAGCAGGGCGTGTTCGGACTGGCGCATCGCCTTTACGGCATCACGTTCAAGGAGAACAAGAACATCCAGACGTACAACCCCGAGGTTTGTGCATACGAGGTGTTCGACGAGAAGGGCAAGTACCTCGCCGTTTATTACGCCGATTTTCACCCGCGGGACGGCAAGCGCGGCGGTGCATGGATGAACGATTTTAAGCCGCAGTGGCGTGAAGGCAAGACCGACAGTCGCCCGCATATTGTCAACGTGATGAACTTCACCCGCCCGACGGACACCAAGCCCGCACTGCTCACGTACGACGAGGTTCGCACGTTCCTTCATGAGTTCGGACACGGACTACATGGCATGCTCACACGCTGCCAATACTCTTACTCCTCCGGCACAAACGTGCCTCGCGATTTTGTCGAACTGCCCAGTCAGTTCAACGAGAACTTCATCGACGAGAAAGAGTTCCTCGACACGTTCGCCAAGCATTACCTAACCGGCGAAGCTCTGCCCCAAGAGTTGCTCGACCGCATGCATGCCTCACAAACGTATCATGCCGCATACGCTTGCGTCCGTCAACTCTCTTTCGGTTACCTCGACATGGCATGGCATACGCTCAAAGCCCCGTTCGCCGCACCCGAAGGTGTGACAGATTCTGACGCAGTATTGGCGTTCGGCAACAAGGCAATGGACCAAGTGGCAGTGCTGCCGACAATTCCCGGCACACAGATGGAGACAGCTTTCACGCACATCTTCTCCGGTGGATACGCTGCCGGCTATTACAGCTACAAATGGTCGGAAGTTCTCGATGCCGATGCCTTCTCCGTCTTTCAAGAAGCCAAGCAAAAGAACGGTTCAATCTTCGACAAGAAAGCCGCTGCTTCGTTCCGTAAGAATATCCTCGAAAAAGGCGGCACAGAGAACGTGGCCGAACTCTATCGCCGTTTCCGCCTCGGCGAACCATCCATCGAACCGCTCATGAAACGCGATGGCATCACCCCGCCCGCTAAGTGATGGGTGGGCTATAAAACCTGCTCAATGATGGGTGGGCTATAAAACCTGCTCAATGATGGGTTGACACTCAAAGGAACTTTTAAAACGACAAGAACATGTTTTTAGACGTAGATCTATCCACTATCGACCAAGAGAAATTGGACTCGTTACGTGTGGTACAACAAGAGGCAGTGGAACTGCTGAAAACCGACCCGAACGCTTTCTGGCATTCGTTAGGCCAGAGTGCACTGAACTTCGGGCTGAAAGTACTGGCCGCCCTTATCATCTATATTGTTGGTGCATGGGTTATCAAACGCGTCAAGAAAGCGATGGAACGCTCATTCAAGCGACGCAAGACCGAACCGACGATTGCCTCGTTCACCTCGTCGCTCGTGAGCATCACGCTGACGGTGCTGCTGATAGTCATCACGGTCTCGACACTGGGCGTGAACACCACATCGCTCGCGGCTTTACTGGCCGCTGGTGGCATGGCAATTGGTATGGCACTGTCAGGCACGGTGCAGAATTTTGCCGGTGGCATCATGCTGCTTATGTTCAAACCCTTCAAAGCGGGCGATTACATCAATGCGTGCGGCTATCAAGGCACGGTGATGGAGGTCAACATTGTTTCGACCAAACTGCTGACAATCGACAATCGTGTGGTGATTCTGCCCAACGGCACGCTCTCTAATGGCACTATCGACAACTTCAGTGCACAACCGCTTCGCCGCATCGATTTAGAGGTAAGTGTCGCTTTCGGAACGGATGTTGACACGTGCGTTGAGGCCATACAACATATACTATCCGAAGATGAGCGCATTCTCACCTCCAAAGACATGAGTCCGGCTTCGACCGGTCCAACTGCTGTGAAAGTGCCGACGCACCCTGTGCCTGACCCATTCGTAGCACTGCACCACCTCAATCAGAACGACATCACGTTCATCGTGCGGGCATGGGTACGCCAAGAGGATTATTGGGACGTTTATTTCATGCTGCAAAAACGTTTCTACAGCGAGTTGCCCGAACACGGCTGCAATTTCGCCTATCCGCATTGCGACGTGACTATACTTAATGACGCTGCGCCATTGGCACATAACAACTAAATTGTATTAGTGCGTGAATATCAGGCGGTTGCATACTGACCTCGTGCAGTGGTACGAGCGTAACAAACGTGTACTGCCTTGGCGCGAGACGCACGATGCGTACCTCATCTGGCTCTCAGAAGTAATCTTACAGCAGACACGCGTACAACAAGGACTGGATTATTACTTGCGTTTCACGGCACGTTTCCCCGATGTGCAGACACTCGCCACCTCTACTGAAGATGAGGTGTTACTCCTCTGGCAGGGACTGGGGTACTACAGCCGCGCCCGTAACCTCCACAAGGCGGCACAACGGATAGTAGAGCAGCAATGGGTGCCTTTCCCGCATACGTTCGAGCAGGTCGTCTCGCTGCCGGGCATCGGCGAATATACAGCCGGAGCTATCATGTCGTTTGCGTACAATGCTCCCTATCCGGCTGTCGATGGTAATGCGTATCGCGTTCTCTCTCGGCTCTACGACTGCGACGAACCATTCGACACGTCCGCGGGCAAACGATTGTTCCGTTCGTTTGCATGGGAACTGCTCGACCGCTCTCATCCGCGCCTACACAACTCGGCATTGATGGAGTTCGGGGCACTCTTCTGCACACCCACCGGCATGAACTGCAAGCAATGCCCCATTCGCACTTTTTGCCGTGCAAACGAACATGGCACGGCCGAGATGTTGCCGGTACGCAAACCTCGTAACCAACTGAAAGAGCGCTATCTGCACTACACCGTTTATCGCACGCCCGACGGGATGACGCTACTCCACCAACGCACCAACAAAGATATCTGGCAGCATCTATGGGAGTTCCCATTACAAGAGAGCACCGAACCCATTTCTGCTGACGGGACAACCTTCACCCATATCCTCTCACATCAACGGCTACATACTGTGTTCACAACACAAGAGGTGGAAACACTGCCGCAAATCGACGGCTGTATTTCCACCCCATGGTCAGAGCTTCAGAACTATGCGCTCTCAAGGCTCACACTCAAGTATCTGGATTATATCTCCTGAAGAACTCAAGTATCCGAACTATATCTCCTGAAGAATCAGCGCACTCTGTGCCGGAACGACTGCTTTGCCGTTCTCCACGTAACCCATTCCATCTGCATCCACCCTGCCATCACGAACCACTACCTTGTAGCCGTTGACGGGCACGTCGAGCGTCACGGGTTTGCGGTTGGCGTTCAGTATGACGATGAAATTGCTGTCACCAACGGCCTGTCCGTCCAACATATATACGACAACATTGTCCGGCGCATCGGCGAAACGGACGTTTTGGCGGACCAGCTCAGCATCGGCCATCCTGAACGCGGGATGCGCTTTACGCAACGCAATCAGCCCGGCATAATAGTCGAAAACGGCCTTGTTCTTGTCCTTCAGACTCCAATCGATGGCGTTAATCTCGTCAGGCGAACAGAACGAGTTGTGCACACCTTTCTTGTCGCGCATCACCTCCTCGCCGCAGAAAAGGAACGGGATAGCCTGGCTGGTCAGCACCGCTGTCTGTGCCAACATGTCGAGGCGAGCCGTCTCTGCCGCGTTCTTCACCCCTGCCGAGGCACGCAATCTGTCAACAAGGCACATGTCATCGTGGCAACTCACATAAGCTATCATCTGCGCCGGTTGATTGGCCCACGCTTTCTTGCTGTAATTGACAAGGTCCATATTAATCTGCGGGTATTCGATTGCACCTACTAAACCGAACTTTATCGACTCTTCGTGCCCTGGCAAGCCTGCAAGAAAAGCACCCTGTTGATCGTCAGAGAAAGGTCCGCGAAGCGCATCGCGCATGTCGTCAGAAAAAGCGGCGATTCGGTCCAACTTCAGCGTGTTGCTCTTCATCGCCAACAGGTCTTCAGGCAGTTGCGGCGAACCGGCTGCCCAACCTTCTCCATAGACAAGGATAGTCGGGTCTATCTCGTCAGCCATATGCCGGATGTCGTTCATCGTTTGGATATCATGGATTCCCATCAAGTCGAAACGAAAACCATCGAGGTGATACTCAGTGAGCCAATAACGGCAACTCTCTATCATGAACTTACGCATCATCGGCCGTTCAGAAGCTGTCTCATTGCCGCAACCGGACGCATTGCCCAACTCGCCCTCGGGCGTCGTGCGGTAGAAATAGCCCGGACACGTGTTCGTGAACCCCGAACCCTCTACGTTGTACGTGTGGTTGAACACCACATCCAGAATAACACGGATGCCGGCCTCGTGGCAGGCCTTGATCATCTGCTTCATCTCGCGAATACGGCAGACCGGGTCGTACGGATTGGTCGAATAACTGCCTTCAGGCACGTTATAGTTCACGGGTGGAGAATTTTGTGAAAATGGGCCCCAGATAATTGTAAGGTACTGACCCCTGATAACGATTTGCTACTGACCCCTCTGTAA
>CALAUY010000142.1 GCA_937892015.1 uncultured Bacteroidales bacterium | reverse complement strand
AGAGCATCGGATTGTGGTTCCGAGTGTCGTGGGTTCGAGCCCCACATTCCACCCAAAAGCGAACTTCGGTTCGCTTTTTTAATACAATGAAAGAGTTGGAAACAAAAGTGATAAAAACGAAAATCGCTGGGCTTCCCGTGGCCTTGCGCCGGTTCGGCTTTGCCGTATGCACGATGGTGCTGATGTGGAATAACGTGCCTTGTATGCGCGCGGAAACATTCGATTCATATGGTAACGAGTTTATTGCCATCACGAACAACAAACCGAGCGAAGGGTGCTTGATTACCGCTCTTTTTGAATCGACCACCGTAACGTTGAGCAACGGCACGCAGTTCGTACTCCATCGCGGAGAGAAGCGATGGATAGCCGCCGACACGTGGACAACCGACAACGGAGCGCGCTCACGCACACTCTACATCCGAGCCAACGAGCCGATTCAAGTGCTTCACACTACCTCCGTCGGCGAGACATACGTCTCAACCTCACTCCCCTCACTCACATGCGAAGCACAAAGCGAGCAACGCTTTGTTTTCGTGCAGAGAGCGCTGAAATCCAACTTGTTCATCATCACTCCGTCTAATCAAACCACCGGTTTCCTCATCGATGGCAAAGTGCTGCGGCCCGAATCGTTCTACACCGTGTCAGGCAATAGCGAATGGGCATATGCCGTCGTTGACCTTGGCGTTCGCAAGGCCGGCTCGATGCTCAATGTGTATGCCCCCACCAACGAGTACCACGCCGCCGTCGTCGCTAACAGTTACGAATATCTTACGCCGTGCGAACTCGAGGCTTCGGTCTCGATAGATACGCTGCGCAGTAAGCCGCAATACATCCTACACCCCGACCCAACGTGGATGGTCAGCTCCGAGATGGCTGACAGTCAGAGCACTGGCGCATTCGAAGAAGAAGAGGAGGAAGAAGAGGAGGAAGAAAGCGAAGAGAAAACAACCTTCCACCGTGCCTCTCTCTATCTGCAAGGAGCATATGCCGCCTTGCCGCTAAAAATGGAGAACTACAGCACGTCCAACGGACTCGGCTACGGCGCAGCTGCGGGCGTTCTCTACGAGTTCCAACACAAGTCTTTCCTCATGCAAACAGGTGCCGGCTTTTATTGGCTCGACCGACGCGTGAACATCCTCAATCAGCCCGCGCCCGAACGATACGACCGCGACATCAGAGGAGGCATAGAAATACCACTGCTCTTCGGACAGAACTTCCGACCCGTGTATTACCTCTTGGGAATGAAACTCGGTTTCGATATCCTCAACCGTCAGATTACTGCTTGTCGGCCGAACATGGTGTCACAGACGCAAGTGATGGCACCCATCGTGCGCGAGGGAGACTACCGCGTGGCTTTCGATTTCGACCCGCGTATCTGTGCTGAGTTCGGCGTCAACCTCGGGCAAGAGCGCAACGACTGGGTCCACTCGCGATTGGCCATCTTCGCCGATTGGGGTTTCTACCCTACCAACCTCAGCCGCACGTTGCCCACGGATGAGCCAAACGCAGTCTCTACCACGGTTGGAGACCCTGAAGATTACGGGACATACCATCTCACACATTTCTACGCACTGCCTCAGTCCTGCGGACAATTGCTGCAGCACTTCCAAATAGGCCTCAAGTTCACACTCGTTTTAGGAGAATAAAAAGAGCACGCAAACGCGTTACTCGTTCGCGGCAACCGCTTCTTTCGGCGCATCCAGCGCCTCGTATTTGCTGTTGTTGGAGATGTACTCCGGCACGATAGATTTCATCTTCTTGACCGTTTCCATGTCATCGTAACGCTTGGCAATCTCCACCAACTCATCGATATCTTTGCATACCTCCGCGTAGTCGTATTCGCGAACTTGCGCTATACGAATCTTCTCATGGAACGTTGGTTTCGTTCCTTCCAGCTCGTTCAGCACTTCTTCGTACAGCTTCTCGCCTTCACGAAGACCGGTGTACTTTATCTCCACGTTCTGCGCATTCGACAGCGCAATCATACGTTTGGCCAAGTCCGCAATACGGACCGGTTGACCCATATCGAACACGAAAATCTCGCCGCCATTGCCTTTCGTCCCGGCTTCCAGCACCAGCTTGCAAGCCTCGGGTATGAGCATAAAATAGCGCACAATATGCTCGTCTGTCACTGTCACTGGACCGCCGTGCTTGATCTGCTCCTTGAAGAGCGGGATAACCGAACCGTTCGAACCCAGCACATTGCCGAAACGCGTGGTCACGAACTGCGTGTAGTCCGAACTCCGACGACGACGCTCTTTCCAATGCTCCATCGCATTGATTTTCAAGCTCCTATCCAAACTTTGCACATATATCTCGCAGATACGTTTCGAGCAACCCATCACGTTCGTCGGATTGACCGCTTTGTCCGTCGATATCATCACGAATTTCTTCACGCCTACTTCAACGCTCAAGTCAGCAATCACTTTCGTGCCATATACGTTGTTCAAGATGGCCTCGCTCGGATTGTCCTCCATCATCGGCACGTGCTTGTAAGCCGCTGCATGGAAAACGTACTCCGGACGAAACGACTTGAAGATATATTCCATGCGCGAACGACGACTGATACTCGTCACGACCACCTCGCACGGCACGTTCGGAAAATCTTTCTTCATCATCAACCGTACGTCGTGCTGCGGCGTCTCGGCTTGGTCTATCAGCATCATCGCTGCCGGCGCAAACTGAGCCACTTGGCGCACAATCTCCATGCCGATACTACCGGCCGATCCCGTGATGAGCACACGTTTGCCAACCAGTTGCTCACCTACTGTTTTCATGTCAACGCGAATCTCCGAGCGCGGCAACAGGTCTTCCACCGACACCTCTTTCAGCTGCACGGACTTGATGTCCTCATCACTCAATATCCCATCTTTCTGCGTCGCTTCTTTCGCCTCATGAGCCATGAAAATCTTGCAGCCCGCTCCAATGAACAGGTCTTGCAATTTTTGGTCGCGGCGAAACTCCTCGTCACGCAACGGACTAACCAAAATGCCTTGAATGCGCTCTTTCTTAATCACTTCCACGAGGTTGTCTTCCAGCGAATAGACCGTTACGCCCATCAACTTCTTGTTGCGTATGCGCGGCTCGTGCGAGATAAAACCTCTCAACTCAAACTGCGCAGGACTCTGTGACCGGATATTTTTCGCCAAGCCAACGCCACCTTTCAGTGCGCCGTATATCAGCACACGCATCGTCTGCGAGTCGGTGTTCGTGATGTCAAAAAGCACTTTCACCATGATGCGCAACAACCACATCAGCAGCGTCGACACAATGAATGTCAACAGGATATAGAGCGGCGACATCGCACACAACGCACTCACATTCAACGAATAACAAATTATGTAAGATAGCTCCGCAAGCGCCAGCGTTGTCAAATTGGCATAAACCAAGCGCAGCAAATCCACGAAACTGGAATAGCGCAACACACCAGAATACGTGCGGAAAATACGAGCTCCTACCCAACTCAGCACCGAGAACAGCACGGCCGTGTAAAACAAAGAATGACGGTTGTTGTACGTCACTTGCGTATTATTCGCTAACCAATAAACGAACAACGACGACACAAACACTATCAGCGTATCTGTCAGCAGTATCGCCCAATAAGGCAACACGCGCTTGCTGAAATACCAATTCGATACCTTTCGAAAAATGCCATTCTCCATTGTCATAATCTGTGCCTAATATTTTTAATCGTGACTGCGCCTATATTTTAAACGTGACTGCAAAGTTAATACTTTTTTTTGACATGACCAAATATTTTCAAAGAAAAATGCACTCTAACCCCTCTTTTTCGCACATTTACCCCTGCTTTTGGTAACTTTCCCGCTTTTTGACGTTACTTTTTACACTATCTCGAAGACCCTCTCCGCATCATTTTTTCCGCACTTTTTTCTCTGTCACATCTTCAAATGGGCGTCATACAATCTTCGAACGGTCTTCGAACGGCCTCCGTAAGGTCTCAACATAATTTCTGAACAGGAATAGATGAATTTTTTTACGATTTTATTTGCATATATCAAAAAAAAATTGTAACTTTGCAACGCGAATGAGGGTGTAGTACGCAAAACAACGCACTAACCATCACGCAAACGTACAATAAATCAATGGAATACGCAATATGAATAAGAAAGTAGCAGTGGCCGGTACCGGTTACGTCGGATTGTCAATCGCAACACTCTTGGCACAAAAAAATCAAGTAGAGGCCGTCGACATCATCCCTGAGAAAGTGGCACTCATCAACAACAAGCGTTCGCCCATCCAGGATGATTACATCGAGCAGTACCTGCGCGAAAAACCCCTGCATCTGCACGCAACTACCGATGGCGAAACAGCATACAAAGACGCTGAGTTTGTGGTGATTGCAGCACCTACTAACTACGACTCGAAGAAGAATTTTTTCGATACTTCTCACGTCGAAGAGGTAATCGACTTGGTGCTGCGGGTTAATCCAAACGCCGTCATGGTCATCAAATCGACAATCCCCGTCGGTTACACACAACATGTGCGAGAGAAATTCTCGTACCGCGAACGCTGCGAGGATGGTTCGTTCCACATCGTAACACCCAAAATCATCTTCGCGCCCGAGTTCCTACGTGAGAGCAAAGCACTCTACGACAACCTCTATCCCAGCCGAATCATCGTCGGGTACGACAAAAGCGAACCTGAGTTGGAAAAAGCCGCACATACGTTCGCGCAAATCATTGCCGAAGGAGCTATCAAGCAGGACATCCCTACTCTCTTCATGGGCTCCACTGAAGCCGAGGCAGTGAAACTTTTTGCGAACACTTACCTCGCTCTGCGCGTCAGTTACTTCAACGAACTCGACACGTACTCCGAACTGAAAGGACTTGACACTCAGGCTATTATCAATGGCGTATGTCTCGACCCACGCATTGGCAGCCATTACAACAACCCCTCTTTCGGATACGGCGGTTACTGCCTGCCAAAAGACACCAAACAACTGCTCGCCAACTTCAACGATGTGCCCGAAAACCTCATCAAAGCCATTGTGGACAGCAACCGAACACGCAAGGATTTCATTGCCGACAGAGTGCTCGAAAAAGCCGGTTACTACAACTACACCACTGCCAACGCCTACAACCAAGCGGAAGAGAAAGAAGTAACCATCGGCGTCTTCCGACTCACGATGAAAAGCAACTCCGACAATTTCCGCCAATCCAGCATCCAGGGCATCATGAAACGCGTCAAAGCTAAAGGAGCGAAAGTGATTATCTATGAGCCAACTCTGGAGAATGGCATCACCTTCTTCGGCTCACGAATCGTCAACGATCTGGACGCTTTCAAAGCACAAAGCAACGCCATCATTGCCAATCGATACGATGCCTGTCTCGACGATGTCATCGACAAAGTATATACGCGCGACATCTTCAAAAGAGACTGATTTATAATAGATATTCATCTATGGAACAGCAACATTCTATCATCGCCGTCATCGGATTAGGGTACGTCGGATTGCCACTCGCCGTTGAGTTTGGCAAGCACTACCGCGTCATCGGATACGACCTCTGTGCTGACCGCATCAGCGAACTCAAGCGGGGCGAAGATCATACGCTGGAAGCCGACCTCGCTGCACTCAACGAGGTACAACGGCTGCACGAATCCAACCCGACGCAAGGACTGACGCTCACTTCCAGTCCCGACGACTTGCAGCCGGCAAACATCTTCATCGTAACCGTTCCAACACCCATCGACAAGTTCAATACACCCGACTTACAACCGCTCTTGAACGCGTCGGAAACCATCGGAAAAGTGCTCAAAAAAGGCGATATCGTCATCTACGAATCCACCACCTACCCGGGCTGCACCGAAGAAGATTGTGTGCCTGTGCTCGAACGTGCCTCACATCTGCGGTTCAACGAAGATTTCTTCTGCGGATACTCCCCCGAACGAATCAACCCGGGAGACAAAATCAATACCCTCACAAAGATTCGCAAAATCACGTCCGGCTCCACACCCGACACTGCGCAAAAGATTGACAATCTGTACAATACCATCCTCGAAAACGGCACCTATCTCGCGCCATCCATCAAAGTGGCAGAGGCTGCTAAAGCCGTCGAGAACAGTCAACGGGACGTCAACATCAGTTTCATGAACGAACTGGCGCTCATCTGCGACCGAGTAGGTATCGACACGCAAGATGTACTCGATGCAGCAGCTACCAAATGGAATTTTCTGCCTTATCGCCCTGGACTCGTCGGCGGGCATTGCATCGGCGTTGACCCATACTATCTCGCCCACAAAGCCAAGATGTTGGGCTACGACCCGCAAGTAATCCTCTCCGGAAGAGCCGTCAACAACTCTATGGCTAAATTCATCGCCGACAAGACGCTCAAGATGCTGATTCGCAAAGGGTTCGCCATTCTTCACACACCGATACTCATCCTCGGCGTTACTTTCAAAGAGAACTGCCCGGACATCCGCAATACCAAGGTCGTGGACATTGCCAACGAACTGGAGGCGTTCGGCTGCCAAGTCGATATCTACGACCCGTGGGCAAACAAAGAAGAGGTGCGGCACGAACTCGGTAAGGCATTGATTGACAACATCAATCCCGCAACCGAATACAAGGCTGTCATCGCTTGCGTGGCGCACGACGAGTTCAAATCGTTCGATTTCCTCCGCTACAAAAAGCAAGGGTGCGTCATCTTCGATGTCAAGGGCATCGTGCCACGTCACCTCACCGACGCCAGGCTCTAACCTGAAACATGAAACCTGAAACCTGAAACATGAAACATGAAACATGAAACATGAAACGTGAAACGTGAAACTTGAAACATGAAACTTGAAACTTGAAACTTGAAACATGAAACTTGAAACTTGAAACATGAAACATGAAACTTGAAACTTGAAACTTAAAACGTAAACTTGCATGTCCGCAGGACTCGAAAATATTGGCAAAAAAGATGTTGCGTGGGGTTATCTCGCCACGTTCTTCAGCGTGGGAGCTGGACTCATTCTTCTGCCCTTCATCCTCCACAAAATGTCCGCAGAAACAGTGGGCATTTGGAACATCTTCCAAACGATTACAGTCCTCGTTTTTCTGCTCGATTTTGGTTTCCGGCCAAGTTTTGCAAGGAATCTAAGTTACATCTTCTCCGGCGTCAAAAGTCTTCAGACGATTGGTGTCTGCCAAGCCGATGAGAGCCATGAAGTGGACTACAGCCTGCTCAAAGGCACTATCCACGCCATGAAAACGTTTTACCGATGGGTCGCTCTCGGCACACTACTGCTCCTTCTCACTGCCGGAACAGCTTATTTTTGGTTCATTCTACAGAAATACACGGGCGACAAACACGATGCCATGGTTGCATGGGTCATCCTTGTTGCCGTCAACTGCTACAATATCTACACACTGTACTACGACTCGCTGCTTACCGGCAAGGGATACATCAAGCGTAATCAGCAGATTACCATCGCAGGACAAGCAACCTACCTCATCGTTGCCGTCATCCTCATTTACGCCGGATTCGGACTCACCGCCATCGTCAGCGCACAGTTCTTGAGTTACATCATCAAACGCACCCTTTCGCGAAAGGTGTTCTACACACAAGACATGCGCGAAGCATTGCAAAACGCTGAAGAACAAGACTATAAACAGATTCTACGAGTCATCACACCCAACTCCCTGCGAGTGGGACTTACCAACCTCGGCGGCTTTGTCGTCACCAAATCGGCATTGTTTATCGGCACCGCTTTCCTGTCGCTAACAGAGATTGCGGCCTATGGCATCACGATGCAAGTCATTGACATCATGGCCCGATGCGGGGGAGTCATGTACCAGAGTTATATCCCGCGACTGGCGCAATGCCGAGCCGAACGCGACATCCTCTCGCTCAAGCGTTACTACCGCCTTTCGGTGACTGCATTGTTGGTCATCTACCTTGTGGGCGGACTCGCTTTCGTTGGCCTCGGCGATTGGGCTCTCAACATCATCCGAAGCGACACGCATTTCCTACCGACGGCAATGCTATGCGCTGTTCTGGTTATCAGCCTATTAGAGCAAAACCACGTACTTGCCGCCAACTTCATCATGGCAGACAACAAGATACCGTTCATGTGGCCGTCACTCATCAGCGGTGCTGCGACAATAGGCCTCCTCTTGCTCTTCCTCGACACGTTCAACATGGGATTATGGGGCATGATTTTAGCACCTGGATTGGCACAACTCGCTTACCAGAACTGGCGTTGGCCGTACGTGATTATCAAGGAGTTACGCAGTGCCGATACTGCTCAACCCAAAACGGAGAGCAACAGATAAACGGCCGGTGAGGCCAACAACGTCGAGTCAAAACAATCGAGCCAACCGCCGCGACCGGGTACCACATTGCCGCTGTCCTTGATGCCGATGGTACGCTTGAACAAACTCTCCATCAGGTCACCTAACGTGCCCGCAACAGAGACAACGAACGCGATAAGCAACCACTCCCACAGCGGAAGAGCAGGGATGCAAAGCGAGAAAATATAGCCCGCGACAAGCGAGAAGACGAAACCACCAACCAGTCCTTCCCAAGTCTTGCCGGGGCTCACGCGAGGAATCATCTTGTGTTTGCCTATCAGCGAACCCGTGAGATAAGCACCCGTATCGTTCGACCATACGCAAACAAAAAGAGCGAGAACAACATACTTGCCAAGCATCCAATCCTCGTGGTAGTATATGCTGTTCATCAGCGCCAACGGATAAGCTATCATCGCTTGAGAAACAAGGAAATAACCCCAATTGACGATGGGATTCTTCTGCTTGCGAAACAGTTCGGCAACCAGCACCAACATCACGAGCAAAAGATACAGCGGGTTAATGACAGAAGGAATCGTGTTGAGGTAGCTGTGCATAAAAAACAGCAAACCCGCACAAACCGACGAAACAACAGTGAGCCACACGTCCGATCCGAGCAACTTGCAGAACTCGCGAACGGCAAACACGGATACAAGGCAAAACAATGCGGCAAAACTCGCAGGATGATACAACACCGCAGCGACAATTATTGCCACATAAACAGAGCCACTGAGCGTACGTTGAACAAAATTTGACATATATTTGTACTTTTTTTATACTTTTTTACCGAAAAAGTTTGCAAATTTACAAAATTTTTCTTATCTTTGCAAACTTTTTCACAAAAAAATGCAAAATTAACACGAAAAAAACGAAAAAAACATGGCAAATGAGTTAGATTTGGACCTCGGTCCGGAGTTTGATGACAGCAAATGCATCGAGTACATTCTCAATCTGATTCCCGAACAAGACCGCGAAGGAATCACTGAAGATGACGTCCAATATGTACTGGATGTAATCTTCGATTACTACGAGTCGGAAGGCCTGATGGACGAAAACGTCGCTAAAGACAGTTATGTGGACGAAGATGCAGAGCTCAACTACATCATGAAAGCAGCCAAAGAGGATGGTGTCAAACTGACCTACGAGCAATTACAGCTCATCCTCGACGGCGAGTTCGAGTACGGCAAAACCATCGGCATCTACGCTGACGACGACGAGGAAGAGTAATGCGCACACTCGTTAGGTTTTTTTCCCTCCTGCCGCTTAGGTTGCTATACGGCATCATGCAGTGTGTCATCTACCCCCTGCTCTTCTACATCGTGCGATACCGCAGAAAAGTGGTTCGGGGCAACCTCTCTCGGAGTTTCCCCGACGACTCTCCTTCTCAAATACGCGCACGCGAGAAAGAGTTCTACCATTATTTCGCAGACCTGCTCGCAGAGGTCATCTACAGCTACCGTATCAGCGAGCAGGAGATATGCGAACGGGTGCATTTCTACGGCATCGATGAGCTGATAAATGAGGTCAATGCGCATGGCGGAGGATTCATCATGCTCGGACATCTCGGCTGCTGGGAGTGGTTGGCCGACATATGTCATCGAATGCCCGACAACATCCATTCGCACGTCATCTACCGCAAACTCAAGAACGCTTCAACCGATAAACTGATGCATGAACTGCGGGAGAAACGCGGATGCGACTTGGTGGATAAGAACTTGATTCTCAGGCATATGGTGCAGAACAGGCACAAAGAAGGCGCACATCTCTATTGCATGCTCTCCGATCAAAAACCCTCTAAGCACGACCTCGGACATTGGGTCAGTTTCTTGCACCAAGAAACGCCGTTTATCACCGGCACGGAAACACTCGCAAGGAAATTCAACTACCCCGTCTTTTACGCTGACATACGCATGCCATCTAAAGGACATTACAACGTGTATTTCAAGCCGATTGCCATCAACTCTCCCGATACCAAGGATGGCGAAATAACGAACAGTTTTGCCTCTATGCTCGAAGAAAACATCCTGCTCAATCCCAAACTTTGGTTGTGGTCGCACAACCGATTCAAATGGAGAAGAGAGGATGTACTAACCAACCGCAACGAGTAATACGCAGCAAAAACACGCTCAATATAAACACCGAAACAAAAGCAAATGATGAAGTGTAGTGTAGTGATTCTCAATTGGAACGGCGAGCAGATGCTCCGTCAGTTCTTGCCGTCCGTAGTGGAGTACTCCTCCTCTCCCGAGACGGAAGTGGTAGTGGCCGACAACGGCAGCACCGACAACTCGCTGGAAGTGCTCAAGCGCTTCCCCTCGGTGCGAACCATCGTCCTCGACAAAAACTACGGATTCGCAGAGGGGTACAACCGTGCGCTCGAACAAGTGGATGCGCAATACACCGTATTGCTCAACTCCGACATCTGGGTCACAAAGAACTGGTTAACACCCGTTTTAGCGTACATGGACATCCATCCTGACGTGGTGGCTGCACAGCCCAAAGTGCGCAAATACACGCTTCCCGTGACTGGCGAACCTGCCGCGCCGGATGAGAACCAAATCTACCCGTTTGAGCATGCCGGTGCAGCCGGAGGATTCTTGGATATTCTTGGTTATCCATACTGCCGCGGACGACGATTCGGGAAAGTGGAGGACGACCACGGACAATACGATTCCATCGTGGAAATCGACTGGGCAAGCGGGTGCGCTATGTTTGTCAGAACCGATGCCTACAAACGGGCAGGCGGACTCGATGCCTCGTTCTTCGCACACATGGAAGAAATCGACCTTTGCTGGCGATTGCGCCGACGCGGAGGCAAGATAGTCTGTGTCCCTGCCGGTGTCGTATATCACGTCGGCGGAGGAGCTTTACCCTATAACAATCCTCGAAAAACGTACCTCAACTTCCGCAACAACCTGCTCATGCTCAGCAAGAACCTGCCCAAGAAACGCCTCTGGTGGGTAATGACTATTCGTTTCTTCCTCGACTACGCAGCCGCACTCATGTTCCTCCTTAAAGGCCAAAAAGCCAACGCACAAGCTGTCCTCCAAGCCCGCAAATCCTGGCACTCTATGTCAAAATCTACCTCATAAAGAATTAAAGATTGCCCAGCCTCGCTACAAATCCGCCTCTCCCCCTATGGTAGGGAAAGCCCCCCTTGCTGTGTAGGGGTATGAAACCATCTTCCTATTATCCCATTCCCCCCTATTAGTCCCATCAGTCGTTTCTAATCTGACTCCTCCCCTAAGGTAGGGGTGAAGCAAAAACCGCTTCGCTTTAGCGAACAAGTGCGGTTTTGCGAT
>CALAUY010000141.1 GCA_937892015.1 uncultured Bacteroidales bacterium | reverse complement strand
CTGCTCCCTAACCCCTACGACCGTCCGCGACAGATGGTGGATCTCACGCACGGCAAACCCGCCATAACCCGATATGTGCTGCACGAACCCCTCCCGAACGGCACTGTGCCGGTGGATTTCTACCCGCTCACCGGCAGAACACACCAACTGCGCGTACATGCCGCCCACCCGCTTGGATTGGGTGCGCCCATCATCGGAGATCGACTGTACGGCCAGATCGTCTCATCCGCAACAGAACCACAACGGTTGCTTCTTCATGCCGCAGAATTGGCGTTTGTTCATCCGATTACGGGGAAAAAATTACATTTTTGTGTCCCGTCAGGCTTTTTTTGACGAATTTATTTGGAGATGCCGGATGACCATAAACTTTGCGGACTTATTTTTTTTTCTGTCACGCAGTACGATGTGGCACGGTTTTTGCTGCTTTACAAAAGTACAGAAAAGAAAGTACAGTACAATAAGGTAAAGAAGTAAAGAACACTAACGTACAATAAAGTATTGAATGATGAAGAAGATAGTACTTGGTGCCCTGCTGGTCTTGGCATTGCCCATGACAGCGGGAGATCATGTTATGCAGGCAACGCAGCACGTGGATGCTTCGGGTAGAGAGGTGCCTGCCAATTTGTCACTTACACTTGCCGAAGCGCAGAACTACGCGGTGGAGGCAAACCGTTCGTTGCGCAATGCGTCCCTCGCCGTTCAGGAGGCGTACGCCCAGCGCTGGCAGACGATTGCGGCGATGTTGCCGAGCGTGGATGCCACATCGGGCTACACCACTTATTGCGGCTACAAAGCAACGATGAGTACGGCCATGGGCGATTTTCAGGTGACGATGCCCGATTATGTCTCTTTCGGTATCACTGCCTCAGTAGGCGTGAACGGACAAGGCATTGTGGGTGCCATCCTCAACCAACTGGCCATCGACATGAAGCAGATCTCGCTCGAACAGAGTGAGACCGCCCTCAAGGCCAACGTCAAGACGGGATACGTGAGTGTGCTCGTGCTCGAAGATATCGTGCAACTGCTCGACTCATCGCTGAAGAACGTTGAGGAGTTGGTGGAGATGACCCAACGGTCGGTAGATGTGGGAGCTGCTGAGCAGACGACCGCCGATCAGGTGCGCGTCAGGGCGAACACCCTCAAAAACAATATCAACCAACAGAAACGCAGTATCGAGGTGGCACGTAGCAGTCTGAAAGTGCTGCTCGACGTGCCGGTCGAGACGCAACTGACCCTGACCGAGTCGCTCGACGACCTGCTCTCCGCTGAAGCGGTGCTGCAACTGCTGGGCAATGATTTCAATATCCATAACAACCTCAATTATCAGCTGTTGGAGAAGAGCACCGAGCTCGCAAGGACCAACGTCCACATGGCGGCATGGGCATACGGACCCACCGTCTCGCTCGCGTACCAATACAACTACCAACATTACCTCGAAGAGGGCGGTTTCCGCATGACACCGCCTAACTTGGTGACGGTCAGCCTGAAAATGCCGTTATGGTCGTCGGGCAAACGTGCAGCGGGCGTGGTGGAGAAGAAGATTGCGTACGAAGAGGCACAGAACACGTTCGCCGAGACGCAGGATAACCTCTATATCCAGAACCAACAGCTACGTTACAACCTGCAGAACGCGTTCGAGACCTATCTCAACGAGAAAGAGAACCTCGATGTGACGGAGCGGGTCTTCAACTCCACCACCAACAAGTTCCGGTACGGCACGGCCAGTAACCTCGAATTGGTGAACGCGTCGAACGACATGATCTCCGCACAGTCAACGTACGTGCAGGCGGTGATGACACTCGTCAACGCACAAGTAGAACTCGATAAATTCTTGAACAACGAATAACGATTATGAAAAAGCATCTGATATACGCTCTGGCAGGGTTGGTGGCGCTCGCGTCCTGCACGAAGAAAGAGCAAACGGCGACGACCGGAGAGACGGACGAGCGCTCCGAATTAGTGGAAGTGACGACGCTCCATCCCCGCGAAATCCAGCGTATCATCACCATCTCGGGTAACCTGCAGGGCTACCAGACTGTTAACGTGTCGCCCAGCTTGACGGGTAAGATTGAGCATATCTATGTGGAGGTGGGCGACCGTGTTCGCAAGGGCGACTCCCTCGTCCGCATGGACCAGCAGCAGTATCGTACCGCCAACCTCACGTACAACAACCTCAAGACCGAGATGGCGCGTATGGATGGCCTGCTACAGACTGGGTCTGTCAGTCAGCAGAGCTACGACCAGATGAAACTGTCGCTCGACCAGACGCAAGAGAATCTCCACTTCCTTAATATTAACACGTACGTGCGCGCGGGATTCAACGGCGTCATCTCTGCGAAGAACTACGAGGACGGCGAACTCTACAGCGGTCAGCCCATTGTTGTACTCACGCAAGTGGATAAGCTCAAGACGCTCATTGCTGTTCCCGAGACGTATATCCCGTTGGTTAAGAGCGGTATGAAGCTGACGCTGACCACGTCGGTCTATCCCGACAAGGTGTTCCCCGCCTACATCGAAGTGGTCTATCCGACGGTTGATGCCACCAGCCACACGTTCCAAGTGAAAGTGGTGGTGCCTAACGGCGAGGGACTGCTCCGTCCGGGTATGTACGTCACAACGAATATCGGACTGGGCAAAGAGAACGTCATCGTGGCTCCATATAGCACTGTACTCAAACTGATCGGTGCCAACAACCGCTATGTGTTCATCAACGACAACGGATACGCCAAACGCGTGGAAGTGGAGATGGGGCAACGCTTCGGCGATGATGTCGAGATTATCTCTCCCGAGATTGTCGATGGCGTACAAATGGTCACTAAAGGTGAATCCCGCCTCATCGACGGAGTGAAATTGACAATTAATAATTAAGAATTTGTAAATTTGTAAATTATTGCGATGAGAGAACAGAGGGACTCCAACAACGTGGTATTAGCAAAGAGTTTTGCGTTTGCCCAGAGAGTTGTGAAACTGAGGAGGTACCTTTGCTTTGAAGCGGAACTGAAAGAGTTTGATCTAAGCAAACAACTATTGCGTTCCGGTACTTCCATTGGGGCCAACCTCGAAGAAGCTCAAGGCGGACAATCCTCATCGGACTTCCTTTCTAAAGTTTGCATCGCCTACAAAGAGGCTCGGGAAACACGCTTTTGGATTCGTTTGTTAGCAAGCACGGGATATATCTCTCAAGAGGCAGAGCAAAGTTTACTAAATGATGTGGAAGAATTGTGCAAACTGTTGTCAACAATAATCATGACAACAAAAAAAACAATAACGAAGCATACTCATTAATTTACAAATTTACAAATTTACAAATTTACAAATTGAATAACCATGGCTATATACAAAACTGCTGTCAATAAACCCATCACCACGGCGCTGATTTTCGTCGCGGTGATTGTCATCGGCGTGTTCTGTTACACCCAACTCCCTATCGACCAGTTCCCGGAGATGGATCCGCCCTATATCACTGTGGTCACTACTTACGCGGGCTCGTCCGCCAGTGAGATAGAGACCAACGTCACGAAAATCATGGAGAACAGCCTCAACTCAGTCGATCACCTCAAAGAGATGACCTCGCAGAGCAAGGACAACATCTCGATGGTGACGCTGGAGTTCGAATGGGGCACAGACTTAGAGGATGTGCTCAACGACGTCCGAACGTACGTCGATCTCGTCAAAGATAACCTGCCTGACGGCTGCTCTAACCCCATTATCCTCAAACTATCGACCTCGATGATGCCGGTCATCCAGTACGCGGTGACGGCCAAAGAGTCGTATCCGTCACTCGACAAGATGCTCGATGACGAGATTATCCCCCAACTGAACCGTGTGGATGGTATCGGTAACCTCACCGTATCCGGCGAGCCCGAACGCTACGTCTATATCTATCTCGACCAGGCCAAACTCGATGCATATGGGCTGACCGTGGAGAACGTGGGCAACATGATCTCCACCAACAACCTCAACATGTCGTCCGGTACAGTCAAACTCGAGAAAGAGCAGTACCAGATGGAGGTTCGTTCAGAGTACATCGAGTCGTCGGAAATCAACGACATCGTGGTGACCACCACCCGCGATGGCCGGCAAGTGTTCGTGCGCGACATTGCCACCGTCAGAGATACTATCAAAGAGTTGTCGCTCGACGAAAAAACGGATGGCATGGAATGTGCCCGACTGATTATCAGCAAGCGCACGGGCGGCAACACCGTACAGATATGCCGCGATGTGCGCAAAGAGATAGAGCGTATAAAGAAGACGCTCCCCGCCGATGTCGAGCTCCGCATGATTTACGACTCGTCGGAGACCATACAGAACACCATCGACTCGCTCGAAGAGTCCATCATGTACGCACTGCTCTTCGTAGTGCTCGTAGTGCTCTTCTTCCTCGGCAAATGGCGAGCGGCACTCATCATCGGACTGACCATCCCTATCTCACTCGTCGTCTCGTTCATCTACCTCGCTCTGGCCGACTCGTCGCTGAACATGATTTCGCTCTGTTCGCTTAACATCGCCATCGGTATGGTGGTGGACGATGCCATCGTGGTGTTGGAAAACATCACCAAGCATGTCGAGCGCGGCGAGAACCCGCACGAAGCGGCTATTTACGCCACCAACGAGGTGTGGATTTCCGTTATCGCCACCACACTCGTCATCGCAGCCGTGTTCGTACCCCTCACCATGCTCCACGGCATGGCCGGCGTGATGTTCAAAGAGCTCGGATGGATTATCACTATCGTCGTCGTCACCTCTACTACTATCGCCATCACACTGACGCCGATGCTCGCATCCAAACTGCTCAAACCCAAGAGCGTACGCGTGGAGAACGGCCGACTGATTGAAGAGGGTGGGGAGAAGAAGAATTTCTACGAGCGGACAGTCGTCGTCATGCTCGACAAGTTTGACGACCTCTATGCCCGACTGCTGGGCACCTGCCTCCGACACAAAGCAGCCACGTTCGGCATACTCCTCGTCTTCTTCTTCCTTTCGCTGTTGCCCGTACTTACCGGCAAGATTGGCACCGACTTCATGCAGCAACAAGATAATGGCCGTATGAACGTGTCGATTGAGTTGCAACGCGGCACTCGCGTAGAAGAGACTCTCAAGACTGCACGCGAACTGGAAGTGCGGATTCGCGAACTGGTGCCCGAAGTGCAACTCATCTCCACCTCTGCCGGTAGCAACGACAATGGCGGCATGAGTGCACTCTTCAACTCCACTATGAACAACAAGATAACGATGATTATCCGTACGTCGAAGAAATACGAGCGCGAACGCACCATCTTCGAGATTGCCGAAGTGGTACGACAAGAGTTGCAGAAACATCCGGAGATAACCGACTACACCGTCTCCACTTCAGGCGGAGGCGGCATGAGCTCCAATTCGGTGGATATAGAGATATACGGTTACGATTTCGATAAGACCTCGCAACTCGCGGAGGACATCAAGTACATGTGCAACCACAACGTCGAGGGAGCACGTGATGCCACTATCTCCCGTGACGATGAGCGCCCGGAAATCAAGATTGTCGTTGATAAAGAGAAGGCCAGCCGACTCGGACTGACCGCCTACTCGGTGTCAACCTATCTCCGCAACCGCGTCAATGGCATGTCGTGCGGATACCTCAAAGAGGACGGCTCCGAGTACAATATCGTGTGCCGACTGCAAGAATCTGACCGCAACTCCATCCAGAAGATTGAGGACCTGACTATCCCGACGGCTCTCGGCACTACCGTCAAGCTGTCGGAGATATGCTCCATCGGCGAGTACTGGGCACCTCCCACCATCGAACGTAAGAGCCGCCAACGTTATGTCAAGGTGTCTGTCACCCCATACAAGACCTCGCTCGGCGAACTGGCAGCACGTATCGAGAACGACGTTCTCCCGCAACTCGACGTGCCACAAGGCGTGGTCATCCGACTCGCGGGCGACTACGAAGACCAGCAAGAGACGTTCCAACAGATGGGATTGCTCGCTGCACTCATCATCCTGCTCGTCTATATAGTGATGGCCTCGCAGTTCGAGAGTTTTGTCAAACCGTTCGTCATCATGTTCACCATACCGTTCGCCCTCAGCGGCGTCATCTTGGCACTCTTCATCACGGGACGTTCGCTCGACATGATTGGTGCACTCGGACTCGTCATGCTGGTAGGTATCGTCGTCAAGAACGGTATTGTCCTTATCGACTATATCGACCTCATGCGTGAGCGTGGACTCGAACTCAACGAGGCGATTGTCACGGCCGGACGCAGTCGTGTTCGACCCATCTTGATGACCGCTTTCACCACCATGCTCGGTATGGTGCCCATGGCGCTCTCCAACGGTGAGGGCTCAGAGATGTGGCAACCGATGGGCATTGTGGTTATCGGCGGATTGCTCGTGTCAACGCTGTTGACGTTCTTCATCGTACCAACCCTCTACGGAGCGCTCTCCCGTCACGGCGAACGCGACAAACAGGCTAAAGTGCGCAAGAACTTCATCTTCATGGACATCAACCCCGCCCTGTACAAGGATAAATAGACATGCAACGGCAATCATAAGATAACCCGGAGCGTCTCCCCGAAGTAACGGGGAGAGCGGCCTCCGCCTAGAGGG
>CALAUY010000140.1 GCA_937892015.1 uncultured Bacteroidales bacterium | reverse complement strand
TGACGGCAGTACCCCACTCGTCGGGGATGCCTTCCATCTTACGATAGAGGATGGCGCGCTCGTTCATCCAGCTGCGGAACACAGCGCAGATAGCACCCCAGAGCTGCTCAATCGGGTCGTTCGGGAAATCTTTGCCCGTCCGCTCTTTGATGGCGGTCTTGAAGCGAGCAACCAGCAGTTTGAGCTCGTCCACGTTCAGGTCTTTGTCCAAGCGCACACCGCGAATCTCTTTCACCTCTTCGATGATGGCCTCAAACGGGTCAATCTCCGTCTTGTCAGCGGGTTTCATGCCCAGCACCACGTCACCGTACATCTGTACGAAACGGCGGTAACTGTCATACACGAAATGCGGATTGTTGGTTTTCTTCACCATACCTTCTGCCACCACGTCGTTCAGACCAAGATTGAGGATAGTATCCATCATGCCCGGCATCGAGGCGCGAGCACCCGAACGAACGGATACCAACAGCGGATTGGTCGGATCACCGAACTTGCAGTTCATCAGTCCTTCGATGTGCTTGACTGCTGCCAATACATCATCGTTCAACAACTCCATGATTTTCTCTTGACCCACTTCGTAATACTCATTACAAACGTCGGTCGTGATGGTGAAGCCCGGCGGTACAGGTACGCCTACAAGGTTCATCTCTGCGCAGTTTGCGCCCTTTCCACCCAACTCAGCACGCATCGAGGCATTACCCTCTGCCTTGCCGTTTCCAAAGGTGTAAACTCTTTTCTTGTTTTCCATTTACGTTTTGTTTTGATTAATATACTGTTATTTTTTGATTTTTATACCGTTTTGTGATTATTATGCATTTTTTGATTATTATGCCGTTTTTGTCTGATAATCATTTTGTTATTTTGAAAAGTATTTTCAAAAGACTCCAAATCGACTGCAAAGTTACAAAATAAAATCCATATATGCAAATATTTGGGACAAAAAATGCAAAAAAAATGCATTTTAAGCTGAAATTTACAGCCCCGAAGGGAATAAAAGACCAAAATGAACTGTTTAACCCATTAACCTTTTAACTTTAAACTTTAAACTTTAAACTTTGAACTTTGAACTTTGAACTTTGAACTTTGAACTTTGAACTTTCAACTTTCAACTTTAAACTTTAAACTTTACACTTTCAACTTTACCTTATTCCCTGTGAAAATGTACCAAAAAAATTGAGATTTTCACACCTAATAAAGCAAATCACGCATTGTAACCACTCTGTCAAACACATCGCTATTCCTGCCTTTTACAAGCCCATAAGGGGCAATAAGGGTGTTGACTAAAGCTTGTGTCGCGTTCGTGCGCGAAACAAATATTGCATTTCGCATTCGGATATGGTCGGCATAGCGCGCTTCTACGTTGACAGGACCATCGTAATACTTCATCTCACATACCATCAAAACCTTGTCTTTGCGTTCAATAATCAAGTCAATTTGTGCACCTTCAGCTCCTTCGGCTTTCTCTTGCGAAGTAGGTATGTACGACCATGATGAAACAGATGTCAGCATTCCACTGATACCTAAAGCTTTTTTTATTTGCTCAACATGCCACAAGCACACTCGTTCAAACGCCAACCCTTGCCACGATTTCTGTATGTCTTGACCTAATGTGTGCTCCCAAAAATGGCTGTCTTGCGTACGATTGTCGCGTATGAAATGGAAATAGAACAAGGTGTAGTTGTCCATCAGTTGGAATGTGGTCTCCTTGTTCTTTTTCCCGAAAGCATTGTAATGACGGATAAAACCGCATTCTTCCAGTTCCTTAAGGGCCGTTTTAAACGTGGCGTTATTGGCCAACTTGGCCGCCTTTAGCAGCTCGCTTCGTTGCATGCCCACTTTTATCGTGCCCAGCGTTTCCACTATTTTGATATAGTAGCCGGCATTCCTAAAGAGTGAAGCATACAGTGCGTCAAACTCATTTTGCATCACTGCTTGGTCAGAGAAGAATAGTCGGTCGATGGCCTCCGTAAGCGGCTCGCCACGGTCGATGAGCGACCAATAATAGGGCACACCGCCCAAGATCATATAGGCCGTGATGATATCTTTATCTCCGAAGGCTAAATGGTGCTTGTCTGCATACTGTCTGCACTCGCGGAGCGTAAACGGACGCAGATTGATGGAACGGGTAATGCGATTATGCAGACCACCGCGATTGCGAACGATTTTCTTTATCACCCATGAGGTCGCACTACCACAAACAACTAAGATGATGTCCTCACGATTGCTCGCCCAACTGTTCCAAAAATGTTCGAAGGCACTCAAGAAATTGGATTTATGCGTATCTAACCATGGTAACTCGTCAATGAAAACCACCTTCTTCCCTCTGGGTTTGCTCTCAAGTAACTGTATCAGACGCTGAAAAGCCTCATGCCAATCTTTTGGCACCTTTACTTCGGGCAATCCATATCGACGCAATGAGGAGGCAAACTCTTTCAACTGATCTTTCTTGTCCGCCAATGCCAAACCGGCATGTTGAAACGCAAATTTATCCTTGAAAGTCTGTCGGATTAAATACGTTTTACCAATTCGACGACGGCCGTACACGGCTATAAACTGCGACTCGTCAGAATCAAATGCTTGCAACAATTGTCGCTGCTCTATTTCTCTTCCTATTATCATAAAAAACTAGTATTACCTATATTCTATTATCATAAAAAACTATTGTTACCTATATTGCCTAAAAACTATTATTACCTGTGAAAATGTGCCCAAAAAATTGAGATTTTCACACCTAATCGGCTGCAAAGTTACAATAAATTTTTCATATATGCAAATTTTTGGAACAAAAAATGCAAAAAAAATGCATTTTAAGCTGAAATTTACAGCCCCGAAGAGAGAAATGACCAAAAATAACACTATTAACCGCCTGTTTGGACTATGGGACTTGTGACGATTCAACGAGTTATTTTCGATTGAATGTTTGGGCGAATTGTCATATTGTCTATTGTTTAGCCCTTTTTGCTTCATATTTAATCATCTATTGCGGCAAAAGGTGGACTCGTTTTCTCTTTTGCTACAAACGTAAATCGTTTTCTCTTTTGCCGTATGGTCGTACGTGAACTCTATTAGATTCTTTCATCCGGATTACTACTGTTGCGATAATGTATATTAATGGTTATATATTTTGCTGATATATAGGATGTTATCTATCCATTGCTTACTTTTGATTTGAGTATTTTTTTTGGGTTTATTTCATAGGGTTTTATCGGTTTTTGTATATATTATATCGCAACAGTACTACATCCGGATAATTGTTTGGCTTCGTTTCGGGCTGCAAAGTTAATATATTTTTTTCAAATATGCAAACTTTTTTGG
>CALAUY010000139.1 GCA_937892015.1 uncultured Bacteroidales bacterium | reverse complement strand
GAGCCATTGCGGCCACTAACGAGCCCACATGCCCTACACCCACGACGCCGAGCGTCCTGCCCGCGGCATCGGGTACCAGTTGGTCGAGCGCACTCTCCACATAATCGCATACACCCTGTGCGTTGCAACCCGGGCTGTTTGTCCAAGCGATACCATGCGCCTCGCAGTAACGGGTGTCAATCTGGTCGAAACCGATAGTGGCCGTGGCGATGAACTGCACGCGCGAACCGCTTAGCAGTGCCTCATCGCAGCGCGTGCGGGTGCGAATAAGCAAAGCGTCTGCATCACGCACCACAGCGGGCGTTATCTCGTCGGGCTCTACCCACACAGGCTGTACCGGTAGATTCACGCGGTCGAGATACGGGATATGTCGGTCTATTACAACTCGCAGCACCCTCTACGCATATTTGATGTTGTCGATGAGTCGCACAGGTCCGCAGTACACCGTCACGCAACCGATGGCATGTGCAAAATCGGTGACAGGCTGCAACGTTGTTTGGTCAACAATCTCGTAGTACTCCACTTCCAGGCCATCAATGGCGTTGAGCTCGTCTGTCACCCATTGCACCGTTTGGTCAACGCTGTGCGTCTTGGCATAGTCGGTCGAGGCGAAAAGCACTCGTGAGATGTTCACAGCCGTCGTTTTCTCTGCGTCAGAGAGGCGCTCGTTGCGCGACGAGAGGGCCAGTCCTGACTCGGCACGAACGATGGGACAACCAACAATCTGCACATCGAAATGCAGCACGTCCACCATGCGGCGGATGATGGCCAACTGCTGAAAATCTTTCTCGCCGAAATAAGCGCGGTCGGGTTCCACGAGTCGGAACAGTTTGCTTACCACCTGTACGACACCATTGAAATGACCGGGGCGCATCTTACCCTCCATCACTTGGTCGAGTCCGGCAAAATCGAACTCGAACGGGCGGTTCATCTCTTCGGGCGTGTACATCTCTTCGGGGGTGGGCGCGAAAACAAAATCAGCCCCGATGTTTGAAAGCAATTCGGCGTCACGCATCAAGTCGCGCGGATAGTTGGCCAAGTCCTCTTTGTTGTTGAACTGGGTCGGGTTGACGAAAACGGAAACGAACGTCACTCCGTTCTCGCTCACACATCGACGGATAAGGGAAGCGTGCCCCTCGTGGAGCGCACCCATGGTCGGAACAAGTCCGATTGTTTTTGCTTGTCGTTTGCAAGCCGCAACCGTCTGGCGCAGCTCTGCTATTGTCTTGATTATTTGCATACTCTTTCTGATTGCGCTGCAAAGTTACTGCTTTTTTCTGATATATGCAAGTATTTGGGAGAAAAAAAGCGAAAAAAGGGCAATTTTTTGG
>CALAUY010000138.1 GCA_937892015.1 uncultured Bacteroidales bacterium | reverse complement strand
GCGACCTAACACAATAAGACCGCCCACCTGCGCGAAGAGTAAAAGATGCAAAGATATGTACACACAAAAAAGCGTGGAACTTTTGTCCGCTTCATTTGATACTCTGAGGTTCTCGACTACCTGTATCTTCAAATTAACGCAAAAGCCCACGCCACAGCGTGAACGTTAACGAGCTATTACTTGAAGATACATTTGAAATTGTCGAGATTTCAGGGTATCAAGTTCTGCTTATAACGCTATTCCGTATGTATGCTGCAACGCTTTGCAGCGGTTGTTTCGGGCGTTGAAGCCCGGTATGGTGTTCGCGGCCAACCGCGAGGTTAATCTACATTGTTCGCCAACGCTTTCGTGTCGCGTCGTCCGTCCCAAAAGGCAACAATATAAATCGTTTTCTTTTCTACCCGATAAACTAACTTACTCCATCGATTTACGATAACGCTTCGGTACGTCAATGGTCGGTCTTCAAAAAGCGGGTCTATATAACCAACGCTTGGACCAGATTGTATGAGTTTTTCGGCTTCCTTAACTCTTTGCCTAAAGTCCATCAAGCCCTTATGACCGAACTTGGCATTGATATAGCGGGCAACCTGAAGCATAGAAGCCCTCGCTTCGGGAACCCATACAACCTTCATACTGCCACTTTTTGAGCAAATTCTTCATCAAATTCGTGCCAAACGACATCATCGTCAATGCAGTTACCAGCTGCAATTTCATTTTCAGCTTGGTTAATCATTGCGTTGATTTCGTCCATCGTGTAGGGTTCGAGAGTGTGCACGTCCTCGCTCTCGGCTTGATTTATCAACCGCTCACCGAGCCAACGCATGTCAGCAGGTGAGAGGTTGTAGTCAAAAAGGCTTTCCCACACATTTTGTAAAGCGGCAGTGCTCATTCGTTTATACAGTTAATTGTTTCGCGGATACCAATTCGCGGTGCAAAGTTACAACTTATTTTTCATATATGCAAGAAAAAAGTGAAAAAAATGCAAAAAAAGAGTGATTTTGGGGGAGAATTATGCTTTTTGGGGCGATTTTTCCACATAAAACATATGCCACAGGGACAGGTCACTGACATCAACCGGAGCAATAGGCACAAACGCCCGAAGGGCTAACAAAGATAGTATAGAAAAAGAAGAAAAATGCACGAAAAATGCACTTTTTTCACTTTTTTTTGCATTTTTTTCTTAAAATATTTGCACATATGAAAAAAATTGTGTAACTTTGCAGCCGCAAAAAGTTTATGCACTACTTACAATGCCATCACAGATGCGAACCATACGAATGACGCTCCCTCGCGCCGATTGGGCGTTCCTGAAGCGCTTGTCTGCCAATATGGGTTGGCAGGCAGAGTGCGTGCCAACACCCCCGACCCCTAAAGTCAAGATGACCGAGGCCGAGTTCCGCGCCAAACTGGCACGTTCCAGCGCACAAGCTGATGAGGGTAAAGTCATCGCCATCAACCCCAACGAGTCGGTAGATCAATTCGTAGATCGATTGTTATGTATCTGATTGAGTTTACCGAATCTGCCCGCGAAGACTTGTTACTTCTGCAAAAAAAAGAACCGCAAGCAATTAACAAGGTTAAGGCTTTGTTGACTGAAATAGCTGAACACCCGCGAACAGGGACAGGCAAAGTGGAGCGTTTGAAACATTATAAAAACGAGACGTGGTCAAGAAGAATAACGCGTGAACACAGATTAGTGTATGAGATTCACGAAAACCAAATCCTCGTATTGGTTATTTCTTCTTTTGGACACTACATATAATAACGTGTGTACTATTATTCGTTCGATTCGTTCGACTCGTTCCTTCGCTGCGCTCCAGACAATCTGCTTCTTTCCTCGCAAGCTCGGACGATCGCTACGCGTGCGCTGTGCGCTGCGCGTGTCCCCCCATCCGCATGGCTTAATATATAGATTACCCATTTATCGTTACCTGGTGAAGACTTCTCCGTACCATCTCCGTACTCTCTTGCAACCTTCTCCGTAACCACTCAACAAAAAAACAACCCCAAAATGCACTTTTTTCACTTTTTTTTACGCAAAAACTTGCATATATGAAAAAAAAGCAGTAACTTTGCAGCCTGAAACGGACAAACAAGCTACAACAAAACAAGTTAGTAAGCAATAACCAACGAGAATGAACACTATAGGCGAGAGATATCGTTTCACGTCGTTTGGCGAGAGTCACGGGCCGGCTGTGGGTGGCGTGATAGACGGTTGTCCTGCGGGTTTGCGGCTCGACATGGACCTCATCCACGAGGATCTGCGTCGCCGTCGCGAGGGCGTACTGCCACAACCGACTACGTGTTCCCCCAACGCAACCGCATCCACCCATCCCGCAACTGCATCCACCCATCCACCCGTGTCGGCACGGGCACTGGCAGAACGCGACGAGATAGAGTGGTTGAGCGGACTATTAGACGGCGTTACGCTGGGCACGCCCATAGCGTTCATCATCCGCAATACAGCAGCGCGCGAGGACGACTACGCCGGTTGGCGCGACCTCTTCCGTCCCGGTCACGCTGACTACACGTACACTGCCAAGTACGGCATCCGCGACCACCGCGGTGGCGGCAGAGCCTCGGCACGAGAGACGGCCGCACGTGTGGTTGCCGGTGCAGTGGCCAAGCAGTTGCTGCGCGATGAGGGCATCCACGTCACGGCCCAAGTCGTACAGACGGGCGACATCGCCACAGCACAGAAAGAGGGCGACAGTGTGGGAGGTATCGTAGCATGCACCATCAGCGGACTACCTGCCGGTGTCGGTGAGCCGCTCTTCGACAAGACACAAGCCCGACTTGCATACGCCATGCTCAGCATCAATGCATGCAAGGGTTTCGAGTACGGCGTGGGGTTCGATTCCGTCAACCGGTTCGGCAGCGAGATTAACCACCTCACCGGTGGGATTGCAGGGGGCATTACCGATGGCAGTGACATCACGTTCAGAGTGGTGTTCAAACCAACGCCGTCCATCACCAAACCCCAACAGATAAACGGACAGACAGTACAACTGCACGGCCGCTTCGATACGTGCGTTGCACTACGTGCCGTGCCCGTGGTAGAGGCCATGGCGGCAATGACTATCTACGATTTGATATTGATGTAATGGCAGTACAGATCAATCATATCAGCAAGACGCTCGGCGGACAAGAAGTGCTGCACGACATCTGCCTCACCATCGGCGACCACGAGGTAGTCGGGCTACTCGGGCCGAACGGTGCCGGCAAATCGACCCTCATGAAGATTCTTGTCGGCCTACACTCGCCCACATCCGGCACGTTCACCGTACCGACCAAAGCGCAGATAGGGTATCTGCCCGAACAGAACCCCCTTTACGAAGAGATGTATGTGCGTGAGTATCTGCTTTTTATGGCGCGCATCAGCGGAGTGGACAAGAGTCGTGTAGAAGAGGTTATTGCCGAGACAGGACTACAGCCCGAGGCGCACAAGAAGATTGGGCAGCTCAGCAAGGGTTACCGACAGCGCGTCGGGCTTTCGCAAGCACTCCTACAAGACCCGCAACTGCTCATCCTCGATGAGCCAACCACGGGTTTAGACCCCAACCAACTGGACGAGATACGAGCCCTCATCCGACGACTCGGACAAGACCGTACCATCATCCTCTCAACACACATCTTGCAAGAGGTGCAGAAGATGTGTTCGCGCGTTGTCATCCTCGACCACGGACGCATCAAAGCCGACACGCACCAACTGCAGAACATCGAAGAACTGTTTAGGAAACAAACAAAACATGTAGTATGAATGAATTTGACATTCACAGTCAACAATCGATGACGGCGGACGAGCAAGACAAGGCGTTACGACCGCTCACTTTCGATGATTTTGCGGGGCAAACCAAGATTGTAGATAATCTGCGTGTGTTCGTTCAAGCCGCACGCGGGCGGCACGAGAGCCTCGACCATACTCTCCTTTTCGGCCCTCCGGGACTCGGCAAAACCACCCTTGCCAACATCATCGCCAACGAGATGGGCGTGGGTTTTAAGGTGACCAGCGGTCCTGTGCTCGACAAACCCGGCGACTTGGCAGGCCTACTCACCTCGCTCGAAGAGAACGACGTGCTCTTCATTGACGAGATACACCGCCTGACACCGGTCGTTGAGGAGTACCTCTACTCGGCTATGGAAGACTACCGCATCGACATCATGATAGATAAGGGTC
>CALAUY010000137.1 GCA_937892015.1 uncultured Bacteroidales bacterium | reverse complement strand
GGCCATCAGCTCCGCCACCCCTCACGTCCGGCTCCTCCACGGCAAACCGCAGCACACCTACTATCCCAATCTCATGACGCTGGTCATCGCACCGCCCGCATCCGGCAAGGGCATCATGAACCTTTCGCGACGACTACTCGCTGACATACATGTCACGCTCTCTTGCTGCGGTCAACTCGCCACCATCCCCGCCAACTGCTCTTCAGCTGCGTTCTGCGAGCTCCTGGCCAACAACTGTGGCAGAGCGTTCATGATGGAAACAGAGATGGATGTCCTCTCCGGCACGTGGAAAAACGACTATTCCAACTATTCCTACATCTTCCGCCAGACCTTCGAGCACGAGACCATCACACGCGCTCGCAAACTCCCGGGTGGCAAAGGCATCGATTACATCGAGATTCCCAACCCCCAACTCTCTGTTCTACTCTCCGGCACGTTCAGTCAACTCCAACCCCTCATCGTCTCGCGCGAGAACGGACTCACCAGCCGCTTCATTCCTTATATCATCGACGAAATTGCGCCCTTCGACCCCGAAGTCTTTGCCGATGCCACCCACGAAACGACCAACAATGCCGTCACTATCTACGACCGGCTCGCTCGTGATGTCTATGCCCGCTGGCAGTGGCTCTCTGCGCTCGACTCCGATGTCACTTGGGCACTCACCGATGAGCAGTCCGACTACATGGCAGCTCTCTTCTCCGATGGCTATCAGCTGCTTCTCGGCGAATTCCGGATGCCTGTCGAGCTCGATGCCACCGTTAAGCGACTCGCTGTCACCATCAAACGTATCGGTCTCCTCCTCACCGTCCTTCGTTTAGAGATAGGTTCACCTCTCTCGTCTCCTCTTTTCTGTTCTGATACCGACTTCAATACGCTATGCATCTTGGCCGAAAAACTCATTCGCCACGTCTCACGCATGATGCTTCTTCTTCCTGAGTCCGACACCCCACTCCATCCGCAACTCGCTTCTACACCCCTCGCCGCCGAGCAGTTCCTCTCCATCCTCCCTGCACATTTCACCACTGCTCAAGCTATTAGTATAGGCTGTTCCAATCAAATAGCAGAACGCACGGTGGCTCGATACCTTAGTCAGTTGAAGAAAAACGAACGTATCATCTCCATGGGTCATGGTCGCTACTCCAAAGTATGAGACAAGCACATCTCAAATTCGAAACTGCCACCTCTGTGCACCTTCACTTAACCATTGGCAGTTTGGCAGTTTGGCAGTTTCTGTATTCTGCTGATACTCAGACATATAATGCCAATAATTGAAACTGCCAAACTGCCAACCCTACTTTTATCTCCGCCCTTGGCAGTTTCTCCTTCAATCTACCGCAACCTCCATAATTTGTTTTTTTATAGTCATTCGTTCGATTCGTGTTCCATTAAAATCCACCCATTCCTATGACCAACATCCTCTTCATCTGTACCGGCAATGTTTCCCGCTCACCGGCGGCAGAATGTATCCTGCGCACTATGGCAGAACGAGAAGGCAGAAGGGACATTAGCGTTGCCTCTGCAGGGACGCATAATCTGTCCGGTCAACCCTACGACCCGCAAATGATTGCCACTGCCGCTAAATACGGATACCACATGGAAGGACATGCACTGCACATGACCCCGGAAATACTACAGCAAGCTGACCTCATCTTTGCTATGGAGTTCTATCACTATGTACAAGTGCAGAAAGAACTCCCGTACGCACAGTGGCACAAAATCCATCAGATAAGCCAATACTGCTACGGAGAGGTTTTTAATATCGAGGACCCTCTTTTCTCCGATACAGAATACGATTTTGCATTCCGGCAAATCGAGTCTTGCTGCAAAATAATTCTCAATCACCTGCCTCCCAACAGCTCTTCATGATGATAAAACACAAGTCCGCCCCCCCTCACTGAAAACACAAGTATTAACACTGCAAGAATCAGGGCTGTAGCACATGTTACAGCCCTGATTTTGTGATAGATTTGCATCCTCATTCCACTCTCGGCTTTATGGACAGGTCACTGCTACTGCCCCCAAACGGTACCGATACTGCAAGTTCATGTACCGATTCCAAGAAAAGTCAAAAAAACTTCCGTTCAAGATAGAAATCCGTACCGCAGTCACTCTTTAATAGTAGGTTCAACATTTTAGCATAAGGAGACGAACAATGAACGCAAACACAAACGCAGAAAAAGAATGGGTTCGCAAAATGAACAACGGACAACCAACGCAAAAGGAGCACCAAGCACCGATGAAAGCGGCTACTCAGCAACAGCAGAGCCTTCCCGTTCGCGCACGAGGCTCCGGATTCCGAGACGTGGCAGGAATGGACGAACTGAAACAACTGGTCACAGAAGGTTTCATCAATGTGCTGAACAACCGAGAATGCGCCAAAGCGTTCGGACTGACTCCACCTTGCCTGCTCCTCTACGGACCTGCAGGATGCGGGAAAACGTTCTTCGCAGAGAAAATAGCCGAAGAAGTCAACGTACATTTCATGAAAGTCGTTCCGGACGATATCGCATCTACACTCATACACGGCACACAAGAAAAAATCGCAGCACTGTTCAAACAAGCCGCCAAAGCTGCACCGACACTTATCTTCTTCGACGAGTTCGATGCCATGGTACCACGATGCTCCAACGACGACCGTAACTACCAAAACGGTGAAGTGAATGAGTTCCTCTGCATGCTGAACAACGCTGCCGAAAAAGGCATCTACGTACTTGCCGCCACCAATCACCCCGAACGAATCGACAAAGCCGTACTGCGAACAGGTAGAATAGATGAGATTATCTACGTGGCAATGCCCGATGCACAAGCTCGAGAAAGTCTTTTCCGACTGACGTTATCCAAACTGCCAATCGACGACTGCATCAACTACACCAAACTGGCTGAACTGACCAACGGCTACAACTGCAGCGACATTAGCTACATCGTCAAAGCGGCTTCACGTAAGATGTTCAACGCCAGCATCCTAAAGCAAGACGAACCATACCAAGTCATCACACAATCCTTGCTCGAGGAGACCATCGCCCGCAAAGCACCATCTGTCAGCAGCCGAGACCTTCGCGAATACGAACGTATCCGTAGCGAGTTCTCACCTAAAGATGCCGGATGTCTATATCAACCCATCGGGTTTCACTAAATATCTACTAACTTCTAAAAAATTACTACTATGAACGAACGAATTTTGAACACTCTGACGGCAATGGGATTCCAACCCGAAGCAGTAGAAGATGCCTGCTATGCCTTTCATTATGAAGGAGTCAACTTCCTGTACCTGCCTAGCGATGACGATGACTTCCTTAACATTGCCGTCCCTGCCATTTGGGATATTGACGACAAAAATAGTCTGGTCGTCTATAAAATAATGGATATGCTGAACGCCACGGCTAAATACGTCAAAGCCAACATGTATGCCGACGAGATGTGGCTCTTCTACGAACGTGAACTGATTGGAGACGAGAATTTGGAAGAAGTGATAACCAGAATGATTGTCCACTTAGAAGGTACCTTGATCTTCTTCCGCAACACTTTGGACGAAATTGCAAACACCGACAACTCGGACACCGATGACGATGGCTCACCCGATGAAACCGATGAAACTGACGAAACTGACGAAATAAACGAAGAGGAGGAACAACTATGACTCTAAAAGAAACAATTCTGCAAATGTTGCAGAACAAGGGACTTGCACCCGAAATCGACCAAGACGGCGATATCAAATTCCGCTTCCAGATGAAAACGCTCTTCATCTTGGTTAGCGATGACGACTCTTATATCTCCATCCTATTGCCCAATTTCTACGAAATCGAAGAGGGAGAAGAACCGCTCATCTTGGCCGTATGCAACAAAATGACTCGCGAACTGAAACAGGCCAAAGTATTTGTCGATCAAAACTTTAAGAAAGTAACATCCAATTGCGAGTTCTACTACACCAACGACGAGACTTTAGAAGCCGACATTGAGCACTCCTTGGGCGTGCTGAGTATCGTTAGAACCGTTTTTCGTACGAATAAAGATGAATTAAGTAAATAGAATAACTCCAAAAAATTACCGCTATGTTAACTATTTGTATTCTAATCCTTTTGGCGATGTACTTCCACCGCCCGCTGGGGAATCTCTTGGACAAACTCAAAAACGTCCGCTGGGAAGAACATTTCGCTTCCCTCTGGGCACAAATTATCCGATTCGGCAAGTCTGCCGGACGAGCAACTCTCCGCCCTATTCTGCTGTTCTATTTTGTCATGACCGATGACAAAACTACCACGCTCGACCGAGCACTCATCTACGGCTGTATCGCTTACGTCATCTTGCCCTACTCGCTACTGCCACGGGCGGTGTTCAAGGTCCTCGGCGTTCTCGACGAAACAGCCGCAATAATGTTCATCTACAACCGAGTGCACGACAAAATAACGCCGGATATGGAACTCCGAGCTGACAACCTGCTCGATGAGTGGTTCGGACACGAATATATCTGTATCCCCGACGATTCGCGTTAACCGATTCGTCCTAACACAATATCCTGATAACAAAAACAAACATCATAAATAATTAACGTATGAAAATCTGGAAAAAAATCATGATTGTGGCACTATCAGTGCTGGCAATCTCTATGGGAATCTTGGCAAGCGTCGTTCTCTCACTCTACATTGACGACAAGCGTAAACACCATTATTCGTCACATGACGACATGGTCTGGCTGTCAGAAAACATCCAAGAAGTCTATCACAAGAAATCCTACCGCCTCAAGGACGCCAGAACAGGCAAGTTCACTACGCCCAAACTGGATTGCATTTACCATAGTAACGACCCTGCTGACACGTTACTTGTTTTCCGCGACAAAAACGCCAAACGCGGTTACCTCAGTATCAACACCGGACGCATTGTCATCCCTGCTCAATACGAGCACGCATGGAACTTCAGCGAAGGGCTCGCAGCGGTTTATCATGATGGATACGTCTCCTTCATCAATATGGCTGGTGAACCCGCCTTCCCGCAACACTTCCCCTGCAATTACACCTCCGGCCGAGCTTTCGCCTTCCATGACGGCACTTGCACCATGTGTGCACCTGATGGCAATTGGGGACTCATTGACACCAACGGCAACTGGATACTCGAACCTCAATACCGAGAAATCGACAAGCCTTATCATGGCTACCGACGCATCAGCGATGGTTCACTCTACGGGCTGCTCAATAGTCACGGAGAAGAAGTCTTACCCCTGCAGTACGACAACATCAAGCGTGCCAACGATGGCAACGGCTTCTTGCTCCAGAAGGAAGGCATATGTCAGCAGGTGGACTTCTCCATGCAGGTCACGAATCCGTTTGTACACGATGGCATCCACATGTTAAGCTATATCGATGACTATCCTGCCAATTTGTCCGACGACTATTCCATCATCATGTCTCTCGAACCGCAGTTCTTCCGCTACGATGTGGGGTACGGAAGTGGAGTCATCGACAGCTATGGCAACGTCATCATACCTGCCAAGTACGAAATGGTCCGCCTCGTCAACGACCACCTCTTCGAAGTCCAAGTGACCTGTTACGGCGAACGACTCCTCTTCGACACCAATGGCAACATCGTCAACTCTCTCTAACCCCACTGTACATTCTCTCTGCTACACATTCTCTCTGCTGTACATTCTCTCTGCTACACATGATCTCTACTCTATTACGCCTTCTCTCTGCTATACATAATCTCTACTCTACTACGCATTCTCTCTACTACGCATTCTCTCTACTACGCATTCTCTCTACT
>CALAUY010000136.1 GCA_937892015.1 uncultured Bacteroidales bacterium | reverse complement strand
AACAACATCAAACAACATCAAACAACATCAAACAACATCAAACAACATCAAACAACATCAAACAACATCAAACAACATCAAACAACATCAAACAACATCAAACAATTAAACAATAAATTATGGATAAAATTTCGTATGCATTAGGTCTGTCGATAGGGCAGAATTTAGCCCAGTCGGGCATCAAAAGCATTGAGAGTAAGGACTTTGTAGCAGGGATGGAGGATGTGCTGTCGGGTCGTAACCCTCAGATTACGTTTGCGGAGGCGCAACAAGTATTGGACAAGTTTTTCAAAGAGTTGGAAGCTCAGATGGCAGGTGCTGCGAAAGCGGAAGGTGAGCGGTTCTTGTCAGAGAACGCGAAGCGTCCGTCTGTCAAAATGACAGGTTCGGGATTGCAGTACGAGGTGATTGAGGGGACAATTGGTCAGAAACCCAAACCGACAGACCGTGTGAAAGTGCATTATGAGGGTTGTTTACCGAATGGCACGGTTTTTGATAGTAGTTATCAGCGCGGTGAACCAATCACGTTTGCCCTGAACCAGGTGATACCCGGTTGGACGGAAGGTTTGCAGTTGATGTCCATCGGTTCGAAGTATAAGTTATTCATTCCGTATCACTTAGGATATGGTGAGCGTGGTGCGGGAATCAGCATTCCGCCGTATTCGGCCCTAGTGTTTACAGTGGAGTTGTTGGGGATAGAATGATGTTGGTCGCTTCGTAATCGGTCGGTTGTCACCCTACATTGAGACAAAATGATAAAAAAATAAGACAAAAAATGAAAAAAATTTCGCTTTTAGCAACCGTTGCGGTGATAGCAATGGTTAGTTGCAGTAACACGTACGAGGGCAAGTCAGTGGAGCTGACGAATGCCAATGACTCGGTGAACTATGCGTTGGGTTTGGTCAACGCCAACAGCATCAAGATGCAGAATTTCCGTAACATCGACTCGACGGAGTACAAAGCCGCCACGAACGCGTTCGTGGATGGTCTTGTAAAAGGCTATGAATCAAAAGAAAAGGAAGAGCCGTCGGAGATTCAGGGAGTAGCACAGAACCTCGGTTTTGCGGTGAAAGACATGGAAAAATCCGGACTGGCAAACAATCCCGCGTGGGCTTTCAACGAGAAACTGTTCCTTCAGGGTCTTGTGAACGCCATTTATAGAGAGTTGTACGATTGGTCAGCCGACAGTGCCAGCACCTATTTCCGCGAGCAATACAGAGTCTCGTCGGAAGAGGAAAGTGCTGATTTGAAGCCTGTTAAGTCTAAATGTCCGAACAAGCCTGCAGAGCCGAAACTGAAGACTGCTCTCGACTCGGTTAACTACGCTTTTGGTGTACTGAATGGTCAGCAGTTGCAGATGTACTTGCTGTCGGGCGACACAACGGGTCATGCCGAGGCGGATTTCATCAATGAACTCAACGCAGTGCTGAAGAGCAATGTGAAGTATCCGCAGTTGGCGAATTTGGGCGAGCGTATCGGTGGTCAGATTAAGAGTCAAGAAGCAACGGGTCTGGTTGGAGTAGAGGCTCTTACGACCGATTTCGAGCTCATCAAACAAGGCTTCGTGAACGGTTTTCTCGATTATGGTGACTGGGATGCGATGATGGCCGGCATGTATATTGAAGAGGCCATCAATGAGTTGCAATATGGTCCTACGAAGCGCGAGGGTGAGGCTTTTCTTGAGGAAAAAGCGAGCGAGCCGGGCGTGATGAAGACGGAGAGCGGTTTGCTGTACAAGGTCGTTCGCGAGGGAAAAGGCAAGAAACCGACTCGCGAGGACAAGGTGAAAGTGAACTACGAGGGCAAGCTCATCAATGGCACTGTTTTCGACTCGAGCTATCAGCGCGGTGAGCCCATCGTGTTTGGCGTAACACAAGTGATTGCCGGTTGGACTGAGGCATTGCAGCTGATGCCCGTGGGTTCGGAATATGAGCTGTATATCCCGTACAACCTTGCGTATGGTGAGCGAGGAGCCGGAGCGAATATTCCGCCGTTCTCGACTCTGATTTTTAAGGTCGAACTGCTTGGAATAGAGTGATTTACAGATAAGTGGGAGTTATAGCTCGACAAAGCATACGAGGCACGGTGGTGACCTATCTGGGAGTCTTTGTCGGCTTCCTAACCACCTTCTTCGTGCTGACCCGTTTCCTCACGACCGAGGAGATTGGGTTGGCGCGGGTGTTGATTGATACGGGGACGCTTTTCATCGGCCTGGCGCAGATGGGCACGTCCTCCTCCATCATCCGTTTTTTTCCGTATTTTAAGAAGTCGTCGGACGACCCGTCGCAGAACGGATTCTTCTTTTGGACGGTGATTATCCCGCTGTTCGGATTTATCCTTATTGCGTTCATTTACTGGCTGTTGCACGACTCTATAGCAGCCGTTTTTTCGGAGAAATCGGAGTTGTTTGTCAACTACTACTATGCAGTGTTGCCGTTGGCGTTTTTCATGCTTTATCAGACGATATTCGAGACGAACGCCAACGTGCTGATGCGCATCGTTTTTCCGCGAGCAGTGCGTGAGTTGTTCTTGCGTCTGTTCTTGCTGGCCGCGTATCTGCTGTACGCTTTTCGGGTGGTATCGATGGACGGGTTCATCATGCTGCTCTGCGGCGCATATGGCTTGGCAGCACTGATGAACATCATCTATCTGTTTGCTGTCGGACACATCAGTCTGCGTCCGAACTTCCATTTCGTGAGCGCGCGTCTGGCAAGAGAGTACTGTTTCTACACGCTCTTCCAGATTACTGCGGCCATCGCCACAGTGCTTGCACCGTTCATCTCGTCGTATTACATCACGGCAACGATGGGATTAGAGTACACGGGTATATTCGCTATTGCCACGTATATCAGCACGATGGTGGCTATTCCTAATCGCAGCCTGAACGCTATCGCCAATCCGCAGTTGGCACAGACGACGAAAGACAACGACCGCGAGGGACTGAGCCGACTGCTCAAACAGGTGAGCAACAACTCGTTCTTGATAGGGGCGTTCATTTTCACTGCTATTTGGCTGAATATCGACTTGATCTTCCGCATCTTACCCAATGGCGAGACGTATGCGGTGGCGAAATATGTGGTGCTTTTCCTCGGCTTGGCGCAACTGTGCATCGCCACGTTCAACGCAACCATCTCGGTGCTGAATTTCTCGCGGTACTATTACCTATCGCTCCTCTATTCGTTTGTGTTGACCGTGTCGGCGATAGTGTTCAACAACCTGTTCATTCCTGTTTTAGGAATGAACGGTGCGGCATTGGCGAGTTTATGTTCGAACGTGGTGTATTTCGCGCTGATGCTGATCACGTTGGCCGTTTTCAGTCGTCAGCATCCTTTCTGCTCGGGACACATGAAAACGCTGATACTCACGCTGTTGCTGCTTGGGTCAGGTACGTTGTTCGACCGTATGATGCCGGGATGTAACGTGTGGATTGGTTCGTGCGTGAAAACGTTGCTGTGGGCAGTGGCCCTCGTGATAGCATACGCATGGCGCGTGTCGCCGGAGATTAATCAAACCATTCAAGACAAACTGCACGCATGAGGTTCTTCATCTATTTCTCGTATAACGGTGCTGCTTATCATGGCTGGCAGTATCAACCAAACGCCTCCAGTGTGCAGGAACAGTTGGAGACGGCTTTTCGGATGCTGCTTCGTCGGCCGGTGACGCTCACTGCTGCCGGCAGGACGGACACGGGCGTTCATGCGAAGATGATGGTGGCACATTTCGACTGGTCGATGACTGACAGCTGTGCGCCGCGCGAGTGGGCAGACGGGCTCTGTTTTCGCCTGAATGGGTTTCTGCCGCAAGATATTGCTATACAAAAGATTGTACCCGTGCGCGAGGAGGCGCATGCGCGCTTTGATGCGCTCGCGCGGACATACGAGTACTGGGTAACGGCCGAGAAGAACCCGTATGCCGAGCATTTGATAACGTACACACGTTTCCGTTTAGACTATGCCTTGATGAACCAAGCGGCGCAAATCTTGCTTGAGGAGAAAGATTTCGCGTCGTTCTGCAAGGCTCATTCAGACAACAAAACGACGTTCTGCGATGTGCGTCGTGCTTTCTGGGAGGAGCGACCGATGCCTTTCGTGCCGGACCAAACGTGCCACGTCTTCACCATCGAGGCCGATCGCTTCTTGCGCAACATGGTTCGCGCCGTCGTAGGAACACTTTTTGAAGTAGGACGCGGCAACATGACCGTCACGGAGATGCGACAGGTGATTGAATCCAAGTCGCGTTGCGCTGCCGGTCAGTCGATGCCGCCCGATGGGCTCTATCTGACAAAAATATGCTATCCGGAGCACATTTTTTTGTAAATTGACGGTTTTTTACCCAAAAGTCGTCAATTTGTCCACCCTTTTATCAAAAAAAAGTTGTAATTTTGCGCCAAATTATCAACTTTACAATGTATAGTCATGAAAAAACATCTTCTTTTTTCGGTATCAGTCGCGTTGTTGGCATCCTGTAGTATGGGTCCGCATTATCAATCGACAACGCAAAAACACGTGAACACTATTTGCAAGGCAGCGCCGTTTGAGATGTCAGTCAAAGTGCCGTCTTTTGCGGGGATGGTGTACAACGTAGTGGATTACGGAGCTGACCCGACGGGTAATCAGTTGTCGCATGAAGCCATTCAGCATGCTATTGACCTCTGTTCGGAAACAGGTGGTGGCACAGTGCTCATTCCGGCAGGTGTGTATCTGACCGGTCCGATTGAACTGAAGTCGCACGTACGTCTCTACACCGACTACAATGCGCTCGTCCTTTTCTCCGACGATTTCTCGCTTTATCCGGTGTTGGACGCCTCTTTTGAGGGCTTAGACACGCGCCGTTGTCAGTCGCCTATCTCTGCGCGCAATGCGGAGGATATAGCTATCTGCGGACACGGCACTTTCAATGGCAAGGGCGACAGTTGGCGTCCGTTGAAGAGCAGTAAAGTGACGGCTTCACAATGGAAGCAGAAAATCAAGAAAGGTGTGGTGGACGAAGCAAAAGGTGTGTGGTATCCTGATTCGGCGGCGATGTTGGCAGTAGCTCTGTGCGAGGACCAGAACGTGCCCGTGCTGCCCGCGGATGCTTCGGATGAGCAATGGGAAGCGATTCGTTCGTTCTTGCGTCCCGTGATGGTCAACATCATCGGCTGCAAAAACGTGCTGCTGGAAGGCGTTTGTTTCGAGAACAGTCCTGCATGGAACTTGCACCCGCTGATGTGCGAGAACGTGGTGCTTCGCGACCTTGAAGTGCGCAATCCGTGGTACTCACAGAACGGTGATGGCGTGGACGTGGAGTCGTGCAAGAACGTGCTGATTGAGGGCTGCCGATTCGATGTAGGCGACGATGCTATCTGCATGAAATCCGGCAAGAACGAGGATGGTCGTCGTCGCGGAATACCATCGGAGAATATCTACGTGAAGAACTGCGTTGTCTATCATGGTCATGGCGGTTTTGTGGTTGGTTCGGAGATGTCAGGCGGCATCAAGAACGTCAATGTGGAGGACTGCCTCTTCATCGGAACGGATGTGGGACTGCGCTTCAAATCGACACGTGGGCGTGGTGGAGTAGTGGAGAATATCTACATCAACCGCATCAATATGTCAGACATTGTTAATGAGGCACTTCTGTTCGATTTGTTCTATGGCGGAAAGGGTTCGGGCGAAGAGACGGAAGAGGAGATTGCCGCCCGAATGGGTGCTTCTGTTCCGGTTGCGGATGAGACGACTCCCGCTTTCCGCGACATCAATATCCGGAACATCATCTGCAAGGGTGCTAAGCAGTGTATCTACTTCAATGGTCTGCCGGAGATGAAGATTCAGAACGTCAGCCTCGCCAATATTCAGATGTCGGGCAAGAAAGGTGCACTATTTAACCAGACGAACGGTCTGACGATGAAGAACGTGGTTATCGAGGCAGAGCAAGGCGAAGCCATCATGCTCTCCAAGAGCGTTGATAATGTGTCGATTGAATAGGTTTGAGTTGGGTTGAGATGAATCGTTGGCGTTCGATAGTGTTCGTTTGTGCAGTGGCAGTGGCCGTGACTCTGTCTTTGTCGACAAGTGCTGCTCCGTTGAGGCTGACCATAGGTCCGTTGGAGACGGATGTGAAAGACTATCCGGTGATATTGCAGTTGGACGAGTACGGATTTACAGTTGCCGAGCGAGCACGTTTGGGTGTTTTTGTCAATGGTCGTGAGGTGTCGTCGCAAGCGGATGATCTCGATGGTGATGGCGTGCCCGATGAGTTGGCGTTTCTCATTGATATGCAGACGGGTAAAGCTCTCAACGTGTGCGTTCGTCCTGTCAAGCACCACAAGCGTTTTGGCAAAGAGGTGCATGCGCAGATGTACCTAAAATCGAAAGAGCCGCAGGACGGTTTTGTGCCGCATTCGGCTGAAGGTAAGCACTATTTCATCAAACCTGTGACGGAACAGACGTTCTTGCCTGACGATGATTCGTATCACTCGATGCACCATCACGGCGTGGCTTTTGAGTCGGCACAGATGGCTTATCGCATCTATTTCGATAAGAAACAGACGATTGATGTGTATGCGAAGAAAACGCCTCGTTTAGAGTTGGATGCAACGAAATGGTATCCTACAGACGAGCAGTTGGCAGCAGGTTACGGCGATGATGTACTGCGTGTGAGCGGGTTCATCGGAGTAGGTGCTTGCAAACCATGGAACGGCAAGAAGATGGTGCATTTCGATGAGGTACAGTCGCGCACGCAACGCATTGTCAGTCAGGGCAATATCCGCACGATATGTGAGGTGACGAGCAACGGATGGAACGGTATGACTATCACGACCCGTTATACCATGTATGCGCGGCATCGCGATGTGCAAGTGGAAGTGTTCTGCTCTGCTGACGGCACGCAAAGCGATATGCCGACCACACAGTTGGTGACGGGCGTACAGCGCATCGGAGAAGCCAATTTCTATACCAACCACAAGAACCTCGTCGCATCTTTCGGCACAGCTTTTCCGGTGAACGACACGGTCAAATATGCCAAAGAGACGATAGGATTGGCCGTGTATGTTCCGGCGCAGTATGCCAAGTCGTTGGTGCGTGACGCGAACAACAATCTGGTGCTTCTTGAGGCATTGCCTTATGTCAGATACTATTTCACCGTGGTTTCGCTGAAGGAGAACAATCCTCCGGCGCGGACTGACGGACAATTTTTTACCTTTGCAGAACAATGGGCAACAACATTGGAAAAATCCGGATTGTGTGCTTGGCCTTTCTCGCATGTGCGATAACAGCCACAGCGCAAGTACCTGCCGATTATCAGGCGCGTTATGCCACTCTTGCGGGTAAGAGCGGCGCATCGCTTTTCTCTGCGTTGGAGAGCATCGCGGCAGAAGGTTACACCACGCATTCGTATGCCGACCTGTGGACGCTGTTCCTCATCACCGACCTCAATGCGTCGGGGAAAATCTGGGACATGTATTCGTCCTGTACGTTCACTCCGCAAGTTGACCAATGCGGCAACTACTCGTCAGTGTGCACGTGCTATAACCGCGAACATTCGCTGCCGAAATCGTGGTTTGGTGGCAGTAAAGACAATCCGCCCGGCAACGATTTGTTTCATCTGATACCAACCGACGGCAGAGTGAATAGTCAGCGAGGCGACAGTCCTTTCGGCGAGTGTGCCAACGGAAGTAGTCTTGGCGGACATGCACTTGGCAAACTGGGCAGTTCGACTCTGGAAGGCTTCACGAATATCGGTTCGGTTTTCGAGCCGGATGATATGTACAAAGGCGATTTTGCGCGCAGCTATTTCGGGATGATTGTGCGTTATGGTACGTCGTACGACCTGTCGCAATCGAACGGCAACATCATGTTCAGCAACAGCGGCTCGTCTATCAGTGCTGCCAATCGTTTCGGCCTGACCGCCTATAGCGTGGCGTTGCTGATGAAATGGACTCGCCAAGACACTGTCTCTGCCAAAGAGATTGCTCGCAACAACGGCATTCAGACGGCACAAGGCAACCGCAATCCATTCATCGACTGTCCGATAGTGGCCGAATATCTATGGGGAACGAAAGCCGGCGATTCGGTGACAATAGACGACCTGTTGGCTTGTGGATGTGTAGATAGTACGTATTTTACGGCTTTGGATGAGGTGATTGCCGGCACAAGCGATGAGGTGTCGCGTTTGGCATCCGTGAACGTTGCCGGCGTGGCAGAAGGCCTGTCTTTCAGTTGCTTACCGCATGGCGCACGAGTGCTTCTGTTCGATGCAAGAGGCATGTTGCTGACGGAAGAGCGAGCATCGACAGCCGAGTTGGCGATTGCTGTCGGCAGCGGATTCTACCTTGCAGTGGTTGCCATCAATAACGAAACCCGCGCAATGAAAGTGAAGAAATAAAACACTCTCGTTGCACAGAGGAAGTGAGGAATCGACCGCACGTGTTGCAAAGAAGCGAACAAAAAAACTGCCGCCTATGATGGTGGCAGTTTTTTGGTGCAGTTGCATCGGTTTACTTACGAATGCCGAGCTCTTTGATGAGAGCACGATAGCGCTCAATGTCTCTTTCCTTGAGGTAGTCGAGCATGGCACGACGCTTACCAACAAGGTTCGTCAGCGCACGTTGCGTACCCACATCTTTGTGGTTCTGCTTCATGTGCTCGGTCAAGTGCTTGATTCGATAGGTGAAGAGTGCAACTTGGCTCTCAACAGAGCCGGTGTTTTTGGCATCTTTGCCATACTGAGCAAAAATCTCAGCTTTCTTGTTTGCGTCTAAATACATTGTACGTATTTGTTTTAGTTAAACGATCATGCCCTTGCAGGATTTTTCGTCCGTCAGCGGATTTCTCATCACAACAATGACACATTTCATGTGCTCTTCTTTCGAAAAGCGGTTGCAAAGTTACTGCTTTTTTTTGACATGACCAAATATTTCGGTAAAAAAATGCGTTTTTAGGTGCTTTTTTGTGCTTTTTGGTGTAAAAATGTGCAACAATGGTAATGAAGAGGGTACGAAAACAGGCGGGAAAACGCCGAAAATGACTTTACATAAAAAAAATTTTGACATATGCAAGTGTTTG
>CALAUY010000135.1 GCA_937892015.1 uncultured Bacteroidales bacterium | reverse complement strand
ACGACGGCCGCGTCGATGCCACCAAGCTCCTCGAACTCTCTAAGTAACGCTTTTATATGAGCAAAGAATAAAGAATAAAGAATAAAGAATAAAGAGTAAAGAGCAAGAGAGCAAAGAGCAAAGAGTAAAGAACATGGGGAAAAGCAAACACTATTCCCGGAAATTCGGGAATAAGTCGAAAAAAAATCGGTGATAGAATGATAACCGGATAGTTAGTGTTGAGCGGAGCGCAATCGTTTGCGGAAAAGTGCAAAACATGTTAAAAAACATATAAAAATATTTGCATAATTCAAAAAAAAGTAGTAACTTTGCAGCGTGATTTAGTGTCGGCAGGTATGGAATGTGTGGATAACACATTGATTGTCACGGCTATGCCTGTACTGCCGGAGTGGGAGTATTGTCAACGAATGATGAAAGTTTATGAGTTTAATTGTTTATGAGTTTAATAGTTCAATAGTTCAAATAGCCAACGAGCAAGCAGTAAACATACAAGCAATAACCCACGAATAACCAACGAGCAAACGACGAATAAACGAGGAATATACAACGATCATGAGAAAAGTACATATAGCAAAACATGTGGCGGTGATGCTGGTAGTGGGGACATGTATTTCCACAAGTTTCGTGGCGCGCGCAGATAACCCGAAGCGTGAGATGCGCGCAACGTACCTAACGACAGTGGCCAACATCGACTGGCCGAAGAACACGGGTGCTGCCAGCCAGAAGACAGAGATGTTGCGGATGCTGGACTCGATTGCGGCACTGAAGTTGAACGCCGTCCTTTTCCAAGTCAGGCCATGCTGTGATGCTTTCTACCAAAGTGCGTACGAGCCTTGGTCGAGTTACCTGAAAGTGAGTCGCGGCACTGACCCGGGATACGACCCGCTGGCGTTCGTGCTGGAGGAGAGCCATAAGCGCGGGCTTGCCGTCCATGCATGGCTGAACCCGTACCGATACAGTAACCGGCAAGGGACGGCATGGACGAACGCCGACGACACGCCGCTCAACTACGACCACACGCACCCCGACTGGTTGCTCTATTACTCGAGTAGCATCATCCTCGACCCCGCACGGCCTGAAGTGGTGCAACGCATATGTGACGTGGTGGGCGACATCTTGAGCAAATACGATGTTGACGGCATCATCTTCGATGACTATTTCTACCCGTACGGCGGCACAACGAACCAAGACAGCACCTCGCAGCGACTGTACAAACCCGCGGGGATGGACGTGGGCGACTGGCGTCGTAGCAACGTCAACACGATGGTCAAAGCGGTGTACGACACCATCCAAGCGGTGGCTCCATGGGTCACTTTCGGCATCTCACCTTTCGGCATATGGACCACCAGTTACACCGTGGCGCAGCAAGAGGGCATCACGCTGCCTTCGGGCATCACCGGTGGCAACATGTACGCAGAGATATACTGTGACCCCGTGGCATGGCTCAAGGAGGGGTCGGTCGATTACGTCAGTCCGCAGCTGTACTGGCGCACAGGCGGCAGTCAGGATTATCGGACGCTGTGCCCATGGTGGGCAAACTTATGCAATCAGTTCGGCAAACACATGTACTCGTCGATGGCCAACTACAAGTACTCGGAACAGAGTGATAGTCATTACACGGTCAGCGAGTTGCAGACACAAGTGAACGTCAACCGCAGCTCGGCACAAGACAACGCTCCCGGGTCAATCTTCTACAACACACGAGCGTGGGTGTTCGACAAACCTTTCCGTTCTGCGTTCCGTGCCGAGCAGTATCTGCACCCGGCCCTGCCTCCTGCCATCAACTGGAAACCGGCGACAGACCGCAGCATGGTCAGCTCGATAACGATAACCGGCGACACCGTTCGCTGGACGCACCCCGACAGCGATGTCCATTTTGCCGTGTATGCGGTTGCCAACGCTTTCCGCAACCGTCTCGGCATTTTCTCGACCGGCGATGCGCTGCTGGGCATCACCTACAACACGTATTTCGTGCTGCCGGCAGGCTTCTCAACCGGTGCCAACAAAGTGGCGGTGAGCGTGGTGGATAAGTACAACAACGAATATTCGCTGCGGGTGTATGGCGAAACCGAGGAGGCACAAGTGGCATGCGAGCCTACCTATCCCGTATCGGGGCAGGCTTTCAGCAAGTGGCCAATCACTTTCCGTTGGAACGCAGTGACGAAAGCCGACAGTTATGTGCTACAGATTGCTGACGACCCCGACTTCCGGCATATCCTCGTAACGCAAGAGATGACGGGCACGACGTTCAACTCCGCCGCCCGGAAGAACCTGAAGGGCGAGGGCGAGTTCTACTGGCGTGTGCGTACCCGCAAACCCAACGCCGATGATGTGTGGTCAGAGACGTGCGTGTTCTTCGTGGGCGACTACGAGGCATTGCCCGAAGAGCAGGCCGAGACGCACATCATGCGACCCGGTGTATATAGCCTGCTGGGCGTCTATTTGGGCGATGATGCAACGAACCTCCCGAAAGGAGCGTTCATCATCAACGGACGATTGACCATCAATAACGAATAATCAGGAAATCAGCAAATTATATATTATGAGAAAAGCATTACTTCTTTTGGCCTTGAGCCTTTCAATGGTGCTAAGTGCCACAACGACCGTCAGTGTTGACAATCTGAAGATTATGCTCAACCGCGATGGCCAAACGACCATCCTTGCGCCCAACGGGCAAGACGAGAGTTACTACTGGGTGAGTCTGTCGCCCGATGGCTCGCAGATCCTCTACTCGACTGCCCATCACGGTACGAACGTGTGCGACCTGAACGGTCAGTTGCTCCGCAGTCTGGGCAGGTTGAACGCCCCCAAATGGATTGACGACAACAACGTGTCGGGTATGGAGGAGCATTACTCAGAGACCGAGCACGATGTGGTTGACCACATCAACTACTATGGCTGCAACCTGACCACCATGAAGCGTCGGGTGCTGACGAAAGCCGAGGCGAACGAGTTCATCCGTTTGGAGAACGCCCGTCTGGCTGCGCAAGAGGCCGATAACCAAGCCCGTGCCGCCGCGCGCCGCAGCGTGCACACAACCGGTCTCGCAGGACTGAAGATATACGTCAACCCGGGTCACGGCGGGCACGACCCCAACGACCGCTCGTGCTGGACTATACCCGTGCCCGAGACGTGGACGAACCCGCTGGGTTACTGGGAGAGCAACTCCAACCTCGTGAAAGGTCTGGCACTGCGCGACCTGCTGCAAGCAGCCGGCGCAACCGTCATCATGAGTCGTACAACGAACAACTCCGGTTCCCGCGACATCCAGTACTACAACTACGCTGCCGGCACGCCTGAGTACAACGCCATCCTCGCGGGTGATGACCGCGACCTGAGTGCCATTGCCGAAGAGGCCAACGCCAACCAAGTGGATCACTTCATCTCTATCCACTCCAACGCACTGAACGGCCTGACGAACTACTTGCTGCTGCTCTATCACGGCGAGACGGGTCGTCCGACAGTGGCCACCAGTGACCTCATGGCAGCCTCCACCGCCGCTATTCAGATACAGAACCAACTGACTGTTTGGACGGCCTCAGCACCGCTTCTACGCGGCGACATCACGTTCTACGGCGACTCACCTAACGACCCATACGCCGGTCTGGGTGTACTCCGCCCCCTCACCGTCCCGGGTTTCCTTTCCGAAGGCTCGTTCCATGACTACGCACCCGAGACTCACCGCCTCTGCAACGCCGACTACTGCAAGCTGGAGGCTATTCGGTTCTTCCAACATTTCCATCGCTATTTCAACCGCGAACTGCCGCAGACAGCGACTATCAGCGGTTTCGTGAAATCGCAGAACGAGAAAGTGGATATCCTCGGACAGGCCAAGTTCCTCTATATCCCGGGCAGTTACGACCAATGGTTACCTCTCAATGGTGCCAAAGTGGTGCTGAAAGACTCCGTAGGTCAGCGCATTGACTCGATCATCACCGACGATTGGTATAACGGCATCTTCGCTTTCTACGACCTGCAACCCGGTACGTACATGGTAGAGGCGAGCAAACCCAACTACCGCACGGTGGTGGATACCGTGACTGTGGCGGCAGAAGAGATTGCAGCAGCGAAGATATTCCTCAAGAACGTACGTATCGACGTGGCCGACTACGAAGAGCCGGAACAAGATGCCGGCACGCTGCCGATGGACTCGTATGAGTTCGTAGCGGACGGCACGCATCAGAGCTCAGAGGCCGTCTTCACGCGCGTGATATACAAAGAAGGTCAAGTGGTGACTCTCGGGAGCGATGGGCTGAAGTTGCGCAAATGGGATTTCAGCGAAGTGCGTGCACTGCCCCTTCCCGCAAACGTGACGATTGCCGACGTGGCTTTCACCGCCGACGGATTCCTCGTGGGTTCGACCGCCGGAAACGGCTCGCTGAGCATCTATCTCTGGGACGATAACCTGCAGAACCCCGCACTCCTCTTTACCGAGACCGGCATCAGCGGCAATGTGGGCAACACCATCGTGACGAGCGGGCCGCTGTGGAAAGCCAAGTTCTACACGTTGTCGGGCGACCATCTGTACAGCATCGCATACAACGACTCGACACCTAACCGCGTCGTGACTGACGAGGGCGCACTCTACACCGGTGCAGCTTCAGGCAGACTCACGGTAACACCTGAAGGCGAGGTCTATGCGGACCAACTCTTTGTTCCGACCTATTTCCGCTATGCAGGACACTCGTACATCGTCAAGATTGTTCCGTCCGAACCAACCGGCATCGGTTTCTGCGTAGAGGACATCACCAACGGCGTGACAAACGCACAAGTCGTCTCCTCTACCTACAGCCTTAACAGCACTGTTACGCAAGGTTTCGCGATTGCTTACGTGGACGGATACACCATCCATGTTGGCGTGGCAGGGCAGACAGCCTCGGCACACGAATATGGTCGCTGGCAGTCGGTAGAAGTGCCGGTGGCAAACATCTACGCTTCTGAAGTAAGCTTCGATGGCACGAACTTCCATTTCCGCCTCAACGAGGATGCCACGTCCGTGTACTTGTCTATCGTTAAGGACGGTGAGAACAAAGATGGTCACGAACTGGGAGCTATGAGTAAAGGCGTGCACGAGGTGGCTAATCCGTTCGGCACACAAGGCTTTGATGGTTTCGCTATCACTGCCTCCACCCGTGCTGTCGGTCGTCCGGTGAAGATAAGCAACAACGACCCCATCTTCCAGTTCTACGTACCACGCGGCATGGCAGTTGACCGTACCCCCACATCACCTTACTTCGGGCGTATCTACGTGGCCGAGGCAGAGGGCGGACAGATTAGTGAGGGCGCACCCGCTGTGGCCAGACGTACTTCGCAAGGCGTATATGTCATCAGCTCCGATTTCGCCGACGTAACCAATCAAGGCAGTACGGCATGGAACGGTAACGTGTCGTGGGGTTCATCCTCCCTCACCAACTACCAGTTCGGGCCTTCACATCTGGGTGTTGCACCTTCAGGAAAAGTGTATGTGCCGTCATCCGTACTCACTTCGGCGAACGTCTATATCATGGATGCGGCAGACCCGTCAGCTGACTTCGTGCCCATCTTCGGTGGCCGACGCAACAGCGAAACGGGAGCTCTCAAGGCTGACGGCGCAACAGTCGTTGACCCCGTGATGGCATGCGTTGTGCAAGGAGAAGGCGAGGAGGAGAAACTCTTCACCATGAGCCGCAACTGCGTGGGAACGATCTATACCAATATCTGTCAGTACAACATCGGACAAGCCGATTCCCTGCCATGGAAACAGACGCCGTCCGAAGTGCTCTTCGACGATGCGCTGACCAGCTATTTCGAGAACGGATGTGGTCAGATAGCTTACGACCAACACGGAGGATGGTTCATGAGTCAATACCGCTACAGCTCGGCTACAACCAGACCGGCATTGGCGCATATAACCAACGGCGTCTTGGACTACAACTGCGGCGGAACTATCTCTACCTCCAACCGAGGAGCAATGGCAGTCAACGCTGACGGCAGTCTGCTCGCCATCGCCCGCGAGACGGGTGTCGTGGCCGTCTATGAAGTGGAATACAATGCGGCGAATGTGCCCACTCTCACGGAGAAATACGTGATTGAATGGGGCTCGGCAGGGTACGCCATTGCTTGCGATTTCGATGCTGCCGGCAACCTCTATATCGTCAGCAGTTCCAATGAGCGGTTGATGGTCTATTCGTTGCCCAAACGCGTCAACTCCTACACCACACGTGTTGCCTACAAGCAAGAGGAAACCGCTCTGCCTACCGTACGTGAGGCGAACGAAGTACGTAAGATTATCCGCGATGGTCAAGTGCTCATCATCCGCGATGGTCGCACCTTCAATGCACTCGGACAGCAAGTTAAGTAAACATACTAAACACACACAATATGAGAAACAGAACAAGTATCTCAGGGTTCGGCCGAACCATTCTCAGCCTGCTCTTGCTGGCACTGCCCGTTTTGTCGGCAGCCCAGCAGGTGTCGGGTATAGTGCAGGACGGACTAGGCGACCCGATGATTGGCGTGTCGGTGGTTATCTACGGCACAGGACAAGGAACCATCACCGACATCAACGGACACTACTCCGTTCAGGCCAAAAGTACCGACCAGTTGGTCTTCAGTTATGTGGGTTATAAGACCCAAATGGTCAAAGTGCTCAATCGCACCGCCATCAACGTGACGCTGCAAGAGGACAACGAACTGCTCGAAGAAGTGGTGGTTGTGGGTTACGACACGCAGAAGAAAGCCAACCTAACCGGTGCTGTGGCGACTGTCAGCGTCAACGACCAGTTGGAGGGACGTCCTATCACGAACGTTGGTAATGGCCTGCAAGGTGCGACACCCGGTCTCACTATCACCAACTCATCAGGACGACTGGGCTCATCGCCTACTTTCCGCATCCGTGGTCAGGTGTCCTCGCTCATCAACGAGAGCGGATGTGAACCCCTGATTTTGGTGGACGGAGTGGAGATGTCAGACATCTCGATGCTGAACGCCGACGACATCTCCGATATCTCGGTGCTGAAAGATGCCGCCTCGTCGTCTATCTACGGTACGCGCGGCGCATTCGGTGTTATCCTCATCACCACAAAGAGCGGCGCTAAAGCTGCCGGCAATTTCCAGATTAACTACTCCAACAACTTCAGTTGGGCGACACCGACCGTACTGCCCGAAGTGGCAAAATCGTATGTGGGCGCAGAGATGGCACTCGAAGCACGGCAACGCCGCAGCCCCGGGACGACTATCTTCAAGAACGCCTGCGGATTAGTGTGGGATGCCAACTCCATCGAACGAATGAAAGAGTGGGATCGCATGTTCGGCAGTAAGACGATGAGCAACGAGATGGTACTCGGACGCGATTTTGAGATTATCTCAGGCGATGCGTATTTCTATCGCTCATGGGACGCTGCCGACATGTACATGAAGGATTTCTCTTTCTCGCAGCAACACAACCTGAGCGTGAGTGGTCAGCAAGGTAAGACCAACTACTACATTGGTCTCGGCTATATGGGTCAGGGCGGCGTTATCAAAGTCAACCCCGACGAATACAACCGTTACTCCATCAACGCCAACGTCGAAAGCGAGGTGACCAAATGGCTCAAGGTGCGCTCGAAGATGCTCTACACCCGCACCAACCTCGAAACGCCGTTCAATTTCGGCTCTGTGAGTTACGATGCACTCTATTACCTCTATCGCTGGCCGGCCATCATGCCATATGGTACATACGAGGGCTCGCCGTTCCGCAACTCCATCACCGAGACTGAAGCGGCAAATATGAACAGCGACGAGAAAGATTATATGCGCGCCGGCGTGGGCGGTACTATCACGTTCTTCCCCGACCTGACGCTCGACATCGACTACACGTTCAACCTCGACAACGAGGATATCATCCAGCGCGGCGGAACGGTCGGTGGATGGGATTTCTGGAGCGGAGGACTCAACCTCGTTGATAACTGGGCAGCCACCAGTCGCAACAAAGTGGATGTCTATTACTACAAACGCCAGTACCACGTCGGCAATGCAGTGCTCAAATACAAGCACACGTGGAACGATGCGCACAAGTTCGGTGCATTCGTGGGCTTCAATATCGAGTACAAAGATATCCGCTACGTCAACGCCGAGAAACGTAACCTGCTCGACCAAACCAAACCGGAGATCAGCCTTGCTACAGGCGACGATTTCGTATATGGTTCGCATAGCGCATGGTCCACGATGGGTTTCTTCGCACGCGTTAACTACTCCTACAAAGACCGCTATCTCATCGAGCTCAATGGTCGCTATGATGGCTCCAGTCGTTTCCCGACCAATCAGCACTGGGGTTTCTTCCCATCGGGCTCGCTCGGATGGGTAGCTTCTGAAGAGAGTTGGTGGGAGTCGCTTCAACCGTGGTGGAGTTTCGCCAAAGTGCGCGCATCCTACGGCTCCATCGGCAACCAGAACGTGGGTAGTAACCGCTTCCGTGCCATCATCTCTTCGTACAACTCGGGCTGGATAACGAGTGATGTCGATGAACTGACTTTTTCCCTGCCGACGGCCATTGCTGACGGTTTCACATGGGAGACTATCAAGACGATGGATTTCGGTGCTGATTTCCGTTTCCTCAACGATGACCTCGGTGCCAGTTTCGACATCTATCGCCGTATCAACGACGGCATGATAGTCAGCGGTTCAGAAGTGCCCTCCACCTACGGTGCTTCAGCACCTTACCAGAACGCTGCACAACTGACCACCAATGGTTGGGAGATTATGCTCGACTACCACCATCGCTTCGCCAACGGACTGAATATCACAGCCTCGGCCGGCGTTTCCGATGCACTCGCTATAGTCACCAAGCACCCGCGTAAGAGCACGTCCGTCATCGATGGCAGCAACTACGAGGGCAAGGTCATCGGCGAAATCTGGGGCTTCACCACCGACCGACTCTTCCAAGAGAGCGATTTCGATGAAGAGGGTAACCTGCTGCCGGGCATCGCCTCCCAAGCGTATTTCGAGGGCACTAACGGATACAACTACAAGTATGGCCCGGGTGATGTCAAGTACGTGGACCTCGATGGTGACGGCGAGATTACATGGGGCGACAAGACGGTGGAGAACCATGGCGACTGGAGCCGCATCGGCAACACCACTCCGCGTTTTGAGTACAATTTCCGTTTGGGTCTTGAGTGGAAGGGCATTGACTTCTCGCTCTTCTGTCAGGGTGTAGGCAAACGTGACTACTGGGCAACCGGCACGATGATGATCCCGGGATGGAATTTCTCGGAAGGCACGTACTACGCTCACCAGACCGACTATTGGACACCTACTAACACCGACGCTTGGTATCCGCGTCTGACCGAGATGAACCAGCCCGGGCAATATTCCGCCGCTTCGTTCAACTTCCTCTGCCAAACACGATATCTGCTGGACTTGAGTTATCTCCGTCTGAAGAACATCACCATCGGTTATTCGCTGCCGAAGAACGTACTGAAGAAAATGCGTTTCCAGAAGTTCCGCGTCTATGCCAGTTTCGAGAACGTGGCTGAACTCGACCACCTCGGGAATCTGCCTCTCGACCCCGAAACACAGACATCCACGGGCGACGGCGGGGCAATGGGATACGGACGTATCTATCCGTTCACACGGCAACTTTCCTGCGGTTTGCAAATCACTCTCTAAATATCGATAGTATGAAAAAGTTATATCAATATCTTCTCATCTCGCTGCTTTTCCTTCCTGCAGCAGGTTGCTCTTTCCTCGATGTGGAGCCTTTTGATGACTTCACTGATGAAGAGTTTTGGACATCAGAAGACCAAGCCCGCAGCTACATGTACGGCTTCTATCCGTCGGTTTTCGCCGGTTATGGCACCACTTATTCCTCGGCATTGAGCATCATCAAACCGGGAACCAACGATGATGTGTGCGAGCAGGACCAGTTGGACCTTCAACCGACTGTTGTACCCGTCACCTCAAGTAGTTGGACGTTCTCCAACATCCGTAAAGCCAACTACGTCATCCATAATGTAGATCGTCTGCCGCTCGACACAGCAGCTATCAACCATTGGCGCGGCATCGGGCGCTTCTTCCGCGCATGTTACTACAGCGGACTCGTCTTCACCTTCGGCGATGTGCCATGGTTCGACACGCTGTGTGTAGTGTCGGACAACAAAGCCGACATGGACTATATGTATAAGGACCGCGACCCGCGCACGTACGTGGATGCCCGCATCATCGAGGATTTCGACTATGCGATGCAGAACGTTCGCGCCAGCGATGGCCAACTGCAAATCAACAAATATGTGGTGGCAGGAATGGCGAGCCGCTATCTGCTGCGTGAAGGCACTTATCTCAAGTACGTCAAGGGGGAAACCGAGATGGCAGAACAATGTCTCACGAAAGCTAAAGAGGCGGCTGAACTGGTGATGTCGAGCGGCAAATACAGCATCGCAGCATCATACAAGAGCCTCTTCACGTCCGACGACCTGGCCGGCAACACCGAAGTGCTGATGTACCGCCACTACGTGGACGGAGTGCTCGCACACAACATGCTCACCATCAACTTCACCGAGAGTCAAGAGGGTTGCAGTAAGTCGCTTGCCGAGGCTTTTGTCTGCTCTGATGGTCAACCCGTCTATGTGAAAAACGCCATGTGGGTGCCACGCACGTACAACGATTTCTTCACCGACCGCGACCCGCGTCTGAGCATGTGCATCCGTCCGAAATACTACATCAAGGGCTGCGATTGCAAGCCGTTCGCTTACACCTACACCGGTTACAGTTGGTGCAAGTACATGGATGACACACGTGCAAGTAAGCCCGAAGCAACTTGGACAGGAGCGAAGAACATCACCGATGCGCCCTGTTTGCGCTATGCCGAGGTGCTGCTCAACTACGCCGAGGCTGCTTACGAACTGAGCCTCATGGGCAAGTACTCCTTCTCACAGACAGACCTCGACAAGTCCATCAACCTTATCCGCGCACGTGCTGATGTGGGGTTGCCCGCACTGAAAATCTCAGGTGGATTGCCAATGGTCAACAACGTGACGTTCGACGACCCTATGCGACTCACCATAGAGAACTACACCGGTGAGACACCTGTAGATGAACTATTATGGGAGATTCGCCGTGAGCGCCGAGTAGAACTCTGCATGGAAGGGTTTCGCGTCAATGACCTCAAGCGTTGGAAGCGACTCGATTACGTATGGAACGATTGCAATCCCGACATCCGTTACGGTGCATACATCGTTCTCGGCAACTACACCGACCGCGATCCGGAGATAGTGCTTGAAGACCCAAATGCTACAGAGGGATATATCCTCCGCAACACCGCCGGTCAGCGTCAACGTCCGCAGGCCCGCGACTACATCGCACCAATCCCATCCGGACAGATAACGCTCTATGAGTCGAAAGGATATCACCTCTCGCAGAATCCGGAATGGGAATGACCTGATTAATCAATAATTTGTAAATTCAACGATATGAAGCATTCATTTAAGTTCGCGGCGATTATGGCCGCATTGTGCGCAGTTCTGTTTGTTGGTTGCGACAACAACCCGGACCCCAATCCTGATCAAGAGACGCTTGAAGCGTTCATCAAGAGTATCAAGATTGTCAATGGTGGCATCTCCGGCGGTGACCTCATCACCGGCGAAGTTGACCAGACTCTCAAGGTGATTACGTTCAACAACGTAGCTGCCGAAACGAATATCGCAGCAGTAAAGTTCCAAGGAACATACTCTCTCGGTGCTTATCTTGAGAGCGATGTGATTGATTTCACTGCCAATAATGACGCGTCAAGCAAGTCACTCAACGGCTCGCTCAAATGTATCAACAAGGGTGAGACAGGCTCGGTGGAAGAGACGTACGAAGTGGTACTCAACCTCAGCGATCCCGCATCGGCCCCTGTTATCGAGAAAATCGTAGTGAAGGACAACAACGGCACAGAGAACACGCTCACATCAGCAAACATCCTCGATGGTATGCTCTGCCTCGGCTTCCCCGAAGCGTCCACCATTACTATTGTTAGCGTCGAGCTCTCTCCTGCTCGTTCTACCTACGAGTTCACAACTGCCAAAGATGGCGTTATCTACGCCTCAGAACCGGGATTCTTCAAGATGGACTTCATGGGTTTGACGGCTGAATATGAGGTAACGTTCTCTTCATCTCCGACACCCGGTGCTGACTGGTCACAGGCCATAAGGCATGATTTCTCCATCACTTCCGGAAACGTCTATCCCGACTTTGCAGAAGAGTTCACACGCGGTGGTGACTTTGACGGTCAGTATGTGCTGCTTGTTAACCGTACAGCACCGAAACTGTTCCGCGTAGCAGACCTGCTCAACGAAGATACCTCCGCGCCAATCATGCTCGACATCACCGGCATCGATGGTGGTACATTTGCCATCAGTGCAGGTCGTTTTAGCCACGGACATATCTATATCTGCAATCTCTGTGCTGTAGGTGCCGATTGGTCAGAAACAGGCGGATTCAAGATTTACCACTACGCATCACCAACCGCCACGCCGGAGAAAATTTTCGACTGGAACGGCACGGGTGTTGTCAACTCTGAAAACGACTACAACGGTCGTCTGGGAGACAACCTCTCTGTCAACCTCGACGAAAACGGCAACGGCTACATCTTCTGTTTCAAGCAAGAGGCCGATCAGAAGTTCTATCGCTTCACTGTCTCCAATTTCACCTCTATCTCCGAACCTACGGAGCTTGAGTTACCCGCCATCGCTAATTACTACGGCATGATGAATCAAGTGGGCGAGAACATCTACATAATGAAAGCTACATTCAACGCCAACATGTGGTTGCTCGACAAGGATGCCACCGTGCTTCGTGAGTTCGAATGGGATACTATGGGCGAAGAGGGAATCAGTGTAAGCCACGCAACCGACCCACACGTTATTGAGTTCAATCGCAGCCGTTACCTCCTGCTCTCCAACGCTCGTCGCTATCTCTACTGGGCTGAAGAAGGTGTGCACGTGTTCGATATTTCCGACGGCAACGACATCGTCTCTGCTATGGTAAAGATGCAAGAAGCACAAGATGCCGAGACGCTGATGCCTGTCTTCTCGTATGAAATGCCGGGCGAAACGGTTTCTTTGGCATGCGTAGCACTCTGCAATGCTGCCGAAGTGGATGGCAAACTGGTAATCTGGGCAGCAGCTCCGCACATCGGAATGTGCCTCATCGAAGTGCCTAAAATGAAATAATCGTTCATGTTATGCATCCAAAAAAGGCGGCTCAATCGAGTCGCCTTTTCTTCTTAAGTCAGCATTATCAGTCGCTTGCAGATGCCAAGCTATGCAGAAAAAGTGCGGTTACCGCCCAAACGGGCACTTGCCGCGCTTATTTCTTCGCGGCCTTCTTTGCTTTCTTCAGCTCAGCTTCGAGTTGTGCTATCTCTTTCTCTTGGTTGTTGATGGTCTTGAGCAACTCGTTGAGCTCCTCGTTCTCGATGGTTGTCGGGTACTGTTCTTCCACGCGAAGGAGGAAATCGGAGAGCACGTTCATATAATTGATGAACGCATTATAGGCCGATTCGTAGTGAGTGTGCCCCGCATCAATGTGGTTCATGAAGAGGAAATGGTCGTCGGATTGCAGAACGTACCAGTCGCGTCTCAGCGCCACATCCTTGCACATGCGTACGCGCTCTGCCACTGCATAGAGTTTATTGAGTGCCTCCTGCTGCAGGTCGTTACCATTGAAAGCCGACAAGTCTTTGCTCTCACCACACCACGTAGTGGGATAAGGCGAAGAGAGGATGTCGCTGGCAGGGATTTTCTTGGCAGCTTCGCCCGGAGTGACGAATCCTATCTCGCGCTCAATCATGTAGAAAGGCAGTGCTTTGAGAAAATCGAAGATTCCCGTTCCGGCATTCTGACGAATACCAAAAGTGTCAGCCCCCATCCAGAGGTTGATGACCGGCTCTTCGCCATCGATAGACGCTATCTGCATCGCATATTTCTCTGCATCCATGGGGAAATTGTACCACTTGGGGTCAGAGAAATGGAACGACAGTTCGTCGGAAAGTGCAGAGTTGCGCAACAGCACTTTCAGCGATTTACCCGCTACTGACTGATAGACATAGTTCGGCGATTTCCACGACAGCAAGTGCTTGGCTCCTTCAGTCATAGCGGCCTTGAAACCGAGTTTCATGATTTGCCCGGCAAGCATGTCATCGTAGAGTAGTTCGCTGTTCCAGAACGTTGTCGGTTTCTGGTCGAAGAGCTCTTGGATAATCTCCGTTTCGCGCTTGAGTTGGTGTTCAAACTCGGTCTCGCTGTACTCCGATGCAAGCGAATAAGCGTACGGCGTTGCCACAAACTCCACCGCTTTGGTGGTTGCCAGTTCCTTGAGCGCATCCACCACTTCGGGTGCGAACTGCTGCAGCAACTCGAGAAGTACTCCGCTGACGGCTATACCGCAACGAAACTTGCCACGCGACATCTTTACCATCTCGTTGAGCGTGTTCACGAGTGGCAGGTACGAATTTTGCGCCAACCATACAATCTGGTCTTCGGTCTGCAGGTCATCAAAATAGTAGTGGTCCTGACCGATATCAAAGAAACGATAGCGTTTCAACCGATAAGGCGCATGCATTTGGAAGCAAAAACAAATATTTCTCATAATATTTACTTATTTATCCGTTTGTTATTTATTGTATTTTTTAGCTTTTTCTGCTTGTCGTGTTATCTACCAAGCACCTTGTCGTATATGGCACGCACTTTCAGTCCGGCATCGTACCAGCGGATGTTGTTCACCTCGGTCATCCCTTCTTCGGAGAGCGATTTGTACATCGCCGGATACTTGACGATGGCGTAGATAGCGTCGGCCATGGCATCAATGTCCCAGTAGTCGGTTTTGATGGCGTGAGTGAGAATCTCTGCGCATCCGGACTGATACGAGATAATGGACGGGCATCCCACTTGCATTGCTTCGAGCGGCGAGATACCGAACGGCTCGCTCACCGATGGCATGATATAGCAGTCGGATTCTGCCAACATCTCCTGCACTTGCCGTCCGCGCAAGAAGCCCGGGAAATGGAAACGATCGGCAATGCCGCGTTTGGCCACAAGGTCAATCATCTTGTTCATCATATCGCCCGAACCGGCCATGACGAAACGTACTCCGTCGGTCTTGTCAAGCACACGCGCAGCAGCTTCTACAAAATATTCAGGCCCCTTCTGCATCGTGATGCGACCGAGGAACGTCACCACTTTGTCTTTTCTTGGTGTTTTGTGGAACGTGTCGAGATCTTTCAGCGGCTCCACAGCGTTGTGAACAGTGCTCACTTTGGCCGGATTGATGCCGTATTTCTCAATAACGGTGCGGCGAGTCAGGTTGCTGACGCACATGATATGGTCGGCCTCGTCCATGCCGCGCTTCTCAATGGAGAAAACGGTGGGATTGACATTGCCGCGCGAACGGTCGAAATCGGTGGCATGCACGTGTATGACGAGCGGTTTGCCGGATATATGCTTCGCGAAAACGCCGGCCGGATAGGTCAACCAGTCGTGTGAGTGGATGATGTCGAAATCCAGCGCATGGGCCAGTACACTGGCCACAGCTTCGTAGTTGCCAATCTCTTCGATGAGGTTGTCAGGATAGCGTCCCGAGAAGCCTACACAACCGAGGTCATCAGTGCCGATACGGCGGTAATCGTAGTGGATGCCATCGCGCAAGTGGTAGTACTCTTCGGCCGACATCTTGCCTTGCATGCGCTGCGCTACATAGTCGTACGAGTTCTCTTTCCACACGATGGGCACACTGTTAGCGCCTATAATCTTCAGGAACGACTGATCTTCATCGCCCCATGGTTTGGGGATGACGAAAGTGATCTCCATGTCGGGCTGTTCCGCCATGCCGCGAGTCAGGCCGTAACTGGCCGTTCCTAAACCGCCTAAAATATGAGGAGGAAACTCCCAACCAAACATTAATGCTTTCATATAGTTGCTCCTTTCTCGTTGATCTGTTGTTGTTCAGCTTCTTTGTAGAGTCGCAGTGTGTTGCACATCGAGATGACGGCTGCTACCGATGGGGCGTACGACATGGCGCCGTGGCCTTTATAGGGCGGATTGCCATCGTAAATCTCGTTGAGGGTGCCAATGCACAACTCCGACATCTCCTGCTCAAAGCCCACAAGTGCACGTTGGATGAAGCCTACGCCGGACATCTTATATACGCGCATGTACGCGGATGCGTAGGCTGCAATAGTGAATGGCCAAACAGGGCCGTTGTGGAAATTACGGTCACGCTCCAACTGCCCGCCGATATAGACGGGTCGGTAGTTGCCCGACTTGGGCGAGATAGTGCGTAGGCCGCGAGGCGTGAGCAACTCCTTGGTGCAGATGTCCACCACTGCTTTCTGCTGCTTGCGGTCCAGCGGTGAGTATGGCAGACTCGCTGCCCATATTTGGTTCGGACGCACCTCGCGATCCTGATAACCATCTACTACATAATCGTAGAGGTAGAACCCGTTCCAGAACGTCTGAACAAAAGCGCCGCGGGTCAGCTCGGCCTGATACTCCATCAGGTCTGCCGCCATCTCTTTGCCCGCCGCCCGCTGTAGTTCGGCAGCGAACATTAGGGCATTGTACCATAAGGCGTTGATTTCCACCACATAACCCGTTCTCGGCGTGATGGGACGACCGTTCTCCATGGCGTTCATCCATGTCGCAGGACGTTGCGTACCATCTACCCAAAGCAGTCCATTGGGGTGCAGGAAAGCGCGCGGATGTTTGTTCTTGCGGAGATAATCGATGATGTCCAACACCAGCGAGCCGTATAGTTTCACAGCCTCCTCTTTGCTTACATGCACGAAATACTGTTGCACGGCTCGTACGAACCACAGGATGGCATCGGGTTCATCCATGTCGCGCAAACGAATCTTGTCGTATTCGCCGGCAAGGAAAGCCTGCATCTCCGGTACGGCCGTCTTGTTCATGATAGCGTCCCAGTATTCGGGGCGATTGATGCCGAGCGTGCAGGTTGGCAGCGAGAAGAACTCCTCACGCGCTGTGGCGTGAAACCATGGATAGCCCGCCAGCAGGTAACATTTGTCGCCTTCACGTTTGTAGAACTGTGCAGCCGAGTTGCGGAGCGTGTTATACATGTCCGTGCGACTGATACGACGCTCCATCTCTTTGCCCCATGTGGCCGTCAGCGTTCGAGTGTTCACGGGCGAGATGCCCGCCGAGAAAATCACGCTCTCGCCCTTGCGCATCGGCACTTCAAACCAACCCGGTACAAGGTTGTCTTCTTTGTACTCAAAACCGCGCTCCTGCTCCTTCTGATACTCAATGCCGCGATACCAGTGAGGCTCGTGCGTGTACGTACATTTCTTCGAGAACTGCATGTAGAGACGTGGGTACTCGGGGTAGAGTTGAGCACTGCCGCCATTCACCTCTTCTTGCATGTCAGAGTTGGCTCGTCCGTTCTCGTGCGTCAGCTCGCTCACGGAACGGAAAGCGAGGAACGGACGGAAACGGAGGGTCGTAGCGCTGTGCGCCTCCAAAAGCGTGTAGCGAATAAGCACACGAGGTTCAAAACTAACGAGCATGCGCTCCTTTTGCAGGATAACACCGCCCACTCGATACACCGTCTTGGAGATGCGTTCACAGTCGAACTCGCGGATGTACTTGTGCCCGTTCGGAGAGAAATGGTGGTCACCGTATTTGTGCAAACCGAGGTTGAACTCCGCGCCATGCTGGATAACCGTCTCATCCAACGAATTGAGCAGCACGTAGTTGTCGTCCCCCAGTTCCGGCAACGGCAGCACCAACTGTCCGTGGTACTTGCGGGTGTTGCAGTCAACCAGCGTCGTTGAGTTATAAGCACCCGAACGGTTCGTCCGAATCATCTCTTTCTCCAACGACCTGTCTAAGTTGACCAGCAACTTCTTGTCGAAATTTAAGTAACTCATTTACTGATTATTATTGACTGATTATTAATTGCTCAATTGTATTTCCCCCCGAACTTCACTTCGGCATCGGTCACCATCTGGCGAATCGACTGCTCGTCCTGCTGTTTGCAGATGAGCAACACCCCGTCAGCCTCGGCCACTATATAGCCGTCAAGTCCTTGAATGACAGCCAGTTTGCCGGGCTCGAGCGTCACCACGTTGCCGTGCGAATGGTAGAAGAGTGCATCGGATTTGAGGCTCACGTTGCCCTCCGCATCTTTCGGCGAGAGCGAATACAGCGAGCCCCACGTGCCCAAGTCTGACCAACCGAAATCGGCCTCCATCACGTACACATTGTCCGCTTTCTCCATGATGCCGTAATCGACCGAGATGCTCGGCAATGTCGGGAAAACCTCCTGAATCCACGTGTCCTCATCGGCCGTACCCATCATGTTTTCACCGCGACGGAACGGCTCTGAAATCTCGGGCTGATATGTGCGGAAAGCCTTACGAATAGATTGTAGATTCCAGAGGAAAATGCCGCTGTTCCAAAGGAACTCGCCGCTGTCAACGAACACTTTGGCCAACTCCAAATCAGGCTTCTCGGTGAACGTCTTCACGGTGTATATCGACGACAACTCTCGCCCGTCCTCTGTCCATTGTTTCTCTTTCTGGATGTATCCGTAACCCGTTTCCGGACGTGTCGGCTTCATGCCCAGCGTCAGCAGCACGTCATGGTTCTCCACAAAATCCAAACCGGTGGAAATAACGCGACGGAACTCATCCTCTTGCATAATCAAGTGGTCGGATGCCGCCACCACGATATTCGCCTCGCTAGTGCGTGCGCTGATATGCGACACGGCATAGGCGATACAGGGTGCGGTGTTGCGGCGGGCTGGCTCGCACAAGATTTGTTCACGACGCAAGTCGGGTATTTGCTCCAAAATCACGTCACGATACATCACGTTCGTCACTATCAGCACGTTCTCTATCGGCACTATCGGACGAAAACGATCGACTGTCTGTTGCAACAGACTCCTACCTGTTCCGAAGAAATCTAGGAACTGCTTCGGACGATGATTACGACTATAAGGCCAGAACCGACTACCAACACCTCCGGCCATAATAACGCAATAGTTTTTTTCTTTCATTTCTATGGTATTAAGTTGTTTGGTTTCCAAATCGTCCGCAAAGTTACAAAAAAAAAATCATATATGCAAACTTTTTTCTCTTTTTTTCGGAAAAAAGTACAAAAAAGCGTTTTTTTGCGACAAAAAACACCCTCTGCACACATGAAAGAGCCACTTTGGCAACATTATTTTGTGAAAAACTTGCATATTTGAAAAAAAAGCAGTAACTTTGCAGGCGGAAACGTGACCATCGCAACAGATGGGGCGGTCACAATGCATCTTCACATGACGAGAGACGAGACATACAACCTACTGCGCACGGCATACTCTGCAACGGAAGCGCGAGAGTTGACGCGGTGGATGGTGGAAGAGGGCGGTGGCGAAGAGTCGCTCTCGCGATTACTGCTTGGCGAACCGGTGCAGTACGTTTTTGAGCATGCATTGTGGATGGGGCTCGACTTACGCGTGACATCGGCAACGCTGATACCGCGACCCGAGACGGCCGAACTGGTAGAAGCCGTAGAGCGAGAGAATATGAGCCGAAAGCATCGGTCACTGCGCATACTGGACATCGGAACCGGTTCGGGTTGCATCGCTATTGCACTGAAAACAAAGCATCCCGAATGGCGTGTGGAGGCGTGCGACATCTCCTGTGAAGCACTGGCGATAGCGCACGAGAACGCCCAACGCAACGGCACTGACCTGACGCTCTTCCGATGTGATATCCTTGGCGACGCGCCCGATGGACCATACGACCTCATCGTCAGCAATCCGCCCTATATCTGCGAGAGCGAGAAAAACTCGATGGAATCGAGGGTTTTAGACTACGAACCCGCGCGCGCACTCTTCGTGCCCGACCAAGAACCGCTGCTTTTTTACGAGCGTATCGGCCGACTCGCGGCAGATGGACTGCTCGCACCGGACGGGCAGATGTTCTTCGAGGTCAACGAGCGGTTCGGGGATGCAACAGTCAATCTGTTCCGCAGTCTCGGCCGGCAACACGTGACGCTCACCAAAGATATGTTCGGCAAAGATAGAGTGGTCATTGTTTCATAGAATGAATTATGAAAGCAGAAGAGTTATACAACAAGGTGGCGGGATATTGCGCGCAGGCCGAGCGATGCCGGCGTGATGTGCGAGACAAATTGCGAGCGTGGGACGATGTGAACGAAGAGACTCTGGAAACTATCGTACGACAATTAGAGGATAATCGGTTTCTTGATGAGAAACGATATGCAGTCGCTTTCGCTAACGACAAGCTCCGTTTTCAGCACTGGGGACGGATGAAGATACGTGCCGCACTGATGCAAAAAGGCGTTGGAAACGGAGATATTGAGCATGCTTTGGAGCAGTTAGACCCTGAAACGTACCGACACACATTAGAGCACCTGGCAGAGACCAAACGCAAGGAACTGTGCAAAGAAACAGATGCGTTTGCCGCTCAGCAAAAACTCAGTCGTTTCCTGCTCGGACGCGGATTCACCTACGAAGAGATAAGCGGCGTACTTCGTTGAGATATGCACCAAGAACACATTTTTTTACAAAAATATTTGGTCATATCATTTTTTTTTTGTAACTTTGCACCCGATTTTGAAAAATTGTTACTAAAACCAATAAAAACAGAGGTATAAAATGGAAGAAAGAGTACACATTGTTGTCCCTGCAGGGCGGGTGGAATCGAAAGTATTGGACGGTGCACGTGAGCGCATTGAGAGTTGGGGATTCCGAGTGACGGAAGGAGAGCATGCCCGTCAACCTTTGGGGCGTTTCGGCGGCACCAAACGCGGACGTGCAGACGACTTGAATGCGGCGTTTGAAGACCCTGACATTAATTATATTTTGTGCGCGCGGGGAGGGTATGGTTTGATGCAGATATTGGATAGCTTGAAGAAGCCGTCTAACAACGCGCTGGCAATTGGTTATTCTGACATCACTGCACTGCATCAGTTTCTCGGTTTGTATGATATCCCGTGCATCCACGGCGCAATGGCAAAGCATATCATGGAGTACGGCAAGAACCACGTCTCAGTGGAAGCCCTGCACGAGCTGTTGTGCGGCAAACCCGTAAGCATCACTGTTCCGCCTCATCCGATGAATCGCGCGGGCAAAGTCGATGCCTTGTTGCGCGGCGGCAATCTGACGGTTCTGAACGCATTGCAAGGCACACCGTATGCACTCAGAACAGACGAGCCATGCGTCCTTTTCATCGAGGACGTGGGCGAACGACCATACGCCATCGACCGTATGCTCCACAACCTGCGTCTGAGCGGTATTTTGCGCAATATCAAGGGGTTAATAGTGGGGCAGTTCTCCGACTATGAAGAAGACCCGCAGATGGGGGGAACGCTGTTCGAACGCATCCGCATCATGGTGGAGCCTTACGATTATCCGGTCGTCTTCCGGTTCCCGGCAGGACACGTCCCGTTCAACAGACCGATTGTTATGAACGCGATGTGTCGATTAGAAGTGACGCAAACAGGGGCAACCTTCATTCAAGGAAGCCTGACCGCAAACAAATAAAATCCAGTTTTTATGTTTCATTTTACAGTACCGTAAGAACCAATGATTATCGAGGTTAATCACGTGTCGAAGCAGTTTGAGGACGGCAAGTACGCCCTCAATGATGTTAGCCTTTCCGTCGAAAAAGGCGAGTTTGTAACCATCTTAGGTCCCTCGGGATGCGGCAAGACTACCCTGCTGCGCTGCATTGCGGGTTTCCAGACTGTCAGTTCGGGCGATATTCTGCTCAATGGTGAGGACGTGTCACAGATGCCACCTCACAAACGCCCCGTCAACACGGTGTTTCAGAAATATGCCCTTTTTCCGCACCTTAACGTGTTTGACAACATCGCTTTTGGTCTGAAACTGAAAGGGTTAGACCGAGCCACCATCAACCTGAAAGTGAAAGCGGCTCTCAAGACAGTGGGCATGACCGACTACGAAGAGCGTGATGTGGACTCCCTATCCGGTGGGCAGCAACAACGTGTGGCCATCGCCCGCGCTATCGTCAATCAGCCCGAAGTACTGCTACTGGACGAACCATTGGCCGCATTGGACCTGAAGATGCGACACGACATGCAGATAGAGCTCAAGGAGATGCACAAACAGCTGGGCATCACCTTCATCTACGTGACGCACGACCAAGAGGAAGCGCTGACATTGTCCGATCGTGTGGTGGTGATGTCTGAAGGCAAGATTCAGCAGATAGGAACACCCACCGATGTGTACAACGAACCCATCAACTGCTTCGTGGCAGATTTTATCGGTGAGAGCAATATCCTCAGTGGCCGCATGATTCGCGACAAACGTGTTCAGTTCCTTGAGAAAGAGTTCGACTGCGTGGACGTTGGTTTCGGTGAGGACGTGCCCGTGGATGTGGTCATCCGACCCGAAGATATCTATATCTGGGCCAAAGATAAGTCTGTCCAGCCCAACCTGTCTGAGTACGACCCTGACGACCGTGTGCCCAAAGGACGGTTCACTAAATGGTACGGAACGGTGGAGAGTAGCATCTTCAAGGGCGTACACTACGAGATGATTGTCAACACCGACAATGGTTACGAGTTCATGGTGCAAGACTACCACGAGTTCTTGCCGGGTACGGAAGTGGGGATGCTCGTCAAACCTGAAGATATCCAGATTATGCACAAAGAGCACTACCTCTACAACTTTTTCGAAGGAGAAGTGCTGAAGAACGGAAAGGTGCGGTTCATTGATGCCGACTGGGACGTACTGCCCGAGCGTATCGAAACGCGTAATGTGGGCGACAAAGTGCAGGTACAAGTGGCTTTCCGCGCCATCGACCTGCAAGACCACGAAGAGGAAGGTACTTTGTCCGGTGAGGTGCATTTCATCCTCTTCAAGGGCAACCACTACCACCTGACTATCCGCACCGATGAAGGGCACGACCTGTACGTGAACACCAACGACGTGTGGGACGACGGCGACAGAGTGGGGATAGTTATCCGGCCCGAAGATATCATGATCAATTGATAATGGGTAAATCTGTAAATCCAATTGACAATGAAACGATTGACTGATATTGCGGCATCAAGGCGCACATGGGCTTGGCCGTACGTGCTGTTCCTCGTCCTTTTCGTGGTATTGCCGCTGTTGCTGATTATCTACTACGCTTTCACCGATGGAAGCGGACATTTCACCATCTACAATTTCGTGCGCTTTTTCCATACGAGCGAAGCGGTGAACACACTTATCTATTCGCTCGCTATCGCGCTGATAACCACCATCATATGTCTCTTGCTCGGGTACCCGGCTGCTTACATCATGGCCACGGCCGAGTTTCGCACTCCGCAAGTGATGGCTCTGCTGTTCATCCTGCCCATGTGGATCAATTTCCTCCTCCGCACGATTGCCACGGTGGAACTGTTCAACATGTTCGGTCTGCCACTGGGCGAGGGCGCCCTGCTCTTCGGCATGTGCTATGATTACTTGCCCTTCATGATCTACCCCATCTACAACACGCTGCAGAAGATGGACCGCTCCCTCATCGAGGCGGCTGAAGACCTCGGTGCCAACAAGCGCGAGGTGTTCACCAAAGTGATTTTGCCGCTCTCCGTCCCCGGCATCTACTCCGGCATCGTGATGGTTTTTATGCCGACTGTCAGCACTTTCGCCATTGCCGAACTGCTTACGCACAACAAGATTACTCTCTTCGGCTCGCTTATCCAACGCAGTTTCGGTGAGGGCGGTATAGCCATGTGGAACTACGGTGCCGCTCTGTCGCTTATCATGCTGATTATCATTGCACTCACCTCGTTCTTCGACCAGGGCGATAAGAACGACACGCAGAAAGGAGGCCTCATATGACATCGGCTCAAATAGAAGCTCGCCGCCGTGAGCGGGCACTCAAAACCAAGCAGGTTGTAGGCAACGCCTATCTTTGGCTGCTACTGGTGGTACTGTATGCGCCCATCGTGCTCATCATCGTGTTCTCGTTCACGAAAAGCAAAGTTTTCGGCAACTGGACGGGCTTCACCGTGCAACTCTACGAGAACCTGTTCACCGGTTACGACCGCACGGCGCAAGTGCGGGTCGATCCTAACCTCTATCGAGCTGTGGCCTATACGTTCGTCATCGCACTCATCGCGGCCCTCGTCTCCACCATGCTCGGCACACTCGCCGCTATCGGCATCTTCAACATGCGCCAAAAGAGCCGCAAAGCCGTGCAGTTCCTCAATTCAGTGCCGATGATCAACCCCGACATCCTCACAGGCATCTCACTCTTCCTGCTCTTCGTCTTTCTCGGCATCTCGCGTGGACTCGTAACCGTCTGCATCGCACACGTCGTCTTCTGCACACCGTACGTCGTACTCAGTGTGCTTCCACGACTAAGCAAGATGAACCCCAACATCTACGAGGCGGCTCTTGACTTGGGGGCCACGCCTTTTCAGGCACTGCGGAAAGTACTGATGCCCGAACTGTGGCCGGGGATGGTCAGCGGATTCATCTTGGCACTCACGCTCAGTATCGACGATTTCGGCGTCACGTTCTTCACGAAAGGTTCAGGCGGACTCGAGACTCTTAGCACTTTTATTTACGCGGATGCACGCAAGGGAGGTCTGACGCCCGAACTGCGACCCCTCTTCTCGCTCATCTTCCTGATTATCTTGGTTCTACTGGTCGTGATTAACATCCACTCCGCTAAGCAAAAAGGAAAATAATATCCTGCTATTCCGACTATTCCGACTATTCCGACTATTCCGACTATTCCGACTATTCCGAC
>CALAUY010000134.1 GCA_937892015.1 uncultured Bacteroidales bacterium | reverse complement strand
TTTCCCTACACGACGCTCTTCCGATCTGCCAACTGCGGCGCAGCGATGTTGGCACTCAACGCAGCTGTCGCTGAACAGCTGATGACGTTCAAAAGTGAGGTGGACCAACTCATTGCAGATGGACTGCCCAAAGAGCGCGCTCTCTTCCAAGTCATCAAAGAGTATATCGTTGCATGCAAACCCATCCGCTTCGATGGCAATGGTTACAGCGACGAATGGAAGCAAGAAGCTGCCAAGCGGGGACTCGACTGCGAGACCAGTGCACCGCTGGTCATTGACCGATACCTCTTGCCGCAATCCATTGAGATGTTCAGCAAAACCAATGTACTTAACGAAGCAGAGTTGCGCAGCAGATGCGAAGTCAAATGGGAGACGTACACCAAAAAAGTGCAGATTGAGAGTCGCGTTCTGGGCGACTTGGTCATCAACCATGTCTTGCCCGCTGCCAAACGCTACCAAACGATGCTGCTTCAGAACGTGTTGACCGTCAAACAGGTCTTTAGCGAAGAGGAGGTACGTTCGCTCAACAAACAGGATTACAGCATTATACGCCAAATAGAGAACCATGTCACGGCCATTCTTGCCGGCGTGGACGACATGACTACTGCCCGTCACCGTGCCAACCGCCAACCCGATGAACGCAGCAAAGCCATCGCCTACTACGACCACGTCCTACCCGCCATGGAGGACATCCGCACACACGCCGATGCCCTCGAAATGATTGTGGACGACGAGATGTGGGCTCTCCCCAAATACAGGGAACTGCTGTTCATCCATTAAACTATCATCAAACTATCATTAAACCATCATTAAACTATCAACTATTAACTTTTAACTAACATCATTATGTGTGGAATAGTAGGTTACATAGGAAAACGTCAGGCATACCCTATTCTGATTAAAGGTTTACATCGACTGGAATATCGCGGTTACGACAGCGCCGGAGTGGCACTGATAAACACACACGGCGATTTGAATGTGTACAAAGCCAAAGGAAAAGTATCTGAATTAGAAGAGTTTACCGCCGAAAAAGACCATTCCGGTTGTATCGGCATTGCCCATACTCGTTGGGCTACTCATGGCGAGCCGAATGTAGTGAATGCGCACCCGCATTATTCGGAAAGCGAGCAATTGGCGATTATCCACAATGGAATCATCGAAAACTACTCCGTTCTGAAGCAGGGACTACAGCAGGAGGGCTACACTTTCCGCTCTGACACCGACACCGAGGTGCTCGTGCAATTGATTGAATATGTACGGTTAAACCGACAGGTGGACATGAAGACCGCCG